>NZ_VCKY01000012.1 GCF_005889735.1 Nonomuraea turkmeniaca
GTATAAGAGACAGGTCTCTGACCAGGACACGCAGGACGCCCAGCCCGCGGGCAGGACAGAGCCGTCAAAGCGCGGCATCGCCGGGCTGATCAACCGGTGGTTGGGGCCGACCGGGGCAGATCGACGTTCCCGCTACACCCTGGTGGCGGCCGGGCCCATCGCAGGGACGCGGTTCGTCCCTGACGGACGACACCAGGATCTGCAGGAACTGACGGTCGATGAAGTGCGGGCCGCCTTGGACACCCAGGCGCTGCCCGCAGACTTCGGCACCGACGTCAAGGGCTGGCGCTGGATCGATGCGAGCACTCTTGTCGTGGACACCGGCAACGGCATCCAGCACTTCCGCTTCGAGATCGGCGCGGTCGGGCGCAACCGTCTAGGCCGCACCCGGGTGGGCCAAGGCACCGAAACCGACCCGCATCTGGTACGGCTGACGCCCCGAGTGGCCCCCGACCAGGTGGCCAGACTTGTCATCCACGAACTCACCGACACCTTCCAACGCCGAGCCGCCCCGCAATCACGCGCTCGCCACCTGCAGCCCACCCTGACAGGCGGCCTCGACCAATGCGTCACCGCCCGCCACAACGAGTTCCGGCTCCTTACCCGCAAGCTGGCATCGGCCACCACAGATGCCGAACGCAACGCTCTCCAATCCGAGATCGACGGAATCCTGCACGAACTGAGCAGGCACGGGCACCCCTTACCCACCGATACGCGCAAGCCATCGGCCGTCCCCGCGGCGAGCGAGCGGCTCTCCGGCAAACCCGCTGAAAGTCCGGACCCGGCTGGCGCACGCATCGACCGGACATCGCCGGAAGGCTCACAGCCGGCCCGCCCGCTCGGCACGCACGGGGAAGAGCCTTCCGCACGTCCAGAGGACCGCTCCCTCTCCGACGTTGAGCGGCGGGTACAGAGGGTGGCCGACAAGTGGCGCCCGATCCTCCAGGAGAAGCTCGAGCAAGGCCTCGGTTCCACCTTCTCCAGGAAGCAACTGAGAAGCATCAGTGCCGAAATCGAGACAATAGAGGCAGATTATACAGAGAATGGAGTTGATTTTTCGTACATCCAGGTACAGGAGATTGTTGACGCGCTTCGCTCGGGTGAACCAGTTGTTGTAGTGATCGAGGGCTTTGGGCCATATCTTGTCGACTACAGCGGTCCCATAACCGACGAGAATGCGATACCAGCCGATCGCAGGGGCCTGACGCTCACGGGAACCGTGGTCATGTCGTTGCGCGAACGGGCGCCAGAGGCTGACATCAGAATCGCATCCTTGGGGGATGACTACAATGACACCAGTGAACACCATCCCGACGGCAGGCCGGACTTTCCGTTCACAGACGAGGCCAGATCCGAGTTCTGGGCCAGCATTATAGATCGGCTCAAGGATGCCGGCGCCATTCCGGCCGACGCAAGAGAAGGCGTGGATTTTCACCTGTTCCACGAGAGCCAGCTTACGCAAGAGGCGAATGAGCTGGTCGCCCGCCTCGAGGTGGCCGGCCTCATCCAGCGCAACGGTGATCGAATTCACTTTGTTAATCCAGATTTCACGAATCCACTCTTCCATAAATTCGGTCTGCGCACACCGAACAAGTGGCTCTGCGTCGCATTGGACGCCGCGCATCTCCAGGCGCTCCTCGGCGAGATTCGAGCGGGATACACGGGGGATCCAGAGAGTCTGCGCATCATAAAAATTGTCGCGTTGCCACACTACATGAAGGCGCAACAGGGTCAGCTCAGAGAGATACTGAACGTGCTCGGCGGGGAGATGAACATCGAGTATCACAACATCTTTTACGATCCAGAAGGCGACTTGGCGGCAATGGCCGACACAGTCGCGAAGAAGTTCAGGGTGCAGTGACGCTGCATGGGAGTGCTCGTCATTATCATGAATGGCGCCGCACCTTCGAACACGAAACCAGGGAGAGCGCTACGTCACGCGGACCGACTGGAGCGCCAAGGTCTCCGCGCTCCCGGACCCCCTCACGCGGGACCGGGCAGCCGGCCCCTGGGCTGTGACCCTGAAGCGCCTTCTGCAGACACCGTGACAGCCGACGCGGCTCGGGACTTTGTCCGGTGTGCCGGCAAGACGCGTTCGGTTCTTGCGGCCGGCACACCGTGGTCCCACGTCGAGCGTCGCTCCCACGGAGATCAATGGCAGAGGACATCGCCAGGCTGCGGTGACCGGCCTGATGACATCCGCTCAGAACACCTGGGCCAGGCACCCTAGGGCGATGGCCGCCACAATCGCGGCTACGGCCAGCGCTCTCACGGATTTGGGAATGCGCATCACGATGCCCCTCCAGATTTCATAGGCAGTACCGCACGAGCCATTCGTCCGCGTCGTAGGCCCGCTGCGCGGGGTCCGGCGGGGTGGCGGCTCGCTCTTCGACCGTGTCCTCGAGCCGGACCCGCTCGGGCAGCCGACTGAAGCGGGCACGCCGAGTGGTCTCGGCGGCGTCCTGTGCCGGTCGCACCTCAGGCGGCTTTCGCGTTGATGGTGACCGGGATGTTGCCGCGGGTCGCCTTGGAGTACGGGCAGATCTGGTGGGCCGCGATGCCGAGCTCGTCGGCCGTCTGCTGGTCCACGCCTCCGAGCTCCAGGTTGAGCACGGCGCTGAGGCCGAACTCGCCGTCGTCGCCGTGGTGCAGGGTCACCTCCGCCGTGATTTCCGTGCTCTTCAGCGTGATCTTGCGCGTTGCCGCCGCCCTTCTGACAGCGCCGAGAAAACAGGAGCCCCAGCCTGCGGCGAACAACTGCTCGGGGTTGGTGGCCCCGCCCGCTCCCCCGAACTCCTTCGGGATGGCGAGCGTGGTGTCGAGGAGGCCGTCGTCGGCCTGGACCCGGCCTCCGTTCCGGCCCTCCCCCGTGACGGTGACGACCCCGGTGTAACTGGCAGCCATGGCTTTTCCCTTCTCGGCAGGCGGAAATACGGCGGGAACGCGCGATGCGTCACCGGTTCAACTGGTGACGATACTGGCAAGCCCGTGCGTCACCTGTCAAGATGGTGATGCATCGAGGAGGCGGCGCGGGAGGTGGCCGGCGGCCCAGTGAGGGCGACGGTGCGCCGCCGCACCCCAAGGCTGCGCCGCGAGGAAGTGGCGCAGCCGGCGTTCATGAGCGCGGAGGAGGTCGCTCCCGGAAACTCGCCACACCAGCCTTGCCGTGCTCATTACCGGGTTCAGGACTAAAGGTGTGATGGTCACCGACGTGGGCGGACATATATCTGGCGCTATGGCGGCGCCCTCATCTTGAGAGGTTTTCCGGGCGCACTCGCGAACCCGTCTCCGGCCGCCGCAGGTTGAGGAGGAGATGATGGCGCGGTTCCTGGCCCGCAGGATGGTCACCTACGTGGTGATCGTCACAGCCGCCATCCGTCTCGCGTGCCTGCTCACCACCGACGCCCAGCAGACCGTGCGCCTCCAATACAGGAACAGCTCTCCCGGCCCCACCACGGCCCAGGCCGAGCCCTCGTTTCAGCTCTTCAACGACGGTGCCGCCGCGATCCCGCTCAACGAGCTCACGATCCGCTATTACCTGACCGGCTCGGAGACCTACCGGTTCTCCTGCTCCTGGGCGATGGTGGGCTGCACCACCGTCACCGGCCAGTTCGTCCGCCAGGCGGGCGATGACCAGTACCTGGAGCTCGGCTTCACTGGCGGCACCCTCAACCCCGGCGCCACCAGCGGCGACATACAACTTCGCCTCTCCCGAGCCGACGGGCGGATTTTCACCCAGTCCGACGACCACTCCTACGGCGTGCAGAGCTCCTATGCCAATTGGGACAAGGTCGCCGTCTACGTACAAGGGAGGCTCGTTTGGGGCACGCCTGGCCGTACGGACACACCAACCCCGCAGGGCGCCGCCGCTGAGCTCTTTGACGACTTCTCCTACGCCGGTTCCTCCGACCCTCTGCTCGCCCTGCGCGGCTGGACCGTGCGCTCCGGTTCCGGCCGCCCGGGTGTGCGCGGCGCGACCTGGTCGCCGTCGGCGGTCAGCTTCCCCGACGGGCTGCTGACGCTCGACTCCTCCACGGACGGCACCGCCTCCGGCACCGTGCAAACCTCCCTGTTGACCGCGAATCACAAGTTCCACGAAGGCACCTACGCGGCCAGAGTCCGCTTCAGCGACACCCCCACCAGCGGGGCCGACGGCGAACACGTCGTCCAGACGTTCTTCACCATCGCCCCCTCGGGGGGAGACATGGACCCCGACTACTGCGAGCTGGACTTCGAGTACCTGCCCAACGGCGGCTGGGACGAGCCGGGCACCGTCCTGAACGCCACGACCTGGGAGACCTACCGGGCCTATCCGTGGCAGGCGGTGAACGCCCAAACCACAGAGCGGGCGAGCTTCGAAGGCTGGCACGACCTGGTCATCCAGGTCTCCGGCGAACGCGTGAAGTACTACGTGGACGGCCGTCTCTTTGCCGACCACGGCGACATCCACTACCCGGAGCAGCCCATGCGTATCCAGTTCAACCAGTGGTTCATCGACCTGAGCGGCGCTTCGACCACGCGCACCTACCGGCAACAGGTGGACTGGATCTACCACATCAAGGACCAGGTGGTCTCTCCCGCCGCCGTGCAACTAGGGGTCGCCGCCTTCCGCGCTGCGGGCACCGCCTTCATCGACACCGTCCCCGCTCCGCCCTCCGGCGTACAGCCGAGCGTCGAAGCCGGCCAGGACCTCGCCCCGTCGCCGCCGCGCTGACCAGGAGAGCGCGCATAAGCTCGACGGGGTGAAGTGGGTCAGCCTGCGCGAACTGCTCGCCTTCGACGAGGGCGGCATCCTTCGTCTGCTCCTCGCGCCGCTCGGCCAGGACATGCGCATCGACGGCATCGTCATCGGCGCCGAAGGGCCCGCCAAGTCGTACCAGGACCGGATCGTGCTGGCCGCCGGGCTTGAGGAGCCCGGGATCGTGATCCGCGAGGCGGCCGGGCGAGGCGCGGCCGCCGTGATCGTGCGCGGGCCGGCCGAGGAGGCACTCGTGGTCGCCGAGCAGTACGGCGTCGCGCTGCTGGCCCGCGCCGAGTGGGCCGACTGGGACGACGTGGCCACGCTGCTGCGGTCGGCCCTCGCGTACGCCGAGGCCGGACGGGGCGATCGGATGGCCGACGTGACGGCCGGAGGCGGCCTGGCGGCCCTTGCGTCGGTGGTCGCCGAGTTCACCGGAGGATCCATCACCATCGAGGACACCCAGTTCCGGGTCCTCGCCCACTCGGCCACCGGCCCCGAGGCGGACGAGCTGCGCCGCTCGACCATCCTCGGCGGCCGGGTGCCCGACTGGCGGGTCGACGAGATGCGGCGCAGCGGGCTGCTGCGCGCGCTCTGGTCGTCCAGCGAGGTGATCCACCGGCCCGCCGAGGGCGACACCCCGGAGCGACTGATCATCGCGATCCGCAGCGGGCGCGAGATGCTCGGCTCCATCTGGGCCGCCGCGGACGACCGCAGCCTCACCCCGAACGCCGCGAGCGCGCTGAGCCGGGCCGCCGAGGTGGCCGTGCCGTACCTCGTCCAGCACCGGATGCGGGAGAGCGCGGCGCGCCGGAGGGAGGAGCACGCGCTTCGTGTGCTGCTGTCCGGCGACGGCGACATGAGCACGCACGCCTGGTCGCTCGGCCTGTCACCCGACCTGCGCTGCGCCGTGGTCGTCGCCGAACTGGACGGCCCGCCGGGACCGGGCGCCGACCGGCTCATGGGCGCCCTGGCGCTGCAGGCCGCCTCCTACCGTTCGGAGGTGCGCGTGCTGCGCGAACTGGGCCGCGTCACCGCTCTGCTGCCGATTCCGCATCCGGCCGAGGGCCGGGACGCCGCCGACGTCCGCGACCCGGGCCCGCGGGAGGCCGCCGCGCTGGCCCGCGAGCTGGACACGCTGGCACGGGAGCTGGCCGCGCACTCGCGCGAGACGGCCGGGCGGGGCGGCTCGACGCCGGATCCGGGGCCGGTATGGGTGGGCGCCGGGTCGCCGGTGCCGTCCCCGCTGCGCGCGGCGGCGTCGCGGGAAGAGGCGGGGCTGGTGGTGCGGCTGCTGCGCCGGCGTGGCGCGGCGACCCGCTGGGCGCTCGCCACCGACCTCGGTCCCGGCCTGGACGTCCTGCGCGTCCTCGACGCCGTCCGCCCGATCTGGGAGCGCGGCGGCGGGCCCATCCACGAGCTGATCGCGAACGGGGGCGATCTGGTCGGGTCGATCGCCGCCTACCTCGACGCGGGCGGGGACGTCACCACGGCCGCACGCCGGCTGGTCCTGCACCCGAACACGCTGCGCTACCGGCTGCGCAGGGCGCGCGAGCGGTTCGGGGTCGACCTCGACGACCCGGACACCCGGCTGCTGATCACTCTGGCCGTCCGGCTGGTGAGAAAGCCTTAGCCGATCGGCCAAAATCGGGGAGCCTCTTTGGCCGGACAGCTGGAGACTCAGGCCCCGTCCATGCCTGAATCTCGTATGCGGCCTTCCGAAACTCCCCCTTGGAGCCTGGACGTGATGCAGAGCAGGGTCGCCGACGTCGTCCGCCACGCCGTGGACGTGGGTGCACTGGGCGCCGACCACCCGGTCGCCGGATTCATCGACACCGACGGGGTCCGCGATTCCGTCGCGGACCTGCACGAGGCGTTCGGCCCCGGTGTGCTGCACACGTTCGCGGCCAAGGCCGCGTCGCTGATCCCCGTGCTGCGGCTGCTGGCCACCGAGGGCATGGGCTGCGAGGTCGCCAGCTCAGGCGAGCTGCGGATCGCCCTCGACGCGGGGTTCGACCCCGCGACGATCGTGTTCGACTCCCCGGCGAAGACCCGCGAGGAGCTGGCCCAGGCCCTCGCGCTCGGCGTCGCCGTCAACGCCGACAACCTCGACGAGCTGCGCCGCATCGACGTCCTGCGCCCCGACGGCTGCGCCTCGGTCGTCGGGCTGCGGGTGAACCCGCAGGTCGGTTCGGGGTCCATCGGCGCGATGAGCACCGCGACCGCGACCTCGAAGTTCGGCGTCGCGCTGCGCGACCCGGGGGCCCGCGAAGCGGTCGTGCGCGCGTTCGCCACGCGGCCCTGGCTGACCCGGCTGCACGCGCACGTCGGCTCCCAGGGCTGCCCGCTCGACCTGATCGCCGCCGGGATCGCCGAAACGTACCGGCTGGCCGAGGAGATCAACGCGACGCTGGGCCGCCGCCAGGTCACGAGCCTCGACATCGGCGGCGGGCTGCCCGTCAACTTCGCCGGCGACGAGGTCACCCCGGCGTTCGCCGACTACGTGGCCGCGCTGCGCGCCGCCGTGCCGGACCTCTTCGACGGCCGGTACGCGCTGGTCACCGAGTTCGGGCGGGCGCTGCTGGCCAAGAACGGCTTCATCGGCGCGCTGGTCGAGTACACCAAGGAGGCCGGCGGCAGGCGCATCGCGATCACCCATGCGGGCGCGCACGTCGCCACCCGGACCGTGTTCATGCCGGACGCCTGGCCGCTGCGTGTCGGCGCCTATGACGCCAAGGGGCGCCCGAAGCAGGGCCCGGCGCTCGCGCAGGATGTCGCCGGGCCCTGCTGCTTCGCCGGGGACGTGGTCGCCCACGGCCGTGAGCTGCCCGAGCTCGAGGAGGGCGACGTCGTCGTGCTGCACGACACGGGCGCCTACTACTTCTCGACTCCGTGGGCGTACAACAGCCTGCCCTACCCGGCCGTCCAGGGCTTCACGATCACGGAGGAAGGAGTACGGCTGGCGCTGATCCGCGAGGCCCAGACGCTCGACGAGATCGCGGCCTCCAGCGGCCTGGCCCACGCCGGCGCCCTCGTCACCGGCGCCTTCGCACGGACCGCCTGCTGAGCGCGCCCGCGGCTGATCACTTGACCTGGTCCCAGGGAATGGACTCGATGCGGTCCAGGTGCTCTTCGCCCCACTCGCCGAGCGGTGCCATCGCGGTGTTGAGGGTGCGGCCGAAGTCGGTGAGCGAGTACTCCACCTTCGGCGGCACCTGACGGTAGACCTCGCGGTGCACCAGACCGGCCGTCTCCATCTCCCGGAGCTGCAGGATCAGCACCCGCTCGCTGATGCCGGGCACTGCGCGCCGCAACTCGCCGAAGCGCAGCGGCCCGTCCTGGAGGGCGAACAGGATCAGGCCCTTCCACTTGCCTCCCATGACGGCGATGGCGGCGTCGAGTCCGCAGGTGAAGGCCCGTGTCTTCATTGAAGCCTCACTTACCTCTCTGTCAGTACCCGACAAAATTATCGGTACTTGATCATATGTCAGTAATTCCTTCAAAGTACGAACCATGACACCTGTGACGATCATTGGATCGGGCTCGATGGGGACGGCGCTGGCCGAGGCGTTCCTCAAGGCCGGACACCCGACCACCGTGTGGAACCGAACCCCTGCCAGGGCAACCCCCCTCGCCGCCAAGGGCGCGAGCCACGCCGAGGCCGTCGAGAACGCGGTGGCGGCGAGCCCCCTGGTCATCGCCTGCCTGACCGGTTACGACGCCACCCGGCAGGCTTTGGGACCGGCCGCGGCGGCGCTGACCGGGCGCGCCTTGGTCACCCTGAACAGCGGCTCCCCGGCCGGCGCGCGCGAGATGGCCTCCTGGGCGGTCGGGCAGGGAGCCCGGTGCCTCGACGGGGCGATCAAGAACGTGCCCTCGGCGGTGGGAGCGCCGGACACGTTGCTGTACTACGGCGGCGACCCGAGGGTCTTCGCGGAGCACCTGGCGACGTTGCGGGTCATGGGCGGCGACACCGTGCATCTCGGCGTGGAGCCGGACCTCGCCAAGCTGTACGAGATGGCGGTGGGCGCCACCCTGCTGCCGGCGCTCGTCGGCTTCTTCCAGGGCGCCGCCGCCGTCCAGGCCCGCGGGTTGGAGGTGAGCAGCATGGTGCGGTTCTCCGCCAAGTGGCTGGAGATGATCATCTCTCTGCTGCCCGGCTACGCCCGGGAGATCGACAGCGGCGCCTATTCCGACCCCGAAGCCAGCGTCAACCTCTTCCTGGCCGGCATCCCGTACGACGAGGACCTCGGCAGGGAGGCGAACATCGACGTCTCGTGGCAGGCCCCGCTTCATGACCTGCTGAAGCGGGCCGTGGCGGCCGGTCACGGCGAGCACAGCATCTCGGCCCTCACCGAGCTGCTCAAGAAGCCGGAACGGGCGGCATAACGGCTCGCCGCAGGGGTGGATCGAGCGCAAGAATGCGTCCCATGCCTCAGGCGATACTGCGAACTGACCGCATCGAGCTCATCCCCCTGTCCGACGAGCACCTCGAGCACGAGATCGAACTCGACGCCGACCCCGAGGTCATGCGTTACCTCGGCAACGGCCGGGCCCGCAGCCGCGCGGACGTCGAGGCACTCCATCCCCAGCGGCTGGCGGTCGCGAGCCGCGTGGCGGGACTCGGCTTCTGGGCCGGTTTCGTCGACGGGCAGTTCGTCGGCTGGTGGATCCTGGAGCCGCCGGAGCGCGCCGACCAGGGCCCGGTCGAAGGACAGGCCGAGCTCGGGTACCGCCTGCTGCGTCGCCACTGGCGCAAGGGGTTGGCCGGCGAGGGGGCCCGCGAGCTCATTCGACACGGATTCGAAGATCTCGGGTTGACGCGCATCTTCGCCGAGACCATGGCGGTCAACACCGCCTCCCGCGCAACGATGGCCGCGGTCGGCATGGAGCACATCCGTACCTTCCACATGGACTGGGAAGATCCGCTCCCCGGCAGTCACCTTGGCGAAGTCGAGTACGCGATCACTCGCGAGCAATGGCTCGCCCGCCGAACGACCAAAGCGTGAGTTGTCACTCCTGGCACCGCGGGCCTGGCGCTCGCAATTAACTTCGTAAGGATTTGAATTCCGGCACGGCGCGATTTACGCTCACAGAGATCCGATGTCTCCACACCCCCGGTGGTGGCCCATGCACTCTCGACGATCTCTACTGACAGCCGGCGGAGCTCTCGCAGCCGCCACGATCCTTCCAGGAACCGCGTCGGCGCAGGCCGAAGCCCGATCATCGGATCCATGGCACAAGGTGCCGCACATTCTGAAGAAGATCCGGCCTCCCCGGTTCCCGCGGCGAAGATGGGATGTCACCACTTTCGGTGCCGTGGGCGACGGGACGACCGACTGCACGGCCGCGTTCAAGGCGGCCATCAGCGAGTGCCACCGCAACGGTGGCGGGCGGGTCGTGGTCCCGCCGGGGCGTTTCCTCACCGGTGCCGTTCACCTGCTCAGCAACGTCGAGTTACACGTGTCCGAGGGCGGCGTGATCGCCTTCAGCCCCGACCCGAACGCGTACCTGCCGGTCGTCTTCACCCGGTGGGAAGGCACGGAGTGCTACAACTACAGCCCCTTCGTGTACGCCCACGGCCAGCGGAACATCGCGGTCACGGGCAAGGGCACGCTGGACGGCCAGGCCAGGCAGGGGCCATGGGAGAGCTGGTACGCCAACAGCGGGCCCCAGGGCGCCGACCAGCGGGCGCTGCGGAAGATGGGCGACGACGGCGTGCCGGTCGAGCAGCGCGTGTTCGGAGCAGGGCACTACTTGCGGCCAGCCATGGTCCAGTTCGTGAAATGTCAGAACATCCTGGTCAGCGAGGTCACGATCCTCGAGCCGCCCATGTGGACCGTCAACCCGGTCCTGTGCACGAACGTCACCGTACGCGACATCACCGTCGTCAGCACGCTCTACAACACCGACGGCTGCGACCCCGAGGCGTCGTCGTACGTGCACATCCACGGCTGCCGGTTCAACACCAACGACGACTGCGTGGCGGTCAAGTCCGGGCGTGACGCCGACGGCCGCAGGGTAGGCGTGCCCAGCGAGAACATCGTCGTCCAGGACTGTCACTTCTCCGGCCGCTGGGGCGGCATCACGGTCGGCAGCGAGATGTCCGGCGGCGTCCGCGACGTCTTCGCCGAACGGTGCGTGATCAACTCGCCGGACTTCCCCGGCAACTACCCGGTGAAGTATCCCGTCTACATCAAGGCCAGCAAGAAGCGCGGCGCCTTCATCGAAGGTGTCCACGTGCGCGACTTCACCGGCCAGAACGTGGACCGCGAGGTCGTCTTCGTCAACATGGCCTACAACAGCAACGAGGGCGGCACGGAGCCGGTGTCCGTCCGCGACATCCGGATGACGCGGACCGAGATCGACGGCGCCGACGCCGTGCTCAATCTGGTCGGCCTGGAGACGGACCATCTGGTCGGGGTGCACCTGGAGAAGTGCGCGTTCACGAACGTCGCGGGACCGAACAAGATCGCCTTCACCGACGACCTGACCCTGCGGAAGGTGTTCGTGAACGGGGTGGAGCAATGAGGCGCGTGTCCATGGCGTCACTCCGTGGGGCGACGGCACTCCCTCGCCTCTTCGCCGTCCTGATCCTGCTGGCGACGGCCGGAGTGGCGATGCCCGGCGCGCGGGCCGAGGCCGGTCAGGTGCGCGGATGGACGATCCTGTCCGACAGCGACGCCGGGGCCGACGCCGTCATCGCCGCCGCGAAGCCGTACCGGATCAACCATCTGCAGCTGAGCCACGAGATCGTGCACGACCTGCGCGAAGTGCGGGAGCCCGCCAAGCAGGCGCAGGCCAACCGGCTCACCAAGGCGGCCCACGACGCCGGGATCGCCGAGGTGGCGATCTGGGACCACTCGCTCTACGACCTGGACTACTACCCCGCCGAGTTCCGCACCGGGCCCGGCGGCACGATCGACCTGGACGATCCGGCCTTCTGGGAGTGGTTCAAGCAGGACTACCGGGAGATGCTCCATCTGGTGCCGGACATCGACTCCGTGATCCTGACGTTCATCGAGACCGGGGCACGGGTGGAGCGGCAACACTCGGCGAAGCTCACCACGGCCGAGCAGAAGCTGGCCTATCTGGTCGACCAGGTCGCCGAGGTCATCGTCGACGAACGGGGGCTCGGGCTCTACCTGCGGACCTTCGGCTACTTCCCGGAGGAGATGGAGCGGACGATCGGCGCGATCGCGCTGGTCCGCAACCCGCATGTCAAGGTGATGGCCAAGGCCACGCCGCACGACTTCTTCCTCACCCACCCCAACGACTCCACGATCTCGCGGATCGACCGCCCCGTGCTCGTCGAGTACGACGCGGCCGGCGAGTACAACGGCCAGGGGAAGATCGCGAACGCGTGGCCGGAGGAGCACGTCCAACGGCTGCGTCACTACCAGACGCTGCCGAACGTGATCGGCTACGTGGCCAGGACCGACCGCTACGACGAGTCCCGCATCATCGGCACGCCCACCGAGATCAACCTGTACGCGCTGGCCCGGGCCACGGAGGATCCCCGGGTGAGTGTGGAGACGATCTACCACGAGTTCGCGGCCAGGACGTACGGGCCGCGGGCCGCGCGGGACGTCGCCTCGGCGCTGTCGAAGTCGTACGAGATCGTCACCTCGGTGCTCTACAGCCTGGGCACGAACACCGCGAACCACTCCCGGCTCGACTACGAGCCGTACTGTTCGAGCTATCACCGCAGCGTGGCGGGCAAGTGGATCGACCCGCCCGTCACCTATGTGCGTCATGGCGTGAACAAGCGCTTCCACTTCTGGATCGACGTGGTCGACCATCTGTCGCCGGCCGCCTGCAAGACCGACCCCACGCTGGCCAGGGAGGCGCAGTACGTGCTGGACAGGGGCTGGGTGACCATGGGCGACCACATGACGCCCAAGTACCTGGAGTACGTGCTCACGGAGAAGGATCATGGGGTGCGGGTGGCGGAGAGCGCGCTGCGGGACGTCGTCAAGGCCGGGCGAGACCTGAAGCCGGAGCACTTCGAGCAGCTCAAGGCGTACTTCGAGCGGACGGTGCTGACCGCCAGGCTGCACCGGGCGGTCGCGGCGGCGTACTTCGGATACCGGATCTACGTGCGCGACGAGCAGCAGCGGACGACGAAAATGAAGCGGCTCATCTGGGACGGGCTCGACGACGCCCAGCGCGTCGCCGAACAGATCCGGACCTATCCGGTGCCGGCGGCCGGTGGCGAGTGGGACTGGGTCAGGGACGCGGCCGAGGCCGCCAAATACCATGACCGCATCTCCCAGGGCTGGGACCGCTACGGCGGCATCGCGGTCCCGCGCCCCTGAGATTGAGTAAGGCGTACTCAGGCGTTCCCGCCGCGGCCCTGGGACGGTGGCGGCATGCTCGCGTTACGTGCTCGCCGTCTCTTCGACGGCCGGGAAATGCACCACGACCGCGTGGTGATCGTCGAGAACGGGCGCGTCGCCGACGTCACCGGCGACGCGCCCGCCACGGTCGACCTGGGTGATGCCACGCTGCTGTCCGGACTGATCGACTGCCACGTCCACCTGGCCTTCGACGCCGGACTCGACGTCGTGGGCACGCTGGAGCAGCCAGGGCTCGCCGACCGCATGCGGTCGGCGGCGCGGCAACACCTGGCGGCCGGCGTGACCACGGTGCGCGACCTGGGCGATCGGGACTATCTGGCGCTACGGCTCGACCTCGGTCTCGACGGCCCGGAGATCCTCTCCGCCGGGCCGCCGATCACCACGCCCAAGGGGCACTGCTGGTTCCTGGGCGGTGCGGCGGCAGGCGAACAAGGGGTACGCGAGGCCGTGCGGGAGCGGGCGGCGCGGGGCGTACACGTGATCAAGATGATGGTGACGGGCGGCGAGATGACCGCCGGCACCCACTCGCACCTGCTCCAGTACGGCCTCGCCGAGCTGAAGGCGGCGGCCGACGAGGCGCACGCGCACGGCCTGCCGATCACCGGGCACGCCCACTGCGCGGAGGGGATCTCGCACGCGCTGGAGGCCGGCTTCGACTCGATCGAGCACTGCTCGTTCTTCACCGAGGACTCCTTCGAAGTGGACTACGGGCTGATCGCCCGGCTGGCCGCCGCCGACGTCGTCGTGTCCCTCACGGCGGGGATGGCGCCGAGCCCGGTGCCGCCACCACCGCGTATCCAGCAGCGGATCGCGGGCATGATGGCGGCGGTGCAGGCTTTCTACGCCGCCGGGGTGGACTTCGTCATCGGGACCGACGCGGGGATCGGGCCGCCCAAGCCGCACGGGGTGCTGCCGTACGGAGCGGAGATGCTGGTCGAGCAGGGGTACGCGGCCATCGACGTGCTGAGGGCGAGCACGTCGGTCGCGGCCCGGGCCTGCCGGGTGGACGAGCGCAAGGGCATGATCGCGCCCGGGTTCGACGCCGACCTGCTGGCCGTGGCGGGCGACCCGCTGACCGACATCACCGCGCTGCGGCGCCCCCTGGCCGTCTACCGGATGGGACGTCTCGTCACGGCGCCCTGACCGGTCGCCGGCTGGAATAAAGGATGATTTGCCCTATATACGCGCACACGACCATGACAACGTCGAAGACGACCCGTGATGTACCCATCAGGAGGAGTCGTGTGCGCGTTCCACATCATCGACCTGGGCGCCATGCAGATCCTGGACTCGCGCGGCCGCCCCACCCTGTCGGTCACGCTCACCCTGGCCGGCGGCGCGACCGGCTGGGCCGGCGTGCCCTCCGGCCTGTCCACCGGCACGAAGGAAGCCGTCGAGCTGCGTGACGGTGACATGAGCCGGTACGGCGGCGCGGGCGTGTCCCGGGCGGCGGCCCTCGTCACCGGCTCGATCTTCCACCGGCTCAAGGGCCGGCCGTGGCATTCGCTGGCGGACGTGGACCAGGCCCTGATCGAGCTGGACGGCACCGCGGCCAAGAGCAGGCTCGGCGGCAACGCCACCGTGGGCGTCTCGATGGCCACCGCGCGGGCCGTGGCCGCCTCCCAGGGGCAGCAGCTGTGGGAGTTCCTCAGCCCGTACACCGTGCGGCCGCGGCTGCCGGTGCCGCATTTCAACCTCGTCAGCGGCGGAATGCTCGCCTCCAACCAGCTCGACTTCCAGGAATTCATGATCGCCCCGATCGGGGCGCCTTCCATGGCGGAGGCCGTACGGGCCGGGGCCGAGATCTACGCCGTGCTGCGGAGGAATCTGGCCGCGGCAGGGCGGCCGACGGGTCAGGGCGACGACGGCGGTTTCGCGCCCGACTTCACGCACCCGCGCGAAGTGCTGGCCGCGCTGGTGGAGGCGATCGACGACGCCGGCTATACCCCCGCCCGCGACCAGGTGGCCATCGCGCTGGACCCGGCCGCCTCCCGCTTCCGCCGCGCCGACGGCGCGTACCAGGTGGCCGGCGAGCGCCTGTCCAGCCTGGAGCTGATCGAGCTGTACGCGGAGCTCGCCGCCGACTACCCGATCTGGAGCATCGAGGACGGCCTGGCCGAGGATGACACGGGAGGCTGGCGGCAGCTGACCGACCGGCTCGGCGAGCGGCTGCAACTGGTCGGTGACGACGTGTTCGTCACGAACCCCGCCATCATCGAGCAGGGCATCACCGCGGGGATCGCCAACGCCGCGCTCATCAAGGTCGACCAGGTCGGCACCGTCACAGAGACGCTGCAGGCCATGGAGGTGTGCCGCAAGCACGAGTACGCGCGGATGGTCTCCCACCGCTCCGGCGAGACCGTGGACGACTTCATCGCCGAGCTGGCGGTGGCCGGCGGGTGCGGGCAGGTCAAGTCGGGTGCGCCGGCGCGTGGCGAGCGGGTGATCAAGTACAACCGGTTACTGCACATCGCCTCGCAGCGGCCCGACCTGCCGTACGGGCTGGCCGAACCGGGTGGCCGATGAGATACTCAGCGGCCACCCGAGGACCGTCAGCCCTTGGCGGCCTCCTCCAGGCTCCGGACGTCGATCTTCTGCATGCCGAGCATCGCCTGCATGGCACGCTGCGCCGTGGCCGGGTCGGGGTCGCTCAGCAGCTCCGTCAGCCGGCGCGGGATGATCTGCCAGGACAGGCCCCACCTGTCCTTCAGCCAGCCGCACTGCGACTCCTCGCCGCCGTCGGTGAGCTTGGCCCACAGTTCGTCGACCTCCTCCTGCGACTCGCAGTCGACGTAGAGGGAGATCGACTCGTTGAACGTGAACTGCGGGCCGCCGTTCAACGCGATGAACCGCTGGCCGGAGAGCTCGAACGTGACGACCATCGCCGTGCCCGCCGGGCCCGGCGCACCCTCGGGGTAGCGCTGGACCTCCAGGATGCGGGAGTCGGCGAACAGCGTGGTGTAGAACTGCGCGGCCTCCTCGGCCTGGTTGTCGAACCAGAGGTACGTGGTGATCTTCTGCATGACGCGATCCCTTTCACTGGCGAAATCGTCTTCTCACTGATCGCGTCGAACGTGCCCACGCCGGATCGACACGGCGGCCGGAAATCTTTTGAGCTATGCCTTTTTGACCCCCAGTAGGGCGTGGTAGGCGGGCTTGGGCGCCAGGTTCTCGTCGAGCAGGCAGGCCGCGCCCTCGCCCTCGAACCAGCCGGGCACCCACGAGTGCCGGTCGGTGAAGCCCCAGACGGTGAACTCGCGGCAGGCCTTGACGCTGAGGCAGTCGGTCAGCGCCCGCTGGTAGTACTCGGCCTGGGTGGTCAGCTTCTCGGGCGTCACCGGCAGCACCATGCGCACGTCCATCTCGGTGACCGCGACCTCCAGGCCCAGGTCGGCGAAGCGGCGCATGACGTTCGCCCAGTCGCCGGGGTAGTCGTACTGGATGCCGAGGTGGCCCTGGAAGCCGATGCCGTGGATCGGGACGCCCTGCGCCTGCAGGTCCTTGACGATCGAGAGCGTGGTCTCGATCTTGGGGACGTTCCATTCCAGGTTGTAGTCGTTGATGTAGAGCTTGGCGTGCGGGTCCGCGCGGTGGGCCCAGCGGAAGACGTCGGCGATGTAGCCGGGGCCGAGGTGGGTCAGCCAGATGCTCTGCCGCATCGTGCCGTCGTCGTTGACCACCTCGTTGACCACATCCCAGGCCCTGATCTTGCCCTTGTAGCGGCGCGCCTGGGTGGTGACGTGGTCACGCAGGATGTTCCTGAGCTCGGCGGCGTCGATGGTGCCGTTCTCGACGCCGGTCGTCAGCCACGCCGGCAGCTGGTTGTGCCAGACCAGGGTGTGGCCGCGCACCTTCTGGTTGTTGCGGCGGGCGTTGTCGACCAGCGCGTCGGCGTCGGCCCAGGTGAAGACGCCCCGTTCCGGCTCGACCGACTCCCACTTCATCGCGTTCTCCGCGGTGACGTGGGTGAACTCGCGGTTCAGCACCTTGCGGTAGTCGGCCTCGTCGCGCAGGGAGGCGATGTCGACGGCACTGCCGATCCTGATGCCGGTCTGGTGCGCGAGATCGCGCAAGTCACGCGGCGTACGGTGATCGGCGTGAGCGGGGAGCGGGATGGCGGCGACGAGCGCCAAGGCGATGATCAGGGACTTCACCGAAGACCTCCGAAAGTTTCGGGGGCGTAACGATATGTTTCGCCGGTGGCCGGGAACTTAGGCGCTGCGGGCCTCTTCGTCAAGGGCCTTGAACCTCCCGTGGCGGGAGGTCCTACGGTCGGAGCGTGAGCACGAGCGACGGCGGCGAGCGCCGGTGGACCATCGGGGAGCTGGCCAAGGCAGGACCGGGGTGACCATCAGGACGCTCTACCACTACGACGAGATCGGCCTGGTCGGGGCCGGTGAGCGGACGGCCGCGGGCCACCGCCGCTACACCGAGGCGGACCTGCGGCGGCTCTACCGGGTGCGGGCGCTGCGCGGGCTCGGCCTGTCCCTGGACGAGATCGCCGAGGTGCTCAAGGAGCCGTCCGACGACCTCACGGCGCTCCGTGGCCTGCTCGGCGCGCAACTCGCCGCTGGGAGTGGCCGGAGTTCATCACCGACGCCGCGCATCTCTACAAGGGCGTGCTGGTAGGCGACGCCTACGTGGCCGTCACCACGCACGGCGCACCACGCGGCCGCCTGGTCCGCATCCCCCTCGACAGTCCCGGCGACCCCGGCGCCTGGACCGAGCTGGTGCCCGGCGGCGACGTCGTGCTCACCGGCGTGACGCTGGCCGGCGACCGGCTCGTGCTGGGCGAGCTGGTGGACACAGTCTCCCGCATCCGGATCCTGGACCTGGACGGCGCGGAGCTCGGGGAGGTGCCGGTGCCGGGCGCGGGCTCGGTCAGCTCCGTCGCCCAGGGCGTGGTCGCGCTCGGCGTGATGGACCAGGTCGTGGGCTGCGAGGACGCCATCACCTTCGGCTACACCTCGTACACGCAGTCGCCGACCGTCTACCACTACGCGCTGGCGTCAGGGGAGCTGACGGCCCTGCAGGGCGCCGGGCACACCCTGCCCGGGCTGGTCACCTCCCGTGTGTGGGCCACGTCGAAGGACGGCACGCGCATCCCCTGCACGCTGGTGCACCGCGCCGACCTGGACCGCACCCGGCCACAGCCCACGCTGATCCACGGGTACGGCGGCTTCAACGTCGCCGAGCTGGCCTCGTACCTGGGGCCGCTGGCCGCGTTCGTCGAGGCGGGCGGCATCTACGCGCACGCCCACCTGCGTGGCGGCGGCGAGTTCGGCCTGGAGTGGTGGGACGGCGGGCGGCTGCACAACAAGCAGAACACCTTCGACGACCTGTACGCCATCGCCGAGCAGCTGATCGCCGACGGGGTCACGGTGCCCGAGCGGCTGAGCCGCTGGCGGCGATGGGAGCCAAGGAGGGCGCGCTGATCCTCGACCTGGTCAGCGACCTGAAGGCACGCGGCGAGGTGTCCATCGTGATCATCGCGCACAACTACGCCCAGATCCTGGAGGTGTGCGACCGGGTCAACCTGCTGCAACACGGCACGATCACGTCGACAAGCCCACCGCGGAGACCTCGCTGCAGGAGCTCACCGACCTGGTGGTGCGGGAGTATCGGGAATCGCGGACGAGAAAACCGGAGTGATGCGGTAATCGGAGAGCGTCCGGAGGGACTACTGGGTGTGGACGATCCCGAAGAACGATTCACCGACCTCTACGACCGGCATTATCGCCGCGTGCTGGGCTACGCCCTGCTGCGGGCCGAGCGTGACGTGGCCGAGGACGTTTCCAGCGAGACGTTCCTCGTGGCATGGCGGCGGCTCCACGAGCTGCCGGAGTCGCCGCTGCCATGGCTGCTCGGGGTGGCCCGCAACCTGCTGGCCAAGCAGCGCGACTCGCGCCACCGGCGGCAGGCGCTCGTCGACCGCATAGCGGCACTCCACCGGGAACAGGCCGGGGGCGACGTCGCCGAGCACGTCATCGACAGGGAGACCGCCCTGGCCGCACTGTCGGCCCTGCCCGAGCAGGACGTGGAGGCGATGGTGTTCGCCACCTGGTACGGCCTGCCGCCCGAGCAGGCCGCCGCCGTCATGGGCTGTTCGGTCCGCACGTACAACGTCAGGCTGCACCGCGCGCGTAAACGCCTGGGTCAGGCGCTCCGCGTGGAATACCCGTCCCGGAGGATGGCATGACCGACCGCATGTTCGCCGAGCTCAAGCCGGCGGCACTCGATGAGCTCACCGAGGAGGCGTACCGGCGGCGCCGCTCGGCCGACCTGGCCCGCGCGTTCGCGAGCCCGCGCCCCGCCCCGCGTCGCCGTTCGCGACGTCCGTTCCTGCTGCTGGCGGGCACGGTGGCGGCCGGACTCACCGCGGCGGCCACCGTGGTGGCGCTCTCCGGCGAGAGCGCGGCCCCCCGCCCGCCGACGCCCACGCCACTCGCCGCCCAGCCGGTGAGCCCCCGCTCGTTCCTGCTGGCCGCGGCCACGACGGCGATGCGCGAACCGGCCACGTCGGGCCGCTACTGGTACGTGCGCGAGCGCACGTCCTACCGGGTCCAGAGCCTGCCGAGCGACTACCAGGCCAAGATCAAAGCCCTGGTGCAGGAGCAGAAGCGGACCGAGGAACGGCTCAAGGGCGACTCCGACGGGCTGGCCGCCGCGAAGAAGGAGTTCGAGCGGAAGGTCACGGAGCTGAAGATGGCCGAACTGCCGTACCTGGCTTTCGCGGCCGACACGCGCGAGTCCTGGCGCGCCATGAAGCAGGGCGAGCCCGGACGCACCGTGAGCAACCAGGACGTGGCGGTCACGTTCGGCTCGCCGGCGGACGAGGCGGCGTGGCAGGCGGCGGGCTCGCCCAAGCTGGTGGACGAGGAGGCCAGGACCCGCGTGGACGACACCGAGCGGGTCCTGTCGATCGACAACCCGAGCCTGACCCTCCAGAACCTGTCCGCGCTGCCGGGCGCCAAGGACACGCTGAAGCGGAAACTGGATGCGCTGTGGCAGAGCAGCCCCAACACCGCGAACGCCGACAAGAACGGCTACCTGTGGCAGACCGCTGTCGATCTGATGACAGCGCCGCTCCAGCCCGGCACCCGATCGGCCCTGTTCGAGGCGCTGGCCGACCAGCCGGGCATCACCTCACAGGGACAGGCCACCGACACGCTGGGGCGCACGGGGGTCGCCCTCTCCGCGCCCACGGCGCACACGATCACCGTCCGGCTGATCATCGACAGCGAGACGGCCGAGTTGCTGCAGTACGAGATGTGGGACAGAGAGCGGCCGATGTTGAAGGTGACGCTGGAGCAGATGGGCTGGAGCGACACGCTCGGCGAGCGGCCTAAGGGCTGAGCCGCACGGTGACCGTGATGGAGGCGCCCTCCCGCGCGGCGAGCCGCCGGAACGTGAAGGTGGAGCCGGTGCGGAGGGCGTCACCGCCCAGCATCCCGGCTACCGGCCGGGACCAGGTCACGGTCAGCTCGTCCAGGGCGCACCGGGGATCCGACACGGTGAGCGTGGCCGTGCCGTCGCCGTGCTCGCGGGCCAGGACCGCGCACGGGGCGGAGGCGGCCAGGTCGCCGACGGCTCCGGCGGTCCAGAAGTTCGCCGCCGTGAGCCCCAGCGAAGGGACGTGGACGGCCTGCAGGCGGGTGGAGTTGGCCATCACGCGGAACCGGCCGGGGTCGGCGGCCCTGGCGCGCGTCTCCGCCCGGCTCGCGCCCGGCAGCAGCGTGTAGACGTAGCCGGCCGAGCGGGGATCCACGCCGTGGTCCAGCCAGAGCGTCACGTAGTCGCGGCTCGCCCCGCCGCCGGTACGGCGTTCGCGCAGCGTGCGCAGCGGCCCCTGGACCACGTAGCCGCCGTGGCCGTCCAGGTGGGCCCAGCCCGGCTCGACGGCGAGCGGGGCGTCGGTCCTGCGGTTGTCCACGATCGTCTCGACCCGTGTTCCGTCCGCGCAGGTGATGCCCGCTCCCAGGCAGACGACGGCGTCGTCGAGGAAGAACCACGACTTGAACGCCTCCATCGTGCTCTCCAGCCCGGACAGGTGCTGCCCGACGGCCGCGTATTCACCGTCCGTGGCCCCGCCCACCCATCGCCAGGGCGTGCACGTGTCACCCCAGCCCTCGCCCGCCCCGTCGGGCAGCCGCCGGGTGGAGACGGTCGTGCCGGGCAGGCGGTAGGGGTCCACGGTCGGCCAGAACGCGTCGGAGTACTGCTCGCCGTGGCCGCCGGCCCACCAGTAGAGCATCCCCGAGCCGGTGTGCCAGCCGCGCAGGTTCTCGCCGTTGCCGTGCTCGTAGTGGCCGATCCGGTGGGAGGCCATGCTGAGCGCCGCGCACCAACCCGGCCTGCGGTGTACGGCCCTGGCACTCATCGGCAGCAGCCGGTGCCCGACCGGCTCGGGCGCGGCGAGCACGGAAGCGTCCGCCATGATCGCCGCCAGGCGGGCGTGGACGGCCGACTCGGCGTGCTCCAGCATCGGCCGGTACGTGTTCCGCACCGCCCAGCCCTTCACCATGGCGTGCCAGCGGGCCCGTGTGCCGGCCGGGGCCACGTCGCCGAGCAGCAGGATCGCCGCCGCGATCTCGTGACCCTTCTCGTGGTCGCCGAAGGGCCGCCGGCCGACGCCGCGCCCGCGTACCAGGTCCATGCAGGCCCCGTCGCGCACGAACGGCGCGAACGACCGGTCCACCGCGTCGAACACGACCGGGTCCGCGACCTCCCACGGCGAGCCGCGCAGCACCGCGAACATCGTGGTCAGCCCCGACAGCAGGGTCACGCCATAGGCGCCCTGGTAGGGAACGTAGGTGTGCTGGATGAACGACCCGTCCCGGTAGAACCCATCGCCTTCGCTGACGTAGCGGAACACCGGCGACAACGCGGACACCGCCAGATCCGCCTTGCCCGGGTCGGACCTGAGCATGGCCCGCAACAACATCACCAGGCACAGGTCCACACGGTTGGCCGCGGTGCTGGTGCCGCGGTAGGCGCCGAGGCGACGTTCAGGGACGAAGTGGTCCACGGCGTCCCGCAATGCCAGGCTCGGCCGCTCGTCCAGGTGCGGTCCGATGAGCACGGCCGCGTCGAGCAGCGCCTTCGGCACGCCGATCTGCCAGTGCCACCAGTTGCCGGCCGGGTCGGCGCCGGCCGCGTAAACGTGCCGCCGGTAGTGGTCCACCCCGGCGGCGACGGCCGCGGCGAGGCCCGCGTCGCCGGTCAGGCCGGTGCCGTCCAGCACGTACGCGTGCGCCATCGTCCGCAACCGCCGCGGCGTCGCCACGAAGGACGGGAACGCCTGGTCGGGCCAGAGGTGCGTGCGCGCCGGGGCCATCGTGTCGCGGTATCGGGCGGCTCTCCCGCCCAGCTCGGCCAGCCTGCTCCGGTACGGCTCGGCGGCCGGGTCGTAGCCGGAGCCCGCGCTGATCTCCCGCCATCGGCGGCGTAATCGCAGGAACGAGTCGTCTGGCGTGTGCCCGGCCTCCGCCTGGGCCAGCGCCCCGAGCATCCCTGCCGCGGCCACACCGCCCAGCCGGAGGAACCATCGCCGGTACACGCCTCCGATTATCGGCGCGCGTCGCGCAACGCGGTGAACCAGTCGAGCACCTTCGGCAGCGACCGCTTCGCCGACGTGAAGTGATCGACGTCACCGACGTCGGTGAGCGAGACCTTGACCTTGCTCGCCCGCAGGTCGCGCAGGCAGTGGTAGGAGTTGGCGATGGCGACGTCACGATCGCCGCGCCCGGCGTACAGCCGGACGGGCACACCGGGGCGCCACCCCGCGCAGGTCGTGTCGTTGACCTCCAGTGCCCGCAGCAACGGACCCGACGGTTGCGAGACGCTCTTCAGGTACGCGGGGGTGACCAGGTCCTGCGGCGATGCGGGCAGGCCCGCCACGATCTCGTCGAAGTTGTGCAGCCCGTCGAACAGCCGCTCGACCCCCGGGTCCTGGAACACCTCCGACGGCGAGTCATAGAAGTGGTGCAGACGGTTCATGGAAACCGTCCAGTACGCCAGGTAGAAGGTCGCGCTGCCCGGATCCAGCCGGCCGCCGAGCAAGGCAGGCAGTTCGGCGTCCTTGACGTCGTACGGACCCGCGATCGGCGCCACCCCGCGAAGGCGCAGCCCGCGCTCGTCCCGCAGCTCCTTCCCCAGGGCCATGGTCGCGTGACCGCCCTGGGAGAAGCCGGTGAGCAGCACGTCCCCGCTCAGCGAGCGCCCCTTGCCGGCCGCCAGCTCGCCGGCCGCGCGCAGGAGGTCGAGCGAGGCCGAGGCCTCGGTGGCCGCGTCCATGTACGGGTGGAAGCCCGGCCCTTTGCCCAGGCCCAGATAGTCGGGCGCGACGCCGGCGAAGCCCGCCGCGGCGAACATGAGCGGCGCCGCCCGTCCGTCGCCGTCGGAGACCGACCCGGCGCCGGCTTTGGTGGCCAAGGTGCCGTGCTGGTAGCTGACCGTCCAGAGGCCGTGCCTCGACCTGTGCGGCAGCGCGACGACACCGCTCGCCGTGGTCGGCGTGCCGTCCACGGCGGTGGTCCGGTAGACGACGGCGTACAGGTCGGCCCCCTGCGGCCGGTCCGGCACCGGGAACTTCGCCTCGGTGAGATAGGCGGCGATCTGGCCGGCGGATAAGCGCGCCAGCAGGTCGGCTGAGACGATCGTGCCCCTGTCGTCGATCGTCACGGCGTGCGAAGCGGGTGCTCCGGTCGCGGCCAGCGCCGCCGGGCCGGTCGCGGTCGCCAGGACCAGCCCGGCGCAGGCGAGGGCGAGCATTCGCGTTCTCGTGGGAGTCCTCATGGCCGTCAACGGTACGAACGCTCGCGATCACCGCCCAGCCTGCGTGCCACCCAGAGCGCGGTAGGGACCACCCCACCTCACTTGGGCGCGCGGGGCGTCACGTCCCGGGCCTGATCGGCACCACGTTGGCCTGCAGGCCCTGGCGGGGCAGGGCGAACCAGGTGGCCTTGCCGACCAGGTCCGGGCGGGTGGCGTACCGCTGGGGGTGACAGCCGTAGAAGCCGTCGGAGAGCCGGGCGATGATGCGCAGGCCGCGCCCGTGCTCGGCGCCGAGGTCGTGCGGTGCCGGGGCGGGCAGGATCGGGCTGCTGTCCACGACGACGCACATGATCTCTTTTGCGTCCACGTGAAGCATCAGTTCGTAGGGTGCGTCGCCGTACATGAAGGCATTTGTCACCAATTCGCTCACCATGAGCACGGCGTCATCAACAACATCAGTGGAAAGGGTCAGGGCCGACAATTCCGTACGAATGATCGCTCGTGCGTGACCGACCGTCCGGGCGTCCTCGCGCAGCGGCCATACGTACTGCATCCTGCTCTGGGGAGCCGATCGCAGCGTGGTCATGGCTTCTCTTTCCGGTGCGGGGCAGCGAATGCGCGTCTGGTTCAACAAGAGTGCCTACCTCTCGGTTGCCGTACGCGGCTGTCAAAACTTGTACGCACGAGAAAGCCGTCTGGGTCGAATCTTCGGCAAGAAATTTGCCATTCTTTTTAACCGCTCGCGATGCCGGCGGCCACCTCCTCGATGACCTTGTCCGCACCGCTCGCCGGCGCCGCCTCCAGGGCGGCCACTGCGGCGAGCACGGCGCGGGTGCTCAAGATGCTCCCGATATTCCATGATCCCCCGATTACTGCTGCTCAGGCGTTCCGTGCCCAGCCTTGGGCCCTCGACACCTCCAGCAGGGACCACAGCGCCTGCGGGGTCAGCGGCAGATCAGTGATCTTGTCGGCGATCTCGGGGAGTGCGGCGGCCACCGCGTTGGCGATGGCGGCGGGCGGGCCGATCGTGCCGGCCTCGCCGACGCCCTTCATGCCGCCCGGCGTGATCGGCGAGGGCGTCTCCAGCATGACGACCTGAATATCCGGGATCTCCCTCGTCGTGGGCAGGAAGTAGTCGGTGATCGGCTGGCCGTCCTCGGTGTAGACGATCTCCTCGGTCAGCGCCTCACCGATGCCCTGGGCCACGCCGCCGTGGATCTGGCCCTCCACCACCGCCGGGTTCACCAGCACCCCGGCGTCGTTGACCACCCAGTAGTGCTCCACCTCGACCGCCCCGGTCTCCGGGTCGACGGCGACGGCGGCCGCGTGCGCCCCGTACGCGTAGGTGTAGGCGGCCGGGTCGTAGCTGGCCCGCTCCTCCAACCCGGGCGTGACCCCGTCCGGCAGGTCCCAGCCACGCCACGCGGACGTGGCCAGCGCGCGCAGGGTCACCGACGCCTGCGGATCGCCCTTCACCCGCACGGCCCCGTCGGCGATCTCCAGGTCGGCGGGCGCGGCCTCCAGCTGATGCGCGGCGATGGCCACGAGCTTGTCGCGCAGCCGGCCGGCGGCCTGGACGACCGCCCCGCCGCCGACGGTCAGCGCCCGGCTGGCGATCGAGCCGATCCCCGAGTACGGCGTCGAAGCCGTGTCCCCCATCACCACCCGCACCCGATCGATGGGCACCCCCGTCCGGTCGGCGGCGAGCTGCGCCAGCGCCGTCTCGATGCCCTGCCCGATGGGCACCACGCCTGACGTCACGACCACGGACCCGTCCTGCTCCATGCGCAGGACCGCCGTCTCGTACCCGCCGGCCAGGAAACCGGTGGCCTTCAGATCCATCGACGGCCCCATGCCGGTGGTCTCCACGTGGCAGGAGTAACCGATGCCCCGCCGGCGCCCGTCGTCCTTCTCCGAAGGCATGGCCAGATGGTGGAGGGTCCGCAAGGCGCGGGGGTAGTCGCCGGAGTCGTAGGGCGTGTAGACGCGCGTCGTGTACGGCAGCTCGTCGCGCTCCAGCATGTTACGCAGTCGCAGCTCGACCCGGTCGACGCCCAGCCTGCGTGCCGCCTCGTCGATCAGCCGCTCCCTGGTCAGCGTGCCCTCGGGCTGGCCGAAGCCCCGGTAGGAGCCCGTCGGCGTGGTGGTGGTGACGACGCCGCGCACGCGGACCGCGACCCGGTCGAACCGGTACGGTCCCGGCAGCAAGGTGGCCGTCACCGCGGCGGTCGAGGCGCCGACGTTCGACGGGTGGGCACCGATGTCGCCCAGCACGTCCACCTGCAGCGCCACGAACCGCCCGTCGCCGTCCAGCGCCAGCCGCCCCCGATGCACGGCGGCCCGCGCGGGCAGCGTGGCCAGCAGGCGGTCGCCGGGCGACTCGGCCCAGGACACGGGGCGGCCCAGGCGCATGGCGGCCAGGCAGATGAGCACCTCGTCGGGGTAGACGTGCTCCTTGCCGCCGAACCCGCCTCCCGTGTCGCCGCCGATCAGGCGTACCCGGTCGTGGGTCAGTCCGAGCACGTCCGCCAGCTGCTCGCGGGCGTGGTGCGGCGACTGGGTGGAGGTGTGGACGGTCAGCTCGCCGTCGGCGTAGGAGGCCACCACGCCGCGCGGCTCCATCGGGTACGGCGAGACGCGGCCCATCCGGAACGTCATCTCCACCACGTGCTCGGCCGCCTCGACGGCGGCGGCGCAGTCGGCGTCGCCGAGTGTGAAGTCGGTGAGCACATTCGTGCCCCAGTCGGGGTAGAGCAGCGGGGCGTCGGCCTCCAGCGCCCGTTCCATGCCGGCCACGGCAGGCAGTTCGTCGAGCTCCAGCTCGACGAGGTCGGCGGCGTCCCTGGCGGCCTCGGGCGTGCGGGCGACGACGACGGCGAGCGGCTGACCGGCGTACCTGATCGTCTCGTCCAGCACGGGATACTCCGTGATCGGCTGGCCGGGCGCCACGCTGACGCAGGGCAGGCACATGCCGGCCGCATCGGCCGGGACGACGACGTCGAGCACGCCGTCGGCCGACCAGGCCGCCTTCGTGTCACAGCCGATCAGCCGGCCGTGGGCGATGGGGCTGCGGACGACGTACGCGTGCGCGGCGCCCGGCAGGCGGACATTGCCGACGTACCTGCCACGGCCGGTCAGCAGCCTGGCGTCTTCCCTTCGCGGCGTCCTGGCGCCGACATACGCGTCTCCCATGACCCCGATTGTGAGCGCCGCCCGGCGGGTGGTCCAGATGATCGTTGGGAAGGAGCACGTCAGCGGAGGTGACCGATGCAGACCTTTCTTCCCTATCCGGATTTCGCCGCCTCGGCCGCGGTCCTCGACCCGCTCCGGCTGGATAAACAGCGGGTCGAGGCGCTGCAGATCCTGCGCGCGCTCACCGTCTCCGAGTACGGCTGGCGCCACCACCCGGTCGTGAAGATGTGGGCCGGCTACGAGGCGGCCCTGCACCGCAGCCATCGCTCCGCGCTGTTGCGCAAGGACCCCGGCTTCTACCGGACGGTGTTCGGCGACGACGAGCCGGACGACCTGGAGTACGTCTGGCCGCGTTCCGACCGCCTGTGACCACCGTGCCGGTCACGACATGCGCGTGATCGAGTCGACCCGGCGGATCCGCCCGTCGTGGGCGTACCGGGCGAAAAGGTAGATCTCCGTCGTGATCGTCTTGCCCTTGCGCATGACCGCGCGCAACGTGTAGCGCGCCGCGGCCACGTCCTCGCCCACGAGGCTTTCGTGCACCTCGATCCGCACGCTCACCGCGTTCTTGCGCGCCGGCTTC
Organism: Nonomuraea turkmeniaca; assembly: GCF_005889735.1. GTDB lineage: Bacteria > Actinomycetota > Actinomycetes > Streptosporangiales > Streptosporangiaceae > Nonomuraea > Nonomuraea turkmeniaca. The sequence goes on from NZ_VCKY01000012.1 coordinate 27,650, forward strand.
ACGTGGTCGATCAGCCGCTGGCGGTCGAGGCAGATGCCGTCGTTCCAGTACTCGATCTCCGGCACGTAGTAACGGTCGAGCACGGCGGCGGCGTCCTCCTCCCCCAAGCCCAGCTCGTGAGGCATCTCAGTCAGGAAGGCGTGGAAACGTTCCGCCAGGTCGGCAGGCATGCTGATCCCTTCATACGACTTCGAAACTCGCCATCATCGCCATGTCCTCGTGCTCGAGGTTGTGGCAGTGCAGTACGTAGCGGCCCCGGTAATCGGTGAACCGGGTGACGATCTCGACGGTCTGCGCGTCGCGGAGCTCGACGGTGTCCTTCCACTCCGGCGGCCCGGCCGGCCGTTCGCCGTTGACCGACAACACCTGGAAGTGGTCGAGGTGCAGGTGGACCGGGTGGGCCACGTCGCTGGTCAGCCGCCAGATCTCGACGTCCCCGAGCTTGGGCCTGGCCTCCATGTGTTTCGGGTCGAACGGCCGGCCGTTGATCAGCCAGCCGGTGCCGCCATGCATGCTGCCGCTGCTGAACTCGAAGTCCCGCGTCACGGTGGCCTTGCCCGGGTCGAGCGCCTCGACCGTGGACAACCGCTGCGGAACGGCCGAGTCGTCAGCCTCGTCGCGGTCCACCGCGAACCGCATCACCCTCGCCTGGGCGCCCTCCCCCGCCAGGTTCCGCAACTCGACGTGCTGGCCGATCTTGTAGGCGGAGAAGTCGACGATGACGTCCGCGCGCTCTCCCGGGGACAGGCGGATCCGCCGCACCGTGCGCGGCACGCTCAGCAGCCCGCCGTCGGTGCCGATCTGGACCATCGGGCCGCCGGTGGCGAGCTCGTACGTGCGCGCGTTGGAGCCGTTGCACAACCGCAGCCGGTAGCGCGCCCTGGCCACCCGCGACTCCGGCCACGGCGCCCCGTTCACCAGGATCACGTCGCCGAGCACGCCGCCCATGTACCCCTCCTGCACGCCCGGCCGGTTCCCCAGCGCCGGGTAGAGCAGGGTGCCGTCGGCGGCGAACGACCGGTCGCAGATCAGCAGCGGCAGGTCGCGTTCCCCGGCGGGCAGCGGCAGCGCCTCCTCCTCGGCGTCGCGTACCAGGAACATGCCGGCCAGACCACGCCAGACCTGCGGCCCGGTGTAGTCCATGCGGTGGTCGTGGTACCAGAGCGTGGCGGCCCGCTGCTCCAGCGGGAACACGTACTCGCGGGAGGCTCCGGGCGCCACCAGGTCCGTCGGGAAGCCGTCGGACTCGGGCGGTGTGTGCCCGCCGTGCAGGTGCAGGACGGTCGGCACGCCGAGCTGGTTGACCAGCTTCACAACGGTCTTGCGCCCGCTGCGGGCCACGATGGTCGGCCCAGGGAACTGCCCGCCATATCCCCACATCTGGGTACGCAGGCCGGGGAGCACCTCCACGTCGGCCGCCTTCTCCGTCAACTCGTAGAAGTCGGCGCCGCCGGCGCCGCGTACCGGCTTGGCCACCTCGGGGACCGGCAGGGGCACCGCGTACGGCTTGGGCAGGGGCGCCGCGCTGGCCAGGAGCTGCGGCTGCGGGGTGCCGGCGAGCAGGGAGCAGCCCGGCGCCGCGGCCACCGCCACCGCGCCGAGGCCGAGCAGGCGCAGCACGTCGCGTCTTGCCGGGTTCATGCCCGGCCCGGCCGGGCCAGCACCCTGCTGAGTTGCACGACGCCACCGCCGAACAGCAGCACGCCCAGCGGCAGGTGAAAGGTCTTCGCGCCCAGGTCGCCGAGGATCGCCGCCACGACCGTGAACACCAGAAGCAACGCGGCGGAGGGGATGAACTGCGCGGGCCCACCGCCCGGCCGCCACACCAGGATCGCCATGACCAGGTGCAGGAGGCCGATGACGACCAGGGCGACCCCCGACATGACGTGCAGGGCCCGGCCGCCGGACGAGGACAGCAACATTCCAGCCGTCACCGCCTGGAACAGCAGCGCGACGACGTGCAGGACCACCACGGCCCGCAACGACTGCATGGTCCATGAAGGGGCGGCGACGTGCTGGTGTACGGTCATGATCGTTCTCCTGCGGGTGCTCGGGTGATGAGGGTCTCGGCGTGTTCGGTGGCCGTGATCGCGCCGAAGGCGAAGAGCCGCACCAGGTCCTGGTCGGTCCTGGAGCCGTGCCAGGCGGCGACGTCGGCGTCGGTCACGCGGTACGGCGCGAGCGCCGCGAGCAGCGCCAGCCTGGCCCCGGCGCGGTCCTCCATGGGCAGGTCGTCCAGCCAGGCGCTGCCCAGGGGCGGATGCGAGCCGTCCCATGCGGCGACCGCCTCCACGACGGCGACGCGGGCGGGGTGGGCGAGCAGCTCGCCGCCGGCCCTCGCCACGGTTCTGAGCGCGGCGTAGGCGGCGCCGATCGGGGTGCCCTCCGCCCAGACCGGCTCCGGGCGCCCGGCCAGATCCGCGATCAGCGGCAGGCTCGCGCCGGGAGGCAGCCGCCTGCGTACGGTGCGGGACATGGCCCGGCCGCCCACACTCCTGACCAGGCGGGATTTCTGCAGGTTGCCGGGGAGCAGGTTCTCGGTGAGCAGCGCCGAGGCCATGCGGTTGATGAAGTGGAAGGCCAGGGCGGTGCCGACGTACTCGGGCGAGTGCGCGGACACGAACGGCTCCCGGCCGCCCCGTTCCTTTGCCCACGCCAGCAGCTCGGCGTGCGCGGGATCGTCAGGGACGCCGCCGGCGGCGATGGTCTCCGCCAGCCGGTGGTCGCCGGTCGCGTGCAGCAGCGTCGTGTGCGCGGCCACGCAGAACGGACACTTGTTGGCCAGCGACACGCCCAGCGCCACGACCTCCTTGCCGGCCCGCGGGGCCTCCCCGGCCAGCAGGGACTCCCGCAACATGGCCCAGGTGGCCGCCAGCACGTCCGCCGCCGGCGACAAGGTCAGGAAGACCGCCATACGGGCCATGCCGAAGTCCTGGGCGAGCTGCGCGTAGACCTGGGCGGTCCGCCCGGTGGCCGCCTTCGGTGGCACAGGTCTCACGTAGCGGAACTGGCCCCGCTCTCGGATCGTCTCCATATCCGCACATAGTGGTGTTCCGGCCGGTCAGCGGTCGTCCTGTCAGAGGAGGCTTCTCCGCATACGTCCACCGGATCACGATCTACGGGGCTACTTCGCCGGGAGTAGTGAGGGAATACGCCCTCCAACGGAGGATCATCGCGGGAAAAGACCCTAATCTGCAGAGATGAGCTATCTGGACCGGTGGCCACCCCTCGCCAGGGACGGCATGCTCGCCGTGGTGGTGGCTGCTGTGTTGTCGCTCGCCGTGCTCACCACGCCCGGCACGGGAGCTCTGGACCTCGCAGCCGTCCTCATCGCCTCCCTCGCGCTCGTCGCCTGGCGCCGGGCGCCCCTGGTGGCGCTGTTCGTCACCACGCCCTGCATGCTCGTGTACGCGGTGCACGCCCAGCCAGGGCCGCCGGCCGCCTTTCCCGTGCTGGTGTCGGTGTACGGCGCGGTCAAGGCCGGCCACCGGCTGCTCGCTCCGCTGGCCGGCATGGTGTTCCTGGGCGTCACGTTGGCGAACAACCTGGCCACCTTCACCGATCGCGACAGCCAGGAGATCTTCCAGAGCACGACCCTGCTGCTCGGCTGGTTCGTGGCGGCCGGGGTGGCGGGCACGGTGACCAGGCACCGGCAGGCGTACCTGGAGCAGGCCGAGCAGCGCGCCGCCGAGGCCGAGCGCACCCGCGAGGAGGCCGCCAGGCGGCGGGCGGGCGAGGAGCGGCTGCGGATCGCCAGGGAGCTGCACGACTCGCTCACCCATTCCATCTCGATCATCAAGGTGCAGGCCGGGGTGGCCGTCCATCTGGCCCGCAAGCGCGGCGAGGAGGTGCCGGCGGCGCTTGTCGCCATCCAGGAGGCCAGCAGCGACGCCATGCGGGAGCTGCGCGCCACGCTGGAGGTGCTGCGCGACTCCGACGGCGAGCCTTCGGCCAGCGGCCTCGACCGGCTCGACGACCTGGTGGAGCGGGCGCGCTCGACCGGGCTGCCGGCCACGGTGACGATCTCCGGCGTACGCAGGGAACTGCCCGCGGAGGTGGACCGGGCCGCGTACCGGATCGTCCAGGAGGCGCTCACCAACGTCTCCAGGCACGCCGGCGGGGCCGCGGCCGCGGTCCGGATCGACTACGCGGACGAGGAGCTGGTCGTGCAGGTGGACGACGACGGCCAGGCCGACCCCGAGACGCCACCCGTACCCGGCGTCGGCCTGCTCGGCATGCGCGAGCGGGTCACGGCGCTCGGCGGCCGGCTCCGGGCCGAGCCCCGCCCGGAGGGCGGCTTCATCGTCCGCGCCGAGCTCCCCTTGGCAGAACCCGCACTTTCCTCGGGAGAACCAACGTGATCCGCGTGCTGCTCGTGGACGACCAGGCGCTCATCCGCGGCGGCTTCCGCGCCCTGCTGGAGGCGGAGGACGACATCGAGGTGGTGGCCGAGGCGGCGAACGGCGAGCAGGCCGTCGCCCGCGCCCTCGAGCACCGGCCCGACGTGGCCCTCGTCGACATCCAGATGCCGGTGATGGACGGCATCGAGGCCACCCGGCGCATCGCCGCCGACGAGCGGCTGACCGGCGTGCACGTCGTGATCCTCACCAACTACGGCCTGGACGAGTACGTCTTCACCGCGCTCCGGGCCGGGGCCTGCGGCTTCCTGGTCAAGGACACCGAGCCCGCCGACCTGTTGCAGGGCATCAGGGTCGCGGCCCGCGGCGACGCGCTGCTGTCCCCCGCGATCACCCGCCGCCTGATCGGCGAGTACGTCGCCCGCCGCCCCGAGTCCGCCCCCGAGGGCCTGGACGTGCTCACCAACCGCGAACGCGAGGTCACCGCGCTGGTGGCCCGCGGCCTGTCCAACGACGAGATCGCCGCCCACATGGTGATCAGCCCGACCACCGCGAAGACCCACGTCAGCAGGGCGATGACCAAGCTTCATGCCCGCGACAGGGCACAACTCGTCGTGTTCGCCTACGAATCCGGGCTCGTCACCCCCCGGCGTGGTGGAATGGGACGGGATCACTAGGAAGGGGCGGTCGTGGGGATCGTTTCGCGCGGCTTCCGCGGAAGGCGCAGAGAGGGCGGCGACGAGCTGCCGCCCGGCCAATACCTGGTCGAGGACTTCCCGGTGCTGTCGGCCGGTCCGACGCCGCGGGTCCCGCTCGACCGGTGGGAGTTCGCCATCGACACCGAAGACGGGCAGACCCACCGCTGGTCGTGGCAGGAGTTCATGGCGCTGCCCATGCAGACGCCCACGGTGGACATCCACTGCGTCACCAAGTGGACCAAGCTCGGCACCACCTGGGAGGGCGTCTCCCTCGACGTGTTCTTCGAGGACGTCGAGAGCGCCGCCGAATACGCGCTGGTCTACTCCTACGGCGGCTACACCACGAACCTGCCCCTCGAGGAGCTGCTCGACGGCAAGGCCTGGATCGTGCACAGCTTCGACGGCGAGGAGCTGGAGCCCCGGCACGGCGGCCCGGCCCGGCTGCTCGTGCCGCACCTGTACTTCTGGAAGTCCGCCAAGTGGGTGCGCGGCATCCGGCTGCTCAACGAGGACTCGCCCGGCGTCTGGGAGACCGCCGGCTACCACAACTACGGCGATCCGTGGCGCGAGCAGCGTTACGAGGGCGACTAGGTGCGCCGCCGCCTGGTCTGGCGGGCCGCCCGCCTGCATGAGAGCCGCGCCGAGACCGCCACCGCCCGCACGCTGGTGTTCGACGTGCCCGGCTGGCCCGGGCACGTGGCGGGGCAGCACGTGGACGTGCGCCTGACGGCCGACGACGGCTACACCGCGCAACGCAGCTACTCGCTGGCCGCGCCCGCCGACGGCGAACGCATCGAGCTGACCGTGGAGACCGTGCCCGACGGCGAGGTCTCGCCGTACCTGAACGAGGTGGTCGAGCCCGGCGACCAGGTCGAGATCCGCGGCCCGGTGGGCGGCTGGTTCGTGTGGCGGCCGGAGAGTAAGGCGCCGGTGGTGCTGGTCGGCGGCGGGTCCGGGATCGTGCCGTTGATGGCGATGATCCGGGCGCGCCGGCAGGCGGGCAGCCGCGCGCCGTTCCGCCTGCTCTACTCGCTCCGCGACCAGGACAGCCGCTACTTCGCCGCCGAGCTGCGGCAGCCGGAGGCCGGACTGGACATCGCCTACCTCTACACCAGGGCCACGCCCTCCGGCGCGGCCCGTCCGGCCGGGCGGATCACGCTGGCCGACCTGGCCGAGGGCGGCTGGCCGGCCGACTTCGAGCCGGACTGCTACGTGTGCGGGCCGACCGGCTTCGTCGAGGCGGCCGCCGACCTGCTGCTGGCGCTCGGGCACCCGCCGGAGCGGATCAGAACCGAACGATTCGGCCCGACCGGAGGCTGACCATGACCGCAGAACACCTGGACGGCAATGCCCTGGCCGGCCCGCTCGGCGAGATCTTCGCCGTGGACGTCACCGCCGCCATCGGCCGCTGCGCGAGTTGCGGGCTGACGGGTCCCGTCGCCGCGCTCCGCGTGTACGGCCCCGAGCCCGGCCTGGTCGCCCGCTGCCCAGGCTGCGAGGAGGTGGTGCTGAGACTGGTACGCGGCCCCGGCACGGCCTGGCTGGACCTGCGCGGCACCGTCTCACTCCGCCTGAACATCCCTGACTGACCCCATCGCCCAGCATGACCGAGCCCGACTGAGTACACTCAAGCTCGTTCCACGGCCGAGATCTGTACGGCGAGGCTCTTGGCCAGGGGCGGCGGCCCTTCGGCCCCGTCCCTTGGGAGTCACGTGAGCAGCGGGCTCGTCGACGCGCCACCCTCCGGTCCAGGCGTGCCGTCACGACGTCGGAGGCGCCCCTGGCTGCGCTGGGTGCTCGCGGTCACGGTGACCGTCGTCCTCCTGGTCGCGGGCGTCACGGTAGGCGTCTACGCCAAGCTGAGCGGCAACATCAAGCACGAGGACGTCACCGCCGACGACCTCGGCGCCACCCGCCCGCCCAAGGTCGCCGGGACCGCCATGAACATCCTGGTCGTCGGCTCCGACCAGCGCACCGGCAAGAACGCCAAGTACGGCCGCCGCGTCACGGGCGAGCGCACCGACACGATCATGCTGGTGCACGTGTCGTCCAAGCGCGACAACGCGATGGTGATCAGCTTCCCGCGTGACTCGCTGGTCCAGCTGCCCGCCTGCCGGGCCACCGGCGGCCATTCCGGGCAGCGGCCGCATCTCGGCATGATCAACGAGTCGTTCAACTCCGGCGGCATCGCCTGCACCTGGAAGACGATCGAGACGCTGACGCACATCCACATCGACCACTTCGTCAAGGTGGACTTCGCCGGGTTCAAGAGCATGGTGGACGCCGTGGGCGGCGTGGAGGTCTGCCTGCCGCAGCGTGTGGACGACACGAAGGCGCTGCTGCACCTGCCCGCCGGGCGGCAGACGCTCAATGGGGAGCAGGCGCTGGGGTACGTACGCGCCCGCTACAGCATGGGCGACGGCTCCGACATCGGGCGTATCCAGCGGCAGCAGATGTTCATCGCCTCGATGGTCAAGAAGGCCATGAGCGGCGAGACGCTCACCGACCCGGCCAAGCTCTTCGCCCTCCTCGACGCCGGCACCAAGGCGGTGACCACCGACCGTGGCCTGTCCCCGGGTGTCATGAAGGATCTGGCCACCAGCCTCCAGGGCCTGGACGCCGGGAAGATCCGCTTCATCACCACCCCGTGGCACTACTCGCTCACCCAGCCCGGCCGGGTCGAGTGGGTGCAGCCGCAGGCCGGACGGTTGTTCCAGATCGTGGCCAAGGACCAGAGCGTCGAAGGCATCAAGGGCGGCCAGGCCAAGGTGGGCCGCTCCAAGATCCAGATTGAGCTCCGCAACGGCACCTGGCGCAGTGGGCTGGGCACCCAGGTCGCGGCGTTCCTGGAGCAGCGGGGCTACCACATCACGAGGATCGGGGACTCGGCACGCAAGCCGCAGCCCAAGACCACGATCCTGTACGGGCCGAACGGCGAGACCCGCGTGCCCACCCTGACCGGCGACCTGCTCGCCGCCGTGCCCAGAAAGGTGGCAGGGGCGCGGACGAACCGGCTGGTGCTCGTGATCGGCGACGACTGGACGGGCCTGAAACCACTGCGCTCCGACGACACGGAGTCGATCAAGGGCTTCGACGCCACCCACGACTCCTGCGCCACCTGACTAGGCGATGAAGCTCGACAGACTGGCGAGGGCGTCCACGACCTGGCGGGCGTCGGGGGTGCTCGCCGGATCGAGCAGCCACTGCATCATGAGCCCGTCCGAGATCGCCACCAGCACCGACACGAGCACCTCGGGCGACATCGGCGGCTCGACGCCGAGTTGTGCGGCGGCCCGCCTGATCATGTCGGCGCCCGTCTGCCGGGTCCGCGCGTACGCCTCGGCCATCTTCGCCCGCAGCACAGGCTCGCGCAACGCCGCCGGGTAACCCTCGACGCACAGGATGAGCTGCGGCCGCAGCTCCTCGAACACGTCGACCAGCGCGACCATCGCGCGCTCCAGCATCTCCCTGGGGCTGCCGAGCTCCGCGCCGAACATCGACCGCTCGACGTGTTCGGTCCACTGGTCGAAGACGCCGGCTATGGCCTCGTTGAGCAGCGCGTCCTTGCCGCCGAAGTGGTAGCCGATGGAGGCCAGGTTGGTGCCGGAAGCGGCGACCAGGTCTCGTGCGGTGGTCCGGGCATAGCCCTTCTCCTGCAGGCAGGCCACCGCGCCCGCCAGCAGTCTTTCGCGGTATCCACCGGCCTCTGTTCGCGCCACGCGATCCATGCTACAGAGATAATACGAGCGTATATGACGTACGTATATCTACATTGGAGATTCGGCATGATCCCTCCCGGACCGAGGCTTCCCTCGCTGGTGCAGACCGCGTGGTTCATGCGGGACGCGCCCGGCATGATGGAGCGCCTGCACCGCAGGTACGGGCCCATCTTCACGGCGCGCTACGCCGGCTACCCGCCGGAGGTCTACGTGACCACCGCCGAGCTCGCCGCGCAGATCTACCAGACCGACCAGACAGGCGGGCGCGCCGGTGAGGCGCGGCGCGACTTCCTGGAGCACATGGTCGGCGCGCACTCGGTGCTCACGCTGGACGGCGACGGCTGGTGGCGACACCGCAAGCTGCTCAACCCGCCGCTCCGCGCCAAGCAGGTCGCCGGCTACCGCGACGAGATCGCCGCGATCGCCGCCGAGAAGATCGCGACCTGGCCGCTGGGCAGGCCGTTCACGCTTCGCGAGCGGATGCAGGACATCACGCTGGAGATCATCATCAGGCTGATCTTCGGTATCAGGGACGCCGGGCGGGTCGGCAGATTGCGGGCGCTGCTGCCCGAGCTGATCGAGACCGGCGGGTCCATGCAGCTCCTGGCCCTGCCGGAGCGGCTGCGCGGAATGGCCGCGCGGGTGCCGTTCCTGGCGTACGGGCGGTTCGTCCGGCTCCGCGACGAGGTGGACACGATCCTGTTCGACGAGATCCGCCACCGACGCGCGACGCCGGGCGGCACGGACGTCCTCGGCAGGCTGGTCGAGACCGAGCTGGGCGACCAGGAGATCCGCGACGAGCTGGTCACCATGCTGATCGCCGGCCACGAGACCACCGCGACCGGCCTGGCCTGGGCCTTCGAGCGACTCCTGCGCCTGCCCGAGACAATGGAACGGCTGCCGGACGACGAGCCCTACCTCGACGCGGTGGTCAAGGAGGTGCTACGCGTCCGGCCCGTCGTCTATGAGGCGCCGCGCCTGCTCGACGCCCCGCTCCGGCTGGGCGAGCACGAGATCCCGGCCGGCTGGTACGCCGGGCCGTACATCCCGCTCGTGCACCGTGACCCCGAAGCGTTCCCCTCTCCCGAGGAGTTCCGCCCGGAACGCTACATGGACGGGCACCAGAACAGGGCCTGGATGCCGTTCGGCGGCGGCCGGCGCTTCTGCGTCGGCGCGCAGCTGGCGCTCCTGGAGATGCGCGTCATCATGCGCGAGGTGCTGAACCGCCTGGAGCTCTCGGCGCCCGACCAGGCGCCGGAGGCCAGGCGGCTGAAGAACGTCACCCTCACGCCCGCGAAGCGGACCCGCGTCATTGCGCGCGCTCGGACTCCTGCTCGGACGCCGTAGACGGGTAGCTCTCCTCATGCCGCGTGTCGGCACCGAGCTCCTCGCGGAGCCGGTCGTAGTCGATGTTGTGGTTGGTGTACTTCAGCTGGCGAGCGACCTTCGTCTGCTTCGCCTTGGCTCTTCCTCGGCCCATGGCTACTCCCTAGTCCCCGCTGTCATGCTATCCAACAACATGGTGACTTGAAGAATTATGCAACTCCGCTGGATTAGTCTGGGCTATATGCACGTGGAGGTCCATCAGGCCAAGGCCGACTTCTTCCGAACGCTCGGCCACCCCGCTCGCATCAGAGTGTTGGAGCTACTCCAGGAAGGGCCGCTGCCCGTCAGGGATCTACTGGCCCAGATCGACATCGAGCCGTCGAGCCTCTCGCAGCAGCTCGCGGTCCTGCGCAGGGCGGGGATCGTGAGCGCGATCCGCGAGGGCAGCACGGTGGTCTACACACTGGCCACGCCGGAGCTGGCCGATCTGCTCGGCGCCGCCCGCCGGATCCTCACCGACATGCTCGCCGACCAAGGGGAGCTGCTCGCCGAGCTGCGCGCGGAGGTCACCTAGCGAGCTTGCGCCGCACGCGCTCGGGGTGTCAGGCCGTGAACACGGCGAACGTGCGCGCGTTGACGGCGACGAGTGGGCCGGAGACCAGATCCATTAGGCTCACGTCCATGGTCTCCGAGCTGTTCGATCCCAAGGCATGGCAGGTGGTCGAGGGATTCGACTTCACCGACATCACCTACCATCGCGCGGTGGACCAGGGCACGGTGCGGATCGCCTTCAACCGTCCCGAGGTGCGCAACGCGTTCCGCCCGCAGACCGTGGACGAGCTCTACCGTGCGCTCGACCACGCCAGGCAGACCACCGACGTCGGCTGCGTGCTCCTCACCGGCAACGGCCCGTCGCCGAAGGACGGCGGCTGGGCCTTCTGCTCGGGCGGCGACCAGCGCATCAGAGGCAAGGACGGCTACCAGTACGCCGACGGCTCCCCCTCGACCGGGCGCCTGCACATCCTGGAGGTGCAGCGCCTGATCCGCTTCATGCCCAAGGTCGTGATCTGCGTGGTGCCGGGCTGGGCGGCGGGCGGCGGCCACAGCCTCCACGTCGTGGCTGACCTCACGCTGGCCAGCGCGGAGCACGCCCGCTTCAAGCAGACCGACGCCGACGTGGCCAGCTTCGACGGCGGATTCGGCTCGGCCTATCTGGCGCGCCAGGTCGGGCAGAAGTTCGCCCGCGAGATCTTCTTCCTCGGCGAGACATACACGGCGGCCGACGCCCACCGCATGGGCATGGTCAACGCCGTGGTGCCGCACGCCGAACTGGAGGCGACGGCCCTGGAGTGGGCCCGCAAGATCAACGGCAAGTCGCCCACAGCGCAGCGGATGCTGAAGTTCGCCTTCAACATGATCGACGACGGGCTGGTGGGGCAGCAGGTGTTCGCGGGTGAGGCGACGCGGCTGGCGTACATGACGGACGAGGCGGCCGAGGGGCGCGACTCGTTCCTGGAGAAGCGCGCCCCCGACTGGTCGCCCTTCCCCTGGCACTACTGATGCGGATCACGGTCCCGGCGGCGCTGACCGAGTCCCACATCAAGTACGACGGGGAGGCCGGTCGTGCCTGGTCCGCCGGGCTTCCCGCGCTGGCCGAGCGCTACCTGGAGGAATGGGAGCTGCGGCTGGACGGCGAGCCCGGGCACGGCGTGGTGTCGCTGGTGTTGCCGGTGATCCGCGCGGACGGCACGAGGGCCGCGCTCAAGCTGCAACCCGTCACCGACGAGAACGCCACCGAGGCGATGGGGCTACGCGCCTGGGACGGCGACGCCTCCGTACGGCTGCTCGGCTCCGACCCGGACACCGGCACCCTGCTGCTCGAACGGCTGCACGCCGACCGCCCGCTGTCGGCCGTGCCCGACGACATCGAGGCGCTGAAGATCCTGACCGAGCTGCTCGCCCGGCTCGTCGCCCACCCCGCGCCCGAGGACATGCGCCGGCTAGGCGACATCGCCCAGGCCATGCTCGACAACGTGGAGGAAGCTCTCACGAAGCTGCCCCGCGAGCAGGACCGCTACTGGCTGCGGTGGTGCGCGGACGCGGTCGCCGAGCTCGTCTCCGAGCCCGGCGACCGGCTGCTGCACTGGGACCTGCACTACGACAACGTGCTGGCCGCCGACCGGGAGCCGTGGCTGGCCATCGACCCCAAGCCGCTGGCCGGCGACCCAGGGTTCGACCTGTGGCCAGCCCTGGACAACCGGTGGGACGACGTGGTCGCGACCGGCGACGTGACCCGGGCCGTGTTGCGCCGCTTCGACCTGATGGTGGACGGGCTCGGCCTCGACCCGCAGCGGGCGGCCGGCTGGACGCTGGGCCGGGTCCTGCAGAACGCCCTGTGGGACGTCGAGGACGGCGAGAGCGAGCTCAACGAGATCGGCCTGGCCATAGCCGAGGCCGTTCTCCTCAGATCGTGAGGACGACCTTCCCCTGCCCGTGGCCGGTCTCGATCTCCCGGTGCGCGTCCGCGGCCTCCTCCAGCCGGTACGCCCGCCGCACCGGGAACCTGAAGCGCCCCTCGGCGCACAGGGCGGCGTAGCGCCCGAGCCGTTCGGCCGTACGCTCGCCCTGGACGAGCTTCACCCCCAGTTCGGCGGCCTTGCCGTGCTCGACCAGCGTGACGATCCGTCCCCGGTCGCGGACGAGCTCCAAGGAGACCTCCAAGGCGTGACCCCCGGCCCCGTCCAGGGCGGCGTCGACCCCGCCCGGTGCGAGCGCGCGGACCCGGTCGGCGAGCCCCTGCCCGTAGGCGACCGGGACGGCGCCGAGGTCGCGCAGGTAGTCGTGGTTCACCTCGCGGGCGGTGCCGATCACGCTCACGCCCCGCATTCTGGCGATCTGCACGGCGGCCGTCCCCACGGACCCGGCCGCGGCGTGCACGAGCAGCGTCTCGCCCTCCTTGACACCCAGCCCGTCCAGGGCCAGCTCGGCCGTCTGCACCCCCGCGGTCAGCCCGCCGGCTACCTCCCACGGCACCTCTGCGGGCTTCGGGGCCACGTCCGTGCGGTCGACCACGATGTACTCGGCGTAGGCGAACAACCGCGAGAACCCGAGCACCTCGTCCCCCGCCGCCACTCCGGTCACGCCCGTGCCCACCTGGTCGACCACGCCCGCGAACTCGTTGCCTGGAATGCGCGGGTAACCGACCTCCCCCATGTACGGCGGCAGCCACCCCGCCCGCACGGCCGTGTCGAACGGCTGCACGCCGGCCGCCCGCACCCGCACGCGCACCTGCCCGGGACCGGCCTGGGGCGCGGGCAGCTCCATCACCTTCAGCACCTCGGGACCGCCGGGCTCGGCGAACGCCGCCGCCCTCATCACTTCGCTCATGGGGACCAGCCTGCTACCTCAACTTTGGTTGAGGTCAACCACTCAGACCGTTCGGGAACTTTTACCTTTAGTCGCTCTTTATCTCGATATAGTCCGACAGGACATCACACGGGGGATGGGCACCGAGGCGGGATGGGCGAGTTCTTAAGCACGGCGCTGAGCTTTCCGACGGTCATTTTCAGTTTTCTGCTCGTCGTGGTCGTCGGTTATTGGCTGGTCGTCATCACCGGCCTCTTCGAGCTGGACGACGACGCATCCTGGCTGGGCCTCGGCGGAGTCCCGGCAGGGATCACGCTTTCGGTGCTGATCGCGGTGGCCTGGCTCCTGTGCCTGATCGGCAGCCAGTTCCTGGGCGCAAGCTTCGGCGGCCTACTGATCGCCGTCCCCTTCGCCGCCGCGGGCGGAGCCTGGCTCGCCACCCGTGGCCTGCTGGTTCCGCTGCGCAGGCTCTTTCCCGACGGGGACCGGCACTCGCGCGGCGACTTCGTCGGCCAGATGTGCGTCATCCGCACCGGCTCGGCCACGCACGACTTCGGCCAGGCCGAGGTCACCGCCGCCGACGGCTCGTCCGCGGTCGTGCAGGTACGCACGACCGGTCAGGACCGCCTCGCGCGCGGCGACAAAGCACTCATCTTCGAATACGACGCAGACGGCGAATTCTTCTGGGTCATGCCCTACGAAAGCGAGCTCTGATGGACGTCATCTCCACCGGCTTCGGCGTTTTCCTCGCCGTCATCCTGATCATCGTCATCGGCATCTTCATCCTCATCGCCCGGCTTTTCCGCAAGGTCGAGCAGGGCAAGGCGCTGATCGTGTCGAAGGTCAACAAAGTCGACGTGACGTTCACCGGTGCCATCGTGCTGCCCGTCGTCCACAAGGCCGAGATCATGGACATCTCGGTGAAGACCATCGAGATCGAGCGCACCGGCCGCGAGGGCCTGATCTGCCGGGACAACATCAGGGCCGACATCAAGATCACATTCTTCGTCCGCGTGAACAAGACCGCCGAGGACGTCATCAAGGTCGCCCAGGCCATCGGCACGGCGCGCGCCAGCGACGAGGCCACGCTGCAGGCGCTGTTCAACGCCAAGTTCTCCGAGGCGCTCAAGACCGCCGGCAAGCATCTCGACTTCGTCGACCTCTACACCAAGCGCGACGAGTTCCGCGATGAGATCGTCCGGCTCATCGGCACCGACCTCAACGGCTACAGCCTGGAGGACGCCGCCATCGACTACCTGGAGCAGACCTCGCTGCTCCAGCTCGACAAGAACAACATCCTCGACGCGCAGGGCATCCGCAAGATCACCGAGCTGACGGCCATCGAGCACGTGCGGACCAACGAGTTCCAGCGCCACGAGGAGAAGGAGATCACCCGCCAGAACGTGGACGCCCGCGAGGCCATCCTCGAGCTGCAGCGCCGCCAGGCCGACGCCGAGATGAAGCAGAAGCGCGAGATCGAGACCGTCAAGGCCCGCGAGGAGGCGGAGGTCGCCCGCGTGCAGGCCGAGGAGCGGCTGCGGGCCCAGAGCGCGCACATCAGGACCGACGAGCAGATCGGCGTCCAGCACGAGAACAAGGACCGCGAGATCGCGGTCGCCACGAAGAACCGCGAGCGCGTGATCGCCATCGAGAGCGAGCGCATCGAGAAGGACCGCGTCCTGGAGGTCATCGCCCGCGAGCGGGAGACCGAGCTGTCGCGCATCGCCAAGGACAAGGAGGTCGAGACCGAGAAGCGGGCGATCGCCGAGGTCATCCGCGAGCGCATCGCGGTCGACAAGACCGTGGCCGAGCAGGAGGAGTCCATCAAGCGGCTGCGCGTGGTCGAGGAGGCCGAGCGCACCCGCCAGCAGGTCATCATCGCCGCCGAGGCCGAGGCCCAGGAGAACCTGGTCAAGGACATCAAGGCGGCCGAGGCCGCGGAGGCCGCGTCGAAGTTCAAGGCCCGCGAGGAGCTCGTGCTCGCCGAGGCCAAGCAGCAGGCCGCCGAGCTGGAGACCCGGGCCAAGATCCGGCTGGCCGAAGGCGTCCAGGCCGAGTCCGCCGCCGCGGGCCTGGCGCAGGTCCAGGTCAAGGAGCGCGACGCCGAGGCCATCGAGAAGGTCGGCCGCGCCGAGGCCGTGGCGCTGAAGGAGAAGCTCACGGCCGAGGCCGAGGGCGCCAAGGCCATGGCAGTGGTCGAAGGCACGCGGCTCAAGGCGCAGGCCGAAGGCGAGCAGGCGATGGCGCTGGCCGGCGCGGCCGCGGTGGGCGAGAAGCTCAAGGCCGAGGCCGAGGGTCTCACCGAGAAGGCGGCCGCGCTGGCCGCACTGGACGAGGCCAGCAGGGAGCACGAGGAGTACCGCCTGCGACTGGAGGCCGAGAAGGAGATCCGGCTCAAGCACATCGACGTGTCGCGGCAGGTGGCCGAGTCGCAGGCGAGCGTGCTGGCCGCCGGGCTCGCCAAGGCCAACATCGACATCGTCGGCGGCGACACGATGTTCTTCGACAAGGTGGTCGGCTCGATCACCGCGGGCAAGGCGATCGACGGGTTCGTGGACCACTCGCAGGTCGCCGGGGCGCTCGTCCGGCCGTACGTCAACGGTGAGGCCAGCCTGGCCGGCGACCTCGCGAACGTGATCAGCGGCGTCCGTACCGAGGACATCAAGAACCTGACCGTGTCCGCCCTGCTCATGAGGCTCATCCAGGACGGCGGCCCGCAGTCGTCGGCGCTCGGCGAGTTGCTCGACACGGCCCGCCGCCTCGGCGTGGCCGACTCGCCGGTCGCCGCGCTGGCCCGGGCGAAGGGCTGACCGTGAGCGAGATCGGACGCCGCACCCTGTTCCTGGAGGACCTGTGACCACCGTGCAAGCCGGCCCGGAGCTGGAGGCCGGGACCTACGAGGTCCTCAGGAACCGCCTCCAGGCCCAGGCCAAGGCCCTCGCGGCGGCGGCCGAGGCGCTCAACGGAGCGCGGCTGAAGGTCTTCGGCGGTGCGGAGCTGCGCCTGCTGGGCACCGAGCGGATCCGCACCGAGAACAACTGCGTCCCCAGGGACATCGTCTCCCTGGGTGACGTGATGTTGTTCGGCTACAACGTCTTCATCGGGCTCAAGCCGGAGACGGCGGTGGCCGACGTGTTCGCGGTGCACCGGTTCTCCAGGGACGGCGACGCCTTCAGGTTCGACGCCGACAAGCTGCAGTCGCTGGACGACCCGGCGTTCAAGAAGGACTTCGCCGAGCTTTACCGCTATTACAAGGAGACCAGGCTCCAGCAGCTCAGGCGGGTGGAGGGCAAGCTGCTCGCCGTGTTCCAGACCGGCCCGGCCGACCAGCGGGTGCTGCGCTGGACGGTCGGGAACGACGGAATCCCGAAATATCTGGATAACCGGGGTGAGCGGGACCACGTCTTCCCGCCGTCGCACGACTTCGAGTGGACCGTCACCACCCGCGACGACCACGTGCTCGGCCGCCACCCGCACATCTCGATCCAGGGGGAGGTGTTCGTCGAGACCGTCGGCGGCGACCTCACCATCAAGATCGAGGACAACACGGAGACCGGTGCCGGCATCTACTCCGAGCCGGTCGCCGAGCCGTTGCAGAGCCTGGCCGACGCCGACGTCGAGTACGCCAGGGTGGGGCCGCTGATCCTCATGCGGATCCGGCCGTACAAGGAGACCGAGTGGCGTCACCTGGTCTTCAACACCCGCACCAAAGCCGTGATCAGGCTGGACGGCATCGGCCAGGCGTGCCAGCGCCTCCCCGAGGACCAGGGACTGATCTTCCCCGGTGGTTACTACCTGACGACCGGGGTCAGCAAGACGTTCGACACGGACGTGACGGACCTGGAGTTCGAGCGGGTGGTCCGCTCGCCCAACGGCGAGGACGTGTTGTACGTCTTCCACGCCAGGGGCGACGGGCGGTCGCTGCTGCTGCCGTACAACGTGATCAGGAAGGAGGTGGCCAACCCCATCGTCTGCCACGGGTACTCGCTGTTCGACGACGGCACGATGGTGGTCTTCCGCGCCACCTCCGAGGAGCCCACCCGGGTCCACCCGATGCAGGTCTGGCAGACCCCGTACGTCTCCGACACCTACGCCGCGGCCCAGCCCGCCGGAACCGGCCCCCTGGAGCGCATCGGCAACGCCGAGCTGGTGCGCGGCATCTCCGACTGCCTGTCCGTGTCCCGCATGGTCGAGGAGATGGCGCCGTCGGCAGGCACGTTCGAGGGGCTGATCGCCGCCTGCACGCGGGCCTTCGACTCCTACCACTGGCTCGGCGAGCACGGTCTGCGCGGGCCGCTCGCCGACGTCCGCGCCACCGCCGAGCAGGTCCTCGACGAGTACGAGAACGTCGAGCACCTCACCCGGCTGGCCGCCGACACGCTCGCGAAGGCCACGGAGGAGACCACCCAGCTGGTACGCCAGGCGCGTGCCGACAACCCGGCCACCGCCGACGCATGGGTGACCATGCTCGCCACACTCCGCCGCGCCCAGGGCCACCTCGTGACGTTGCGCGAGACCCGCTACATCGACCTGGCCGCGCTGGACACGCTGTCCACCTCCGTGACCGAGGAGGTGACCGCGACCGGTCGCCGGGCGGTCGCGTTCCTCTCCGGGGAGGACGCGTTCACCTCCTACCACGCGGCCGTCGACCGGCTCGCCGCCGACGCCGCCGCGATCGCCACGGTCGCCGAGGCCGCGCCCGTCGCCGAGCGGCTGGCGGAGCAGGCTGAAGGCCTGGAGGTCGTCACGGAGGTCGTCGGCTCGCTGGACATCGCCGACGCCACCGTACGCACGTCGATCCTGGGCCGGATCGCGGAGGTGCTCGGCGGCGTGAACCGGGCCCGGGCCGTGCTCGACGGGCGGCGGCGCGAGCTGCTCGGCACGGAGGGCCGGGCCGCGTTCGCCGCCGAGTTCGCCCTGCTCGGACAGGCCATCACCGGTGCGCTGGCGATGGCCGACACGCCCGGGAAATGCGACGAGCAGCTCGGGCGGCTCATGCTGCAGCTGGAGAACCTGGAGTCGCGCTTCGGCGAGTTCGACGACTTCGCCGCGCAGCTGTCGGCCAAGCGGGACGACGTCTACGAGGCGTTCTCCGCTCGCAAGCAGACCCAGCTGGACGAGCTGGCCCGCAGAGCGGACCGGCTCTTCACCTCCGCCGAGCGCGTCCTCGGCAGCGTCACCCGCCGGCTCGGCTCGCTGGGCTCGCTGGACGAGGTCAACACGTATTTCGCGACCGACCCGATGGTGGCCAAGGTCCGGTCGGCCGCCGGGGAGCTGCGGTCGCTCGGGGACGCCGTACGGGCCGAGGAGCTGGACGGGCGGATCAAGTCGGCGCAGCAGGAGGCGGCCCGGGCGCTCCGCGACCGCCTGGACCTCTTCTCCGACGGCGGCGAGACCCTGCGTCTTGGCCGTCACCGCTTCGCCGTCAACACCCAGCCCATCGACCTGACGCTGGTGCCGCACGACGACACCATGCACTTCGCGATCACCGGCACCGACTACCGCTCCCCCGTCCCGCCTTCCTTCGCGCACACCCGCCCCTTCTGGGACCAGCTGCTGGTGTCGGAGACGCCCGAGGTCTACCGCGCCGAACACCTGGCCGCCTCGCTCCTGGACTCCGTCACGTCGGGCGCGCCTCTGGCCGACGTGGTGCGTCAGGCCGCCGAGTCCCGGTACGACGAGGGATACGAACGTGGGGTGCACGACCACGATGCCACGACCATCCTGGACACGCTGGTGCGCCTGCGCGAGGGTGCCGGACTGCTCCGCTATCCCGCCGAGGTCCGCGCCATGGCTCAGCTCTTCTGGGCTTTCGGGGTGGACGAGGTTTCACGTAAAACATTCACCACCCGGGCTGTGTCGCTGGTCCGCGCCCGCACGGTCTTCGGCATCACCCCTGCGCTGGGCTCGCTGGCCGGCGAGCTGGGTGCCCGGATCAGCGCCTTCATGGCCGGACTCCGCCCAAGTCCGCCCAGCTCAACCGCACCGCATCCCACCGACGCGGCACCCCCGGACCGGGCATTGAGCCCAGGCGCCGGCGCGGGCGGCATGGCGGGTGAGTATCTCGTCGAGGAGCTGGCCGGCAACCCCATCGGCTTCGTGACCAGCAAGGCGGCACGCGACCTGCTGGACGGTTTCCGCCAGTCCCTGGGCCCGGTCAAGATGCGCGAGTTCGAGAACGACCTCCAAGCGCTCCCCCTCCCCGACCGCCTGCAACTGGCCACCGCCTGGCTGGGCGCCTACCGCCAAGCCCCGGAGACCGCGGAGGCCATCGCCGTACAACTGTGCGGCAACCTCCCCCGCCACGACTCCAGCGCCACCAGCGCCGAAACCGTGGACGGCCTCCTGGGCACCCACCCCAGGATCAAAGACCGCAAACTGCACATCCAGCTGGACGAGCTCCTCACCAGAACCCGCCACCACAGGGAGGAGCGGGTCCCGGCCTACCGTGCCTATCAGCGCAGCAGAAACGAGCTGGTCGAGGCCGAACGCAACCGCCTGCGCCTGGACGAGTACAAGCCCAAGGTCATGAGCGCCTTCGTCCGCAACCGCCTCCTCGACGAGGTGTACCTGCCGCTGATCGGCGACAACCTGGCCAAGCAGCTGGGCGCGGCGGGCGCGGGCAAACGCACCGACCAGATGGGCCTCCTGCTGCTCATCTCACCCCCCGGCTACGGCAAGACGACCTTGATGGAGTACGTGGCCAGCCGCCTCGGCCTGGTCTTCGTCAAGGTGAACGGACCGGCGCTGGGTCACGAGGTGACCTCGCTCGACCCGGCGGACGCCCCCGACGCGACGGCCAGGCAGGAGGTGGAGAAGATCTCGTTCGCCCTCGAAGCGGGCAACAACACCTTGCTCTACCTGGACGACATCCAGCACACCTCACCGGAGCTCCTGCAGAAGTTCATCTCGCTGTGCGACGCCCAGCGCCGCATCGAGGGCGTCTGGAACGGCCGCACCCGCACCTACGACCTGCGCGGCAAGCGGTTCGCGGTGTGCATGGCGGGAAACCCGTACACCGAGTCCGGGCAGCGCTTCCGCATCCCCGACATGCTCGCCAACCGGGCCGACGTGTGGAACCTGGGCGACGTCCTGTCGGGCAAGGACGAGCTGTTCGCGCTGAGCTACATAGACAACGCCCTCACCTCCAACCCGGTGCTGGCCCCGCTGTCCGGCCGCGACCGCGCCGACGTGGAGGTGCTCGTCCGCCTCGCGAAGGGCGACACGACGGTCCAGCCTGACCAGCTCAAGCACCCGTACACGAAGCCGGAGCTGGACCAGATCCTCAGCGTCCTGGCCAAGCTGGTCCGCGTGCAGGAGGTCGTTCTGGCCAACAATCAGGCGTACATCGCCTCGGCCGGCCAGTCCGACGCGGCCCGCACCGAGCCGCCGTTCCGGCTGCAGGGTTCGTACCGGAACATGAACAAGCTGGCCGAGCGCATCGTGCCCGCGATGAACGACGCCGAGCTGGAAGCGCTGATCGACGACCACTACCTGGGCGAGGCGCAGACGCTGACCACGGACGCCGAGGCCAACCTGCTCAAGCTGGCCGAATTGCGCGGCCGCCTGTCCCCGGCCCAGGCCGAACGGTGGGCGGAGATCAAGCGGGCGTACCTCAGGGCCAAGGCGCTGGGCGGCGCGGACGACGACCCGATGGCACGAGCGGTGGGCGCGATCGGCCTGCTGGCCGACCGGGTGGGCGAGGTCGGCACGGCCATCAGAGATGCCGAACGCTAAGCGCCGTCGGCCAGCCCTGCGGTGGCCTCGCGTTGCAGGGCGGCCGACCGGGTGAGGTAGTCGAGGATCACTTCGAGCTGCTCGTCCGTATAGCGCTCGTACAGCTCGGCGAGCGCGGCCACGAACGGCTCGAACAGCTCCCCGAACCCGGCCAGCCGCTCTTGGTTGATCTCGACGATGACCCGGCGCCGGTCCTTGGTGTCACGCACCCGCCGCACCAGCCACTTGCCCTCCAGCCGGTCGACCAGGCCGCTGACCGATGCCGGCGCCAGCCCGGTGTGCTGCGCGATCTCGCCCGCCGTCAGCGGGCCCAGGCGTTGCAGCAGGTCGAGGGCCTTCTCCTCGGTCATGCCGAGCCCTAGCCGTTCGCCCATGGCGGTGTGGTACATCACGGCGGCGTTGCTGCTCTCCCGCCCCGCCATGGTGAGCCCTTCCAGCAATTTCTTTCGATGCTCCGAAATACCTCTCGACACCGGCTCGCCTTCGTTCTATATTTCGTTCGACCGAACGAAAGGTTATCACAGTGAAGGCTTTGATCATAGGTTGTGGCATCGCAGGCCCGGTCACCGCTATGGCCCTGCGCGAGGTGGGCATCGACGCCGAGATCTTCGAGGCGTACGGGCAGGGCGCCGAGAACGTCGGCTCCTTCCTCAACCTCGCCTCGAACGGCCTGGCCGCCTTGCGCCTGCTGGGCGCGCACCGCCAGGTGCTGGACACGGCCATCCCCACCCCGCGGATGGTCATGTGGAGCGGCACGGGCAAGCGGCTCGGCGAAGTGGCCAACGGTCTGCGGCTCGACGACGGCACGGTCAGCCACACGGTCCAGCGCTCCGACCTCTACCGCACCATCCGCGACGAGGCGGTCCAACGCGGGATCCACATGCACTACGGCAAGCGCCTGACCGGCTACGACGACCGTGGCGGCGAGGTCACGGCCAGGTTCGAGGACGGCTCTGAGGCCACCGGCGACCTGCTCATCGCCTGTGACGGCGTGCGCTCGCGCACCCGCTCGATCCTCGACCCCCAGGCCCCCGCGCCCCGCTACAGCGGCCTGTACAGCTTCGGCGGGATCGTCAAGGACGGCAACCTCGCCGGGGAGCCCGGCGAGTACAACATGGTGTTCGGCAAACGCGCGTTCTTCGGCTACACGAACACAGAGCAGCGAGCCTGGGGCGGAGAGCGGCAGCTTGCGTTACCAGCGGAGCCCCGTGCGAGCGCGACCATAGACACAGAGCAGCGAGCCTGGGGCGCAGAGCGGCAGCTTGCGCTACCAGCGGACCCCCGTGCGAGCGCGACCATAGACACAGAGCAGCGAGCCTGGGGCGCAGAGCGGCAGCTTGCGCTACCAGCGGACCCCCGTGCGAGCGGGACCATGGATTCTGTGGCCGAGTCCGGTGCGACGTGGTGGTTCGCGAACCTGCCGAGGCGGCTCGGCGACGATCCTGAGAGCTGGCGGCCGGAGCTGGTCAAGGCGTTCGAGGACGACGCGAACGCCTCCGCCGAGCTCATCGCGCGCAGCGAGGTCGGGCCGGGCCTGCCGATCTACGACCTGCCGCCGGTGCCCGTCTGGCACCGCGGCCGGGTCCTGCTCCTCGGGGACGCCGCCCACGCCACGTCGCCCAGCGCGGGCCAGGGTGCCTCGCTGGCCATCGAGGACGCGATCGTGCTGGCCCGGTGCCTGCGCGACGGCCGGGATCACCGCGAGGCGTTCGAGCGCTACGAGGCCGAGCGGCGGCCTCGGGCGGAGCGGGTCGTGGCGTACTCCAGGACGATCAGCAACAGCAAGGCCGCGGGCCCGGTCGCCCGGGTCTTCCGCGACCTGATGCTGCCGTTCTTCCTCAAGAAGAGCGCGAGCCAGGAGTCACTGGCCTGGATGTACCGCTACCAGGCGAGCCTGTGACACCGCCTCGGCGCCGGCGGGCACCAGCGGCAACCGCACGTCCGGGGTCGGGATCAGGCCCTGGGCGTGCAGCACGCCCTTGATCACGCTCGGGTTGGGCTCGGCGAAGAGCGCCGCCGAGAGCCGGGCCAGCCGGCGCCCGAGCGCCTGCGCCCGGGCCACGTCCCCCGCCTGCCAGGCCTCCGCCAGCTCGACGAAGTCCCGGGTACGCAGATGAGCCGCGGCCAGGATCCCGCCCGAGGCGCCCAGCGCGAGCAGCGGCGAGATGAACGCGTCCTCCCCACAGACCACCTCGAACCCGTCGGGCAGGTCCCCCAGCAGATCGACGGCGTCCAGATCGATCCCGCCGACCGCGTACTTCACCCCGGCGACCATCGGATGCGCCCCCAGCCGGCGCAGCGTCGCGGCGCTCACGGCCTGCCCCGTCCGGTAGGGGATGTGGTAGATCACCAGCGGCACCGGCGTCTCCTCGGCCAGCGCCTCGAAGTACGCGACGACGCCGCGTTCGCCAGGCCGCAGGAAGTACGGGACGGTCACCAGGGCGGCACCGACCCCTTCCGGCAGGCTCCGCAACGCCTGCGCCGCCGACCGCACGTCGTTCCCCGTGACCCCGACCGTCAGCAGCGCCTGCCGCTGCCCGCAGACCCGTGCACACACCTCGATCACCCGAGCCCGCTCCTCGGCGTCGAGCGCGGCCACCTCGCCGGTGGTGCCCAGCGCGACCAGCCCGGCCGCGCCCTCGTCGAGCATCTGGTGGGCGAGCTTCTCGATCGCGTCAACGGCCACCTCGCCCGCCGCGGTGAACGGGGTGACCAGCGGTACGTGGATTCCTCTCAACATGATTCGAGACTGACCGACCGTAACCCGTTAGGTCCAGTTCGGATTTCTATGGTCAAGCGTAAGCTCAGCTTATGCTCGACCCACGCAAGCTCCTCCTGCTCCGCGAACTGGCCCGGCGCGGCACGATCGCCGCAGTGGCAGAGGCGGTCACGTTCACTCCGTCGGCCGTCTCCCAGCAGCTCAGCGCGCTGGAGCGGGAGGCTGGCGTGCCGCTGCTCGAACGCACCGGCCGCACCGTGACGCTCACCCCGGCGGGCCACCTCCTCGTCGAGCACGCTCAGACGGTGCTAGAGCAGCTCGAACGCGCCTCGGCCGCGCTCGCCGCCGTCCGTGGCGGGCCGTCGGGCCCGCTGCGGATCGGCGCGTTCCCCACGGCCACCCGCGCGCTCCTGCCCGCCGCCCTCACCGCCCTCACCGCGGCGCACCCGGGGCTGGAGCCGATGGTCTCCGAGATCGACCCCGCCGATGTCTCGGCCGCGCTGCGGGCGGGGGAGCTGGACGTGGCGCTCGTGCACGAGTACGACTTCGTCCCGCCGGTCACCGACGCGTCCATCGAGACCGAGCCGCTGTTCAGCGAGCCGATGTACCTGACCGACCGGCCCTCCGTCGCCGACGCCCGCGACGACTCCTGGATCATGAACAAGCCCGGCACACTCTGCCACACCATGGCGATCAGGGCGTGTCAGGCGGCCGGGTTCGAGCCGCGCGTCCGGCATCACATCGACGACTTCGACACCATCCTGGCCTTCGCGGCAGCCGGCCAGGGCGTCGCGCTCGTGCCGCGCCTGGCCGCGAGCTCACCACCGCCAGGTGTCACCCTCACCCGCCTGCCGCTGAGCCGCCGCACGCTGGTGGCCTTCAGAAGGGGGTACGGCGAGCACCCGGCGATCAGAGCGGCCGTGGCGGTCCTCCGCCCATCAGCTCTCTGACGAGCTCTCGCGCATCAGCCCTCTGACGAGGTCGGCGTAGCTCGCGGCGAGCCTCTCGTGCTCTCCCGCCCAAGGAGGCCGCCCAGGCGCACCGCCTCCTGGAAGGCCGCGCGGCCACGGGCCGGATCCCGCTCATTCCGTGAGCACGGCCTCGATGACGGCCCTGGAACTGGCCGGGTCACCGTCGTACTGGCCCGCCGTCACCGCCACGACCAGCTCTTCCCCGGGGAGGACGAGCACCTCCTGCCCGCCGTTCCCGATGCCCTTGACGTGGGGACGGTCGCCGGTGACCACATACCACTGGTAGCCGTACTCGAAGCCCTCGGCGATGTTCACTCGCGGCCGGAGCATCTCCTGGAGCCATGCGCCCGGCACGATCCCGCGGCCGCCGTCGAGCACGAGCTGCCCGACGGCGGCCAGGTCGACCGGCCGCAGCCGCAGCCCGGCCGCGGCCGACACCACCCCGTGCTCCCCCTTGGACCAGTCGAAGTCGGTGATCCCGAGCGGCCCGAAGAGCGCCGTAGCGGCGTACTCCTCCAAGGGACGCCCCGTCCCGCGCGCGATGATCCCGCCGAGCAGGGCGGTCGCGCCCCCGCAGTAGTGCCAGACCTTTCCCGCCTCCTCGACGACCGGCTGCTCCAGCACGTAGCGGTAGCGGTCGGGGGCGAACTCCATCGCGATCTCGCTGTTGGCCGTGCTCGTGTACGGGGCGTCCTCGTTCCATTCGAGCCCGAGCGTCATGGTGAGCGCATGCTCGACGGTGAGATGAGCTTTCCCCGGATCTCCGACTAAATCCGAATATTCCGCAAACTGCGTCACCAGCGCCGCCCCCGGCTCCGGCACCAGCCCTTCACCGAGCGCGATGCCGTACAACAACGCCACAACGCTCTTGGACACGGACCGGATGTCGTGCAACGTGTCCCGATCGAACGCGACATGCCCCAGCGAATCGCCCAGCCGATAGTCGACCCCGGCCCCATAACGCTCGAGCACGACCTCCCCGCCCCGCATCACCACGAGCCCGTGGAACCCCGGCGCCGCACCCGCCCTTAGGACGGCGTCGACCCGCTCCGCCATTGCCACGATGTTCCTCCTCTACGTCGGACACATCCGGCATACCACCTCACACGGTGTCAGGCTCAACTGCGCTCTCATCTTCCAGGCGTCACGCGGCCGCACGCCCGCCGCCGAACGGCATGATCTGGTCCAGGGCATGGCCTGTGCCGGGTCGCCCCACGCGGACCTGGTCCAAGGCACTCGCCCCCAGGACTGGAACGAGGCTTTCAGAGCCCTGGCCACGGCCGTGGGTGACACGAGGATGGAGGCGTTGCAGGAATACGGTCGGCCGTTCTCGCCGAGCGGGGGCGCCCCGACCTCGCCCTGCGACGCATTGAGAGGTCGTGGACGAGCCAGGTCTGGCGCCCAGAAGACCTTCTCGCCGCATGGGCTTAGCCCGCCGAGGTGAGCTCCGTCAGCGCTCGCTTCCAGTCCAAGCCGGACAACACCCGCACGCCATCCGCCCGGAGCTCCTCCACGCTGCGCCGGTACGGGATCCGGGCAGCCAAGGCGTCGTTGACGACGGGCACCACGACGACCGGGATGCCGAGGCCGGGCGCCTCGGCCAGCACGCCCAGGGCGTAGGTGTCCGCGATGCCCTGAGCGAACTTGTTGATCGTGTTGTACGTGGCCGGCGCGACGATGATCGCGTCGGCGCGGGGCGGTTTGGGCTCGGACGGCTTGCGGTAGCGGCTGCGCACGGGGCGGCCGGTCTGCCGTTCCAGTGCCGGCACGTCGATGAAGTCCAGTGCCGACGGCGTGGCGACGATCTGGACGATCCACCCTTCGTCCTGCGCCATGGCGACCAGGCGGCCGACCTCCGCGGCCGGTTCTGCCGCGCACACAATGACGTACAGCTCCTTGCCGGGCGATTCGGTCACGGTGGCCAGCGTACTGAGAGAGCCCTCAGGCTCTCTCAGCCGTCGCACAGCGGCCGCGGCGCAAGCTGGAGGTATGGATCAACTTCTGAGCAGCCCTGCCATCATCCAAGGTCTGCGGAAGGTCGAGGCCAGGATCCGGCGCCTGAGCGGGTCCTCCACGCTGCCCGGCATCAACGCCGGGGCCGAGCGCATCGTCGCCGCCGGTGGGAAGCGGCTGCGGCCCGCCCTGACGCTCGCCACCTCGATCGCGCTCGGCAAGGCGCCCGACCGGCGGGTGATCACGGCGGCGGCCTGCGTGGAGCTCATTCACGCCGGCTCGCTCGTGCACGACGACCTCATGGACCGGGCGACCGAGCGCCGCGGCACGCGGACGCTCAACGCCGAGCTGGGCGATGGCAGGGCGTTGGTGATCGGGGACTTCATGCTGGCCAGGGCGGGGCTGGCGGCGATCACGGCGGTCTCCAGGCCGGTCGCCGAAGTGCTGGCGGCGACCGTCGTCGAGCTGGCCGAGGGACAGTTCCTGGAGACGACCGATCTCTTCGATCCGGACCGAACCCAAGAGAGCGCCCTGCGCTCCATCACCGGCAAGACCGCCGCGTTGTTCAGGGCCGGGTGCCTGGTGGCGGCGGTGTGCGCGCACGCCTCGCCGGAGGACCGGGCGCGCATGGCGGCGTACGGGGAGAAGTTCGGGCTGATCTTCCAGATCCTCGACGACCTGCTCGATCTGACCGCTACCAGTGAGCAGCTGGGGAAGCCCGCTGGGAACGATCTGCGGCAGGGGGTCTACAGTCTGCCGCTGCTCATGGCCGGTGCCGACGTCAGGGAGCTGCTCGGAAAGCCCGAAATGGTCGACGAGGTGCTACGCAGGCTGAGGGCGGGCCGCATGGCGGACGACACGATCGAGTACTGCCGTGGGCTGGCCTCCGACGCGGTTGCCGCCCTGCCGGTGATCCACGATCAGGAGATGGCGTCCCTTCTGTACGGTCTGCCGACCGCGTACATCGACCGTGTCGCCCACCTGGTCAGGCGGCCCGCGTCGCCCCGGCGGTCGTCAGCGGCGCTGCGATGGCCTCCAGCCCCTTCCGCTCGGCCTTGACCCCGAGGAACAACTCGACCAGCCCGCCGGCGATCATCACCAGCGCGCCGATGGTGAACGCGAGCGCGGTGTCACTGGGCACGCCGGTCTCCACGAGCGAGGCGAAGATCAGCGGACCCGCGATGCCGCCGGCGGCCGTGCCGATCGCGAAGAAGAACGCGATGGCCATCGCCCTGGTCTCCATCGGGAAGATCTCACTGACGGTCAGATAGGCCGAACTCGCCCCGGCCGAGGCCACGAACAACACCACCGACCAGCATGCGGTCAGCGTGACCGCGGTGAGCATGCCCTCGTTGAACATCCAGGCGGTGCCGAGCAGCAGCAGCCCCGACCCGATGTAGGTGGCCGAGATCATGGGGATCCGGCCGACGGTGTCGAAGAGGTGGCCGAGCAGCAGCGGGCCGAGGAAGTTGCCCATCGCGATGACCGCGAAGTAGTAGCCGGTGTTCGTGTCGATCTTGTAAAAGGTGGACAGGATCTGTGCGAACCCGAACGTGATCGCGTTGTAGAGGAAGGCCTGCCCGATGAAGAGGGACAGGCCGAGCACGGTGCGCTTGGGGTAGAGCGCGACCATGGTGTGCGCGATCCTGACGAACCCGATCGACTTGCGCTGGTGCACGGTCATCGACTCCTCCGGCTCGGGCAGATCCTTGCCGATCTCCCGCTCGATGCCGTCGACGATCTCCTCGGCCTCCCTGCCCCGGCCGTGGATGAACAACCACCGCGGGCTCTCCGGCACGTTCCGCCGGACCAGCAGGATCGCCAGCCCCAGCACCACGCCGAGCCCGAACGCGACCCGCCAGCCGATGTTCACGGGCAGGTCGTTCAGCAGCGGCACGGTCAGCAGCGCGCCGCCCGCCGCGCCGAGCCAGTAGCTGCCGTTGATGATGATGTCGATGCGTCCCCGGTGCCGGCTCGGGATGAGCTCGTCGATGGCCGAGTTGATGGCCGCGTACTCGCCGCCGATGCCGAACCCCGTCAGGAACCTGAACAGGAAGAACCACCACGCGCTGAACGAGAACGCCGTCATCAGCGTCGCCACGAGATAAACGATCAGCGTGATGATGAACAGTTTCTTCCTGCCGAACCTGTCGGTCAGCCAGCCGAAGAACAGCGCCCCCGAGCAGGCCCCCGCCACGTAGAGCGCGGCGGCCAGGCCCGCGACCTGCGCTTGGGTGATGTCGACACCGCTGCCGGGCTTGGCCAGTTGCGCGGACAGATTTCCGACGATGGTGACCTCGAGCCCGTCGAGGATCCAGACCGTGCCGAGACCTATGACGATCATCCAGTGCCAGCGAGACCACGGCAACCGGTCCAGCCGTGCGGGCACCTTGGTGCTGATCGTGCCGGTTTCCACGTTGCTCATGGGAAGCCATGGATACCCATCGAACCGGCGGCAAACGTTTCTCTTAGGAAGGTTTACGGGCTTCCAGGATGTCCGTGCTGAACCACGGACCGCCGTACCAGAAGCGCCAGCCGGCGTCGCGCCGCCGTACGTCGACGACGCCGAGCCCGCGTAAGGCGGCCTCGTACGCGGGCGTGTGCCGGAAGTCGGCGATCAGCATGAGCCCGCCGGGCCGCAACACGCGGTGCGCCTCGCGGATCGCCCGCTCGCGCCCCTCCGCGTCGGAGATGTTGTGGACGGCCAGGCTGGAGACGACCACGTCGAAGGCCCCGTCACCGAACGGCAGATCGCGCATGTCGCCCGCGACCAGTTCGACGCGGTCCTCGACGCCTTCGGCGGCGGCGTTCGCCCTGATCGTCGCATCGCCGTTGCGGGACTGGTCCTGTTTGCCGGAGCTCGGCCACAGGTCGACGCCGGTGGCCCGGCCCTTGTCCAGGTGCCCGGCCGCCATGAGCAGCACCGCGCCCCGCCCGCACCCGAGGTCGAGCAGCCGCTCGTCACCGTCCAGCCGCTTGAGCTCCTCGGCCCAGACGGCGAACCTGCCACGCCGCGTGGTGTAAAGGTAACTGAGCGCACTGGCCAAGGTGTAGAGTCCGCCGAACAGGAACGCGACGCCTGCCGCCAGGATGTCCAGGGCGAACGAGATCACGGCCAGGGCCACCAGCACGATCGCTCCGAAAAGCAAACCGGCCATGGCCCACGGTGCGTCGAACCCATAACTACCGTGTCGTCTGCGCACACTCACGTTATATCTCAAGGAGGTCTTGATGGGGACTTGACCGACACCTTCCCCTTCACACCGTCAATCACGCACATCCCATTACTAAGGTTGCTTGGATGGGCACGCAATGGGGGTTTGACCAGGCATGACGGAGAAAGAGCGGGGATTTGGCCTGGGGGCGAGCATCGCGTTGACGCTGGCGTCCGCCGTGTTGTGGGGGGTGGCGCATCTGGCCGCGGACCGCCGCAAGACCGGCGTGGCGCTCATGGCGGCCCATGTCCTGATGCTGGCCGGGATCCTCACCGTGTTGACCGCGTTCAGCACGAACCTCCTGTCGCTCGCCGTCCAGCCCCACTGGCTCTCCTGGCTCACCGGCGGCATCGTGGCGATCGCACTGGCCTGGACCGGCGTGGTCGTCTGGTCCTTCGTCCTGGTACGCCCTCCGCGCGCGGACAGGATCGGCCGTTTCCTGACCACGACGCTGACCATCGCACTCTGCGCGCTGGTGCTGGCGCCGACCGTCTACGCCACCCGGGTGGCCTACCTCTCGCGCGACGTCGTGAACAGCCTCTTCTCCGCCACGGGCAACTCCCCCATCGTGGCCGACGACCCCTGGAACGGCGCGCGACGCGTCAACTTCCTGCTGCTCGGCGCGGACGCGGCGCCCAGCAGGCCCGGCGTGCGCACCGACAGCATGACCGTGGCCAGCGTCGACGTCGAGACCGGCGCGACCACCCTGTTCGGCCTGCCGCGCAACCTCCAGCGGGTGCAGTTGCCCCGCGGCCCGGCCAGGGACCGCTTCCCCTGGGGGTTCACCGGCAGCGGCCCCGAGACCCCCGGCCTGCTCAACGAGGTCTTCCAGTACGCCGAGGACAACCCGGACATGGTGCCCGGCGTGGGACGCGGCAAGCGCGGCCCGGCCCTGATCAAGGAGACGATCGGCGACATCCTCGGCATCCCCGTGGACTACTACGCCATGATCGACATGAAGGGCTTCGCGGAGATCGTCGACGCCATGGGTGGCGTGCACGTCACGATCAAGGAACCCATCGTGTACGGCCGCCACCGCGAGGGCCTCATCCCCGCCGGCACCCGCAAACTCTCCGGCGAGCAGGCGTTGTGGTACGGCCGCTCGCGTACCGACAGCGACGACTACGTCCGCATGGGCCGCCAGAAGTGCCTGCTCAACGCGGTGGCCAAGCAGGCCGACCCGATGACCGTGCTCAACAGCTTCGAGCGCCTGGCGGCCGCCACCAAGCGCGCCATCTCCACCGACATCCCTCAGGGCCTGCTGCCGGCCATCGTGGACCTGGCCCAGAAGGTGAAGGGCGCCAGGATCCGCAGTCTCAACTTCGTGCCACCGCTGATCAGCACCGCCTATCCCGACTGGTCCCTGATCCGCCGCAAGGTCTCCGACGCCCTGGACGACCGCCGCGCCACCAAGGCGGCCACGGCGGCCCGGACCCCGTCACCCGAGCGGCCCGCGGACGACCCGGTCAACCTGGACACCATCTGCGGCTAAACCGTCTCGTCCAGGTTGTCCGCGTAGTACTCGATGGCCCGCCGGTAACCGCCGGCCCGGTCCGACTCGGCGACGACCTTGAGCAGCGTCGAGACCGCCTCATCCGACCGTCCGGCGTTGTGCAGGGCCATCGCCATGAACGTGCGCAACGCCGGATCCCCAGGAAACTCCGCCAATCCGCGCTCGAACGCCTTCAACGCCTCCTCGAACCGCCCGAGCACCCGCAACGTGCTCCCGTACCCCGTGTGGGCCCCGCGCCGCTCCTCGGCGCTCAACCCCTGCCCGGACAGCGCCCGCTCGTAGTACGGCACCGCCTCGGCCTCCAGCCCCAGCAAGTCGTGGACCCACGCCGCCTGATAGGCCACGTCGACGTCGTCGGGATGCCGCCGCGCCAATTCGACCAGCAATTGCCGGGCTTCGTCCCTTTTGCCGTCTTCCCGAAGCCGCACAGCCTGCGCCAGTTGCTCGTTATCCATGATCCGAGTGTGGCATGATGGTGACCGACCGATTCGGAAACGATTTTCATCCTCGCTATGGAGTTCCCGTGAGAGTGGCCTTCGTCGGCAAGGGCGGCAGCGGCAAGACCACGATGTCGGCGCTGTTCGCCAGGCACGTGGCGAGCCAGGGCGCGCCGGTGGTCGCCATGGACGCCGACATCAACCAGCACCTGGCCCTGATCCTCGGCCTCGACCGGCAGCCCGAGCCGCTCGGCGCCCACCTCACCGAGATCAAGGAGCGCCTCCGCGGCGACAACCCGCGCATCCCCTCCGCCGCGGCCATGGTCAAGACCACGCCGCCGGGGCGCGGGTCCACGCTGTTGAGATTCAAGGACCTGGCCTCCGACCCGTACGGTCTGACCACCCCCGACGGCCTGCGCCTGCTGGCCACCGGCCCGTTCAGCGAGGACGACCTCGGCGTGGCCTGCTACCACTCGAAGGTCGGCGCGGTCGAGCTGCTGCTCAACCACCTGATCGACGGTCCGGGCGAATACGTCGTGGTGGACATGACGGCCGGGGCCGACTCCTTCGCCTCGGGCCTGTTCACCCGCTTCGACCTGACCTTCCTCGTCGCCGAGCCAACCCGTCAGGGCGTGAGCGTCTACCGGCAGTACCGCGAGTACGCCGCCAAGTACGACGTCGCGCTCGCCGTGGTCGGCAACAAGGTCCACGGCCCGTCCGACGTCGACTTCCTGCGTGAGCAGGTGGGCGACGACCTGCTCACCTGGATGGAGCACTCGGCCGCGGTCCGCGCCATGGAGCAGGGCCGCCACTTCACGCTCGACGACCTGGAGCCGGTCAACGCCGACGCGCTGGCCCTGCTCCACAAGAGACTCGACGAGCAGGAGAAGGACTGGGCGCGCTTCGGCCGGCAGACCGTCGAGTTCCACCTGCGCAACGCCCGCGCGTGGGGCAACGAGCGGACCGGGACCGACCTCGCCGAGCAGGTGGACCCCGAGTTCGTCTACGGCCCCTGACCACACGACTGTGCCCGCCAGGCATCTGGAGATTTCCCCTCGCTCACCTAGCGTCAATTTCGACCCTTTCGAGAGGAGACAGCATGTCGCTGACCGTTCCGAACGATCTGATCGATCAGGCCAGAGCAGGTGAGGTCGATGACGCGGCGTTCCTCGCCTGCGTGCGCGACTCACTTCCCTACGCGTGGTCGCTGATCAACGAGCTGGTCAAGCAGCGTGAGCACACCGGGGCCGAGTTCGCCGACAACCAGGTGCCGCCGCCGTCCGAGGAGGCCCGCGGCGAGCTCCTGCGCTGCCTGGCGAGCGACTCGATGCGCGGCGCGCTGGAGCGTCACTTCGGGGTGCGGCTGGCCTTCCAGAACTGCCACCGGGTCGCGGTCTTCGACCCGGCGGCGACCCAGGCCCTGGCCGACTTCGTCACCCCGAGAGCCCAGATACTCAACCAGAAACCGGAGCTCGTGGACTGCTGAGCCCGTCCGGCGAGCCGGCCCGGCCGGCTCGCCGGACCATCGGCAACACCTCGGCCCCGAACCGCCGCACGTTCTCCAACGTGCGGCGGTGGTCTCCGAGGCCCTCGACCATCAGGATGACGTGCTCGATCCCGGTGTTCTCGGCGGTCCGCAGGATGGATTCGGCGCAGTGCTCGGCCGACCCGACCGGGTGGATGCGGGTCAGCAGGTCCACGTATTCGCCGACGTCGCGCGCGGGACGCGGCCGCTCGTCCACCGGCACGTAGCTCGCCAGCCCCGGCCCCAGCCACCTCGGCATCGACTCCTTGAGCTCACGCACCGCCTGCGCCGTGGAGTCGGCCACGTGACCGACGGCCGCCGCGATGTGCCCGCCGGCGGATCCGTACCGCGCGACCATGGACGCCTTCTCCCCGTCCCCGATGTGCATGCCCAGCAACATCGGCAGCCCGCGCTCCGCGGCCAGCGCGACGGTCGCCTCGGACGTGCACGCGACCACCGGCCGCATGCGCGCGCCCGGCACCATCCGCACCTCGCGGAAGCGGAAGAACTCGCCGCCGGCCGCGACCCGATCCCCGCGGAGCGCGTCCAGCAGGAGATCGAGCGACTCGCCGAACCCCCGCTCGAACCGCTCCAGACCGGTCCCGAACACCTCCAGGTCCACCCAAGGCCCGCCCCTGCCGACGCCGAGCGTGAACCGCCCGCCTGACAGGTGGTGCAACATCGCCGCCTGCTCGGCCAGCGCCACGGGATGTTGCGTGGACAACACGCTCACGGCGGTGCCGAGCCCGATGCGCGCCGTCCGGCCGGCGGCGACGGCCGCCAGTGTGATCGCCGACGGGCACACGCCGTAGGACATGAAGTGGTGCTCGGCGATCCACGCGTCGTCGAACCCCGCCTCCTCGGCCGCCACGATCAGCTCCACGGCGTCGGCCAGCACTCGCCCGGGCTCCTGGCCGGGAAACTGCGCCGCGATGAGAAAGACCCCGATGCGCACCCACCCGATGATGCCAGGCCGTCGATACCAGGCCGTCGATGCCAGACCGTCGATGCCAGACCGTCGATGCCAGACCGTCAGCCGAACAGGGTGACCTGCCCTTCGCAGGCGAGCGGGTCCCGGTGCAGCTTCAGGTGCCGCCACTGCGGGAGATCGTCCAGGTACGACCACGAGAGCCGGTGGTGCGGGGTGGGCCCCAGCCGGGCCAGGGCCTCCTGGTGGACGGGTGAGGGGTAGCCGGCGTTCTCGGCGAAGCCGTAGTCCTCGCACCCGATGGTGCCCATGTACGCGTCCCGCCGGACCTTGGCCAGGACGGACGCGGCGGCGACCGAGACGCTGGCGGCGTCCCCCTTGACCTCCAGGCGCACCGGCCAGGGGGCGCCGATGTAGTCGTGCTTGCCGTCCAGGATCACCGCGTCCGGGCGTGTGGGGAGCGTCTCCAGGGCGCGCCTGGCGGCCCGGCGCAGTGCCTCGGTCATGCCGAGCGTGTCGATCTCGGTGTGCGTGGCCTCGCCGTACCCGACGCCGGCCACCCAGGCGGCCAGCTCGTCCGCCAGCGGCCCCCGCCGGGCGGCGGTGAGCTGCTTGGAGTCCGTCAGTCCCAGCGGCGGCTCGGACAGATCAGTCACGACCGCACACACCGTGACGGGTCCGGCCCAGGCACCTCGGCCCACCTCGTCAACACCCGCGACCGTGCGAACGCTCGGCTGGGAGAGCAGCAACTGCTCGATCTCGTACGTCGGCGCCATGACCCCAGACGCTACCGCCGGCCGCACCGTCCACGCGCGCCGCTTCGCCACCCCTTGCACAAAGGCGGCTAGTCGTCGTCGGCCCTGTGCCGGTCCGCCAGACGCAACGGCTCCAGGTCGGCGGCGATGTAGCGGGCGGCCACGTGGATCGCCCGCAGCGTCACGGACACCGAGGGCCGGTGCACACTGGAGCCCCGGGCCACGGCGTGCACGTCCCGCCCGACCGGATTGCCGGGGAAATGACGCACGGCCAGCCCGCGGATCCCCGCGGCCAGCGCGAGTGCGGGCACGGCCGCGATGCCGATGCCCTTGGCGACGAGCGAGAGTATCGTCCCCAGCCCTTCGAACTCCCACGGTGTAGGCCGGGTGCCCCCCACGTCCACCAGCAACCGGTCCACCGCCAGCCGCGACGGCTCGCCGTCGGGCGTGGCCATCCACGCCTCGTCACGCAGCTCCCGCAGGTCGAGGGGCACGTCGGGATCGGCCAGCCGGTGTTTGCGCGGCACGACCAGCACCAGCGGATCGCGCAGCAGCGGGAAGACCCGCAGGCTCTCGCTGTCACGCGCCCGGCCGTACCAGTCGTCGACCAGCGCGATGTCCACCTCCCCCGACTGCACCTCCCGCATGCCCCGCCCTGACCTGCTCTGCCGCAGCCGCAGCGTCAGATCGGTGTGCCGGCGCAGCGTGCGCGCCAGTGCGGGCGCGAACGCCACCGCGGCCGTGGGGAACGCGGTGAGCACCACCCGCCCCACGGGGGCGCCCGCATGTGCCGACAGGTCGGACTCGGCCTCCTCGACCATGGACAGGATGCGCTCGGCGTGCGCCACCAGCCGGCGGCCCGCGTCGGTGAGCTCGGCGCTGCGCGCGGTGCGGTCGATGAGGGCCGTACCGGTCTCCCGTTCGAGCGCCACGAGTTGTTGCGAAACCGCTGACGGGCTGTAGCCGAGCGAGGCGGCGGCCGCGGCGATGCTGCCACGACGGGCAAACTCGCAGATCAGCACCAAACGTCGCAATTCGAGCATCGGACTTCCTTATGCCTACCCACGAAAGGCCTCGCTTGTGGTGATGCCTTCATCCAACCACGCTGGGAAGGTGACAACTATGAGCGTGACCCTCTCCGCCACATTGGCGGCAAACGAGGACATCGAACGAAGACGGCGCGCCGGGGAACGTGTGCTGCACCTGGCCTTCGGCGAGGCCGGGTTGCCCGTCCACCCGGCGCTGCGCGACAAGCTGGCCGCCGCGTCGGAACGCAACGGCTACGGGCCGGTCGCGGGGGCGCCCGGGTTGCGGGCCGCGGCAGCGGGCTACTGGGAACGACGGGGGCTCGTCACCGACCCCGAGCTGGTCGTCTGCGGACCGGGCAGCAAGCCGCTGCTGTACGGCCTGCTCATGGCGATCGGCGGAGACATCGTCTTGCCCATGCCCAGCTGGGTCAGCTATGCCGCACAGGCCGATCTGGTGGGCTCGCGCCCGATCCTGGTGCCCGCACCACCAGGAGAGGGCGGAGTCCCTGACCCGGACCTGGTGGCCGCAGAGGTGCATCTGGCCAGGGCCCAGGGCAGGACCGTGAGATCCGTGCTGGTCACGCTGCCGGACAACCCCACGGGACGGCTGGCCACGCCGGAGAGCATCCGCCGTCTGGTGGACATCGCCCGCGAACTCGATCTGGTGATCATCTCGGACGAGATCTACCGCGACCTGATGCATGACCCGGCCCTGCCGTACACCTCGCCTGCCGATCTCGCGCCCGAGCGCACGATCATCACCACCGGGCTGAGCAAGAACCTGGCGCTGGGCGGCTGGCGCATCGGTGTGGCCAGGCTGCCCGCAGGCGCGCATACGTTGCGCCGGCAACTGCTGGCGGTGGCCAGCGAGATCTGGTCGGCACCCGCCGCTCCCGTCCAGGAAGCCGCGGCGTACGCCTTCAACGAGCCCATGGAGCTGACCGCGCGCATCGCGCTCAGCCGCCGCTTGCACGGCACGGTGGCGCGCTCGGTGTACGAGAGGTTCGCCGAGGTCGGGGCCAGTGTGCCGGAGCCGCAGGGCGGTTTCTACCTCTATCCCGACCTGAGCCACCTGCGGCTCGGCGGCTCGGCCGAGATCACCAAGATCCTGCTGGAGGAGCACGGCATCGGCGTCCTGCCCGGGCACGCCTTCGGCGACGACCCGGCCGCGGCCAGGATGCGGGTGGCGGTCAGCCTCCTGTACGGCGAGACGGCAGAGCAACGCATGGCCGCGCTGACCAGCCACGACCCGCTCCGGCTACCGTGGATCGCGGACGCTCTCGACCACCTGTCGACGGGCCTGAAGGAGCTGACTCTGGTACGCCACTGACGGGCCGCCCGTCACCATGTCACGGTTAGGCGAATCTTTCCCCAAGAACTGGTTTACTGCCCCCCAAAAGGGGGGCTCTGACCTGCGGAAACACCCTACTTGCAGAAACCTGCAAAAGATCTTCCTAACCACATGGTTACGTGCACGGTGCGCACGCTCCATCATGTGCACATGCCCGCTCTTGTCACCCTGTCCGGGCGCTCCGTGCGCCTGGAACCTCTCAGCCTCGTGGCGGTCGATGACCTCGTCGCCGCGGCGAGTGAAGACCGTTCCACATACGCCTTCACTCGTGTCCCGCAAGGCCGGGACGAGATGGTCTCCTACGTGGAGGCCGCTATGGCTGAGCAGGCGGAGGGCCGTTCCTTGCCCTTCGCCATCCGGTGGCTGAACACCGACCGCGTGGTCGGTGCCACCCGTCTCATGCACCTGGAGTATTGGCAGGGCCCCATGCCCTGGCCTCCGGGTTCACGCGGTGCGGTGGGCGAGATTCCGTCCGTGGCCGACATCGGTTACACCTGGCTGGGCGCCTGCGCCCAGGGCACGGGGGTCAACCGGGAGAGCAAGTTCCTGATGCTCTCGCACGCCTTCGAGACATGGAACGTCCACCGCATCACCCTGAAGGCAGACATACGAAACAGCAGATCCCGGGCCGCCATCGAGGCCCTCGGCGCACACTTCGACGGGGTGCGACGAGCGGATAGCCGAGGCGCCGACAATACGGTCCGAGATACCGCGTTCTACTCGATCCTGAACTCCGAATGGCCGCTCGTACGGGAGCGACTGGCCATGCGGCTGGGATTGGTCGAGGCAGCCTGAGACCCCGTCCGCCACGGCCCCGCACCAAATTTTTGGGCGGGGCCGGTATTTTTCCCTGCCTGCATTCGCTCTACATGACACGCCCCCGCGGTGCGTCATGCCTAGCCAACACCATCAGCATCCAGGGGCGTGCTCAACACCCGATCAAAGGCGGATCAACAGCTCGGTTAACGATCAACCTGGATCTAGGTGACGAGCAAGGATAGACCTATCATTTGGTAACAAAACGTTCCATTGGCTGGGAGACTGACGGCATGGCTGGTCAGAGCGTTGAGGATGGGCTGCGGTTCGCCGTGCTCGGTCCTGTCCGCGCGTGGCGTGATGGCCAGGAGCTCGACCTGGGCACCCCGCTGCAGCGTTCCATTCTCGGCATGCTGCTCCTGCGGGAGGGCCGTGCGGTCACGCCCAACGAGATGATCGACGCGGTCTGGGGCGAGGACGCGCCGCCGCGTGCCCTGGGCGCGCTGCGTACCTATGTCTCCCGGCTGCGTACGGTGCTCGAACCCGAGCGGCCGGCCCGCTCCCGGCCAGAGCTGCTGACCTCCATCGGCAGGGGCTACGCGCTGCGGCTGCCCGAGGACGCGCTGGACCTGACCAGGTTCGAGCGCGGCATCACCGGGGCCGAGGCCGCGCGCAAGGGCGGCCGGCTGCGCGAGGCCGCCGAGGGGCTGCGGGCCGCGCTCGCGTTGTTCGAGGGCGAGCCGCTGGCCGGCGCCGTCGGACCGTACGCCGAGCACCAGCGCGACCGGCTGATCGAGCGGCGCATCAGCGTCGTCGAGACGCTCATGGACGCGGACCTGGAGCTGGGCAACCACGCGAAGATCGTCTCCGAGCTGATCGCGCTGACCGCCGACCACCCGCTGCGTGAGCGGCTGCGTGCCCAGCTCATGCTGGCCCTCTACCGGTGCGGACGGCAGGGCGACGCGCTCAGCGTCTTCACCGAGACCCGCGAGGCGCTGATCGACGAGCTCGGGATCGAGCCGGGGCCCGAGCTGACCGCGCTGCACCAGCGCATCCTG
Organism: Nonomuraea turkmeniaca; assembly: GCF_005889735.1. GTDB lineage: Bacteria > Actinomycetota > Actinomycetes > Streptosporangiales > Streptosporangiaceae > Nonomuraea > Nonomuraea turkmeniaca. The sequence goes on from NZ_VCKY01000012.1 coordinate 67,063, forward strand.
GCGGCCGACCCGGCGCTGGCCGCCGCGCCCGTCCCCGACGAGGCGCCCGCCGACCAGCCGGCCGACGAGGAGGAGCCGCACGCGCACGAGCTGCCCCGGCCCGCGCAGCTGCCGGCCGCGGTCAACGACTTCACCGGACGCAAGGAGCTGGTCAGCCGCCTGCACACGCTGCTGTCCGGCCAATCCGCTGCCGAGGGTGTGCCGGTCGCGGCGATCTCCGGCATCGGCGGCGTCGGCAAGACCACGCTGGCCGTGCACGTGGCGCACGCGGCGGACGACCTGTTCCCCGACGGCCAGCTCTATGCCGACCTGCGCGGCTACACCGACGAGGCGACCGCGCCCGAGTCCGCGTTGGGCGGGTTCCTGCGTGCGCTCGGAATTCCGCCGGACGTCATCCCCGACGGGCTCGCGGAGCGGTCGGCGCTGTTCCGGTCGATCCTGGCCGAACGCCGCATCCTCGTGCTGCTGGACAACGCCCGTGACACCCGGCAGGTCAGCCCGTTGCTGCCGGGCTCGCCCGGGTGCGCGGCCATCGTGACCAGCCGCGGCAAGCTGGCCGACCTGCCGTCGGCCAGGCTCATCGACCTGGACGTGATGGAGCCGGACGAGGCGTTGTCGCTGTTCGCGGCGGTGGCCGGGCCCGAACGGGTGGCGGCCGAGCACGGCGCGGCCATGGACGTGGTGGCCGCGTGCGGGTTCCTGCCGCTGGCGGTGCGGATCGTGGCGGCCAGGCTGGCCGCGCGCCCCTCGTGGACGGTCGCCTCCCTGGTGCCCAGGCTGGCCGATGAGCAGCGCCGCCTGGACGAGATGCGGGTGGGCAACCTGGCCGTGGAGGCCACGTTCGCGCTCGGCTACGGGCAGCTCGATTCCCCGCAGGCGCGGGCGTTCCGGCTGCTGTCGCTGCCCAACGGGCCCGGCATCTCCATCGGAGCGGCGGCGGCCGTGCTGGCGATGAGCGCGTTCGAGGCCGAGGACGTGCTCGAGTCCCTCGTGGACGCCAGCCTGCTGGAGGCGCCCGCGCCCGGCCGCTACCGCTTCCACGACCTGCTCAAGCTGTTCGCCCGCCGCGAGCTGGAGAAGACCGAACGGCCCCAGGCCCGTACGCTGGCACTGCGCCGGTTGCTCGGTTTCTACCTGGCCTCGGCGCAGTCCGCGCACCAGCTGGCCTACGAAGGCAGCATGATCCCGGCCAACCTGGTGGTGGTCGGCAGCGGCCGCACCTTCGCCACCGCTGACGAGGCCGTGGCGTGGCTGATCTCCGAGGGCGACTCGTTGTTCGCGGCCATCAACCAGGCCGCCGCTGCCGCGCGTACCGGCGAGCAGTTGCTGCCCGCCGGCGATCTGCTGGTCGCGATGGAGCCGCTGCTCGAGTCCGGCACCCACACGCGCGAGTTCGACCTGGGCACCCGTGCCGTGCTGGCCACCGCGCAGAGCATCGGCGATCAGGCGAGCGAGCTGCGTGCCCGCTACGTGCTGGGCCGGGTCCTGTTCGCCGGCAACCGGCTGCGGGAGGCCGAGGAGCAGTTCAGGCGCGTGCACGAGCTGTCCGCCGAGCGCGGCGAGAAGGTCGTCATGGGCGAGGTGCTCAACGCCCTGGCCGTCGTCGTCGGCAGGCAGCGCCGCCACACCGAGGCCTTGGCGCTGTTCGACGCGGCGATGGGCTTCTACCGCGAGAACGGCGTGCCGGCCGGCGAAGCCCTGGTCCTCAGCTACTCCGCCCGCGACCACCTGGGCCTCAACCGGCCCGAGGACGCCATCGCGGCCGCGGAGAAGGGCCTGGCCATCTTCACCGAGATCGGCAGCGGCGCCGGCACCGCCCGCGCCCGCTACCACCTCGGCATCGTCCTGTCCCGGGTCGGCCGGCTCACCGAGGCCGTGCACCACCACGCCGAGTGCCTGGCCTTCTTCCGGGCCAGCAAGCAGCGCGTCTGGGAGCAGCGCGTGTGCTCCCGGCTGGCCGAGACGTTCATCGCGGCCGAGCGCTACTCCGACGCCGTACGCCACGCGGAGCAGGCTCTGGTGGTCTCCCGCGAGATCGGCCACCCCTACGGCGAGGCGCTCTCGCTGACCGTGCTGGGCAAGGCGCTCCGCGGCCTCGGCAGCGTGACGAGGAGCTCGGACTGCCTACGGCAGGCCTTCGAGATCTTCTCCAGGCTCGGTGCTCCGGAGGCCGGCGATCTCAAGGTCCTGCTCGACACCATCCCCGGCCCCGCCGGGAAGGTCGTCGAGTCCTGAGTACAGCTCGTCGTCCAGACGTGTCATCCACACATGGTTGATCAAGGCTGTCCTTCGGGAGTCACGATGGCGCTCACGATAGGCGGTCAAGGGGAACCCCATTCGATCTAGCCCGGCCGGTCATCCTCACCACCACGCGTCGCTAGGGGGCCCGGTTATCCGGATGCTCCGCGTGGCGGCTAGCCGCCTCACACAGACGACCGGCCGGACCTGACACGGCCCTCGAACCCCCCAGGTCCGTGTCCTGACCAGAGCTTCCACCCAAGGGGTCAACGTCCAATCAACGGCGGATCAAAGCACGAAATAACCCTCGGCGATGAGGGGCCTGACGGCGTCGGAGTCGGGGATCTCGCCGTCGCCCACCAGCTCGGCGATCACGTTGAGCAGCGGTCCGAGCGCCAGCTCTCCGTCGCACACGCCGGCCAGCGCGGCCTCCACCGTGCCGACTTCCCTGCTGCGCCGCAGCCCCTGCGTCTGGCGCAGCACGATGCGGATCGGATCCTCCGCGCCCGGCAGCCCGATCCGCTCGTCGAGCAGGCCGTCGGTGGTACGCAGCCGTGCGGCGTCGAGCCCCTGTGCCCGGTGCGCGGCGGCGATCGAGTCGAGCACGGAGTCCACGTAGTCACCCACCGGGAGCATGACCTGGTGGGCAAGATGTTCGACGCGGACGACCGGGTCGAGCGTGCCGGAGTGGCGCATGGTGATCCAGCCGAACCCGATGCCCTCGACCTTGCTCTCGTCGAACCAGGCCAGCCATTGGTCGTACAGCTCCACGTAGCGTGCCGTGCCCTGCTCGGCCGCGTCCCTGAGCCACAACTCGACGTATTCGGCCGGGTCCTGCACGTCCCGCTGGACCACCCAGGCGTCGCAGCCGGTCTCGCGCAGCCAGCCGCCCACCCGGTCGTGCCAGTCCTCGCCCTCGACGTGCAGCCAGTTGGCCAGGAAGTGGGCCTGGCCGCCGGGGTTGAGGTGGCGGGGCGTCCGGCGTACGAGGTCGCGGCAGAAGCCGTCGCCGTCGTGGCCCGACTCGCGATAGGTGAGCTTCCGCTCGCGCGCCGGGGCGATGACGAACGGCGGATTGCTCACGATCAGGTCGAAGCCCTCGTCCTCAACCGGCTCGTACATCGAGCCCGCCCGCGCCCGCACGCCCTCGATCCCGGACAACTCCCAGCTCAGCCTGGCCAGCTCCAGGGCACGAGGGTTGAGGTCGGTGGCCGTGATCTCCTCCGCCCTCCCGGCCAGGTGCAGCACCTGCACGCCGCAGCCGGTGCCCAGATCGAGCGCGCGCTGTACCGGGCGGCGGGAGACCAGTTGCGCCAGGTTCGCCGACGCGCCGCCGGCCCCCACGACGTGGTCGGGGCGCAGCGCGGGGTCACCCGGGCGCACCTTGCGGTCGGAGACCAGGTAGCCGCCGGTCTCCCAAGGCTGGAGGTGGACACTCGCGCGGACCTGGTCGCCGTCGGCCGTGACCAGCCCGGACTCGAGCACCTCCGGCGCCACGTCCGCGGCGGGGACGGGCACGCCCAGCCACCACAACCTGATCGACGTCGCCAGCGGGTCGCCGTCCCTGGTGGCGCGCAGGGCCGGGACCAGCTCCTCGCGTGCCAGCGCCGACGCGGCCATGCTTCCTAGTCGATCGCGTACGCCGTCGATGGTGTAACCGGTCTCCAGGAGGTGATGGCGCAGTCGTTCCACAAGTTCATCCTTTCACCGCCGACGCCCACGCATGATCCGATACCGATCCAATGGTCACGCAAGCTGCCGCTCTCCGCCCCAAGCTCGTCGCTCCGCTCAGTGTTCATACTGTTACTTAAGTAGCCAAGCGTTCTGCAAGCGGCAGACAAGGGGGGCACGGTATCTCTAGGGATGCCAGCGCATCACCCGAGGAGTGGACCCATGCTGATTCCTTGCTTGGCTTGCGAGTCCCGGTTCGGGCCCGATGAGTACTTCAGCGCCTGCTCGGACTACAACCGCGGCATGGACCTGGTCTCCTGGACGTGCCCGCGCTGCGGGAACCGTGACGACCTGCGTGTGCTGCCCGGGGAGCTGGGGTTCGGCTACCCGTACCGGGGCAGGTTCGACGTGCACGCACGGGTCCGTGTGCCCGGCCTGCGCAGGCAGCGCGGCGATCTGCGGCTGGACATCTCACTCGACCGGGCGAGCTGGCGTGTGTCCACGCGGCTCCGGCAACCGGCCTAGATCGAGGCGGGCGTGGGGGCGGGCTCAGGGTCCTCGCCGCGCAGCAGCCGGGTGATGTCCTCCACCAATGCCTCCGCCAGCTCCTCCCTGGTCTCCCCGGTCGCCTCACCCAGGCGGGGCGTCAGCACCACGTTCGGCAGGCTGATCAGCGGATGCGACGGGTCGAGCCACTCCCCTTCGAAGTGGTCCAGCCCCGCGCCGCCCACCTGACCCCGGCGCAACGCGTCGACCAGCGCGGTCAGGTCGTGCAGCGCACCACGCGACGTGTTGAGGTAGATCGACCCAGGGCGCATCGCGCCGAACTCGGTGTACCCGAACAGGCCCCGGGTCTCGGCGGTGAGCGGCACGTGCAGCGACACGACGTCCGCCTCCGCCAGGAGCGCGGGCAGCGTGTGCGTGGCCTCGGGGACCTGCGGATCGCATACGATCACCCGCATTCCGAGACCCTCGCAGCGCCAGCGCATCGCCCTCCCGACCCGTCCCAGCCCGACGATGCCGAGCGTCCTGCCGGTGAGCCGGCGGCCCCGGTGGCGCTGCGCCGGCGGCACTTTGCCCTGGTACACGCGACCCCGGCGTACTTCTCTGTCGGCTGTCACGATGTGCCTGCTGACCGCGAACATCAGCGCCAGGGTCAATTCGGCGACCGCGTCGGGGTCGCGGTCCCGGGCGTGCAGCACGTTGACGCCGCGCTGGGCGGCCAGGGCCAGGTCGACGCTCGTCGGCGGGCCCATGACGGCCACGACGTCCAGGTGCAGGCCGAGGACCGACGTGCGGACCTGGTCCCCGTCGGTGACGAGCACTGTCGCGCCGGTCTCCACGACCAGGTCGGCCAGTTGCTCATCGGTGAAACCGAGGCTCGGGCGGCTGGGAACCTCGATCAGATCGGTCACCTCGCCCAGGCGGGCGAGCGCGCGCTCCGGCAAGGCGGGCAGTACCAGCGCCCGAGGTCGTCTCACATTGAGGACAATAACACCACAGAATGTACTCGGATCGTCGCTCCCCGCACCGGCCCACCCGTCCCGCTCGGTACGGCCGTCGTCACCCGGAGCGCTCCACGGCGTCGCCCGCATGGGCCGAGGTCACTCCGGGCGCTGGCAGAGGCTGTGCCAGGCGGCCTCCCCCAACCCCTTGATCTCCTCTTCCGTAGGCGTGTGCGCACCGGCGAACCAGAGCCGGCACATCTCCTGTGCGGGCCCCAGCCACAACACGTAACACATGGTCGGATGCACGGGCTGGAGCAGGCCGTTCTTCATGTGCGGCCGCCACCAGTCGGAGACCTGGCGGAAGAACGCCCGCCGCTGCTCGGCCACCTCGGCGCCGCCCGGTTCGTGCTTGCGCGGCGGCCGCTCGCTGATCAGCAGCCGGGCTCGCTCGGGGTGCTCCCCTGCCCACCGCATGTGGAAGGCCACGACGGCCTCGATGCCGGCGCGCGCCTCCTCATGGCTGACGAGCTCGGCGAGGAAGGCGGACTGGTAGGCGGTGAGGATCTCGCCGTACAGCACGCCGAAAACGTGTTCTTTGCTGGCGAAGTGGTGGTAGAAGCTGCCGACGCTGACGCCGCTCTCCTCGCGGAGGCTGGCCAGCGTGGTGGCCGACACCCCGTCCTGGCTGAAGCGGCGGAGGGCGCCCTCGATGATGCGGGTCCGGCCGTCGCGTCCGTTCTTGACACTCTTCACACTGTCAATGGTGTGGCACCAGAACCTTGTTCCGCAAATAACGCGGCCTGATCGATCATAGCGGTCACCTCAACCGACCCGGAAGTGACCTTCATTTCGGCCTCCGGCCACATCCTCCGGATGAGCCTCAGCACCCGCCGGTTCTCCCCCATGACGTCCATGCCCACGGTGCGAGCACCGCGTACCGCGGCCCTGAGCAGCAGTGTCTGGATCAGTCGTGGCCCGAGCCCGAAGCCCTGCCACCGATCCGTCACCACCACCGCGATCTCCACATCGGCGCAGTCGCCCTTGTAGCTCATGGCGTGGCCGATGATCTCACCCCCGTCGATGGTCGCCACCAGAGCGTCCCTGCGGTCGTCAAGCGCGATCAGCCTGCGCACGAGACCGGCGGCCGGCGTGGTGATGCCGGTGAAGAACCGCAGCGTCTGGGTGTGCAGCGACAGCCCCGCCAGGAAGCGTCTGATCCGTTCCTCGTCCTCTGGACGGGCCGGGCGGATCTGAGTTCCATGCATAGACTCAGCCTGCCCGTTCGCACCTGAGTCTGTCAATCGAACTCAGATATACTGCAAAGATGAACGTTCCCTTCCGGGTGGACAACTGCTCGATCGAGCGCACCCTGGACATCGTCGGGGAGAAGTGGACCTTCCTCGTGCTGCGCGAGGCGTTCAGCGGCGTGCGGAGATTCGCCGACATGCAGGCGATCACCGGAGCTCCCCGCCAAGTGCTCAGCGCGCGCCTGGCTCGCCTGGTGGACGAGGGCCTGCTGCGCAAGGAGCCCTACCGCGAGCCGGGGCAGCGGCAACGCGACGAATACCGGCTCACCGAGAAGGGCCGCGACCTCTATCCGCTGCTGGTCGCGCTCATGCACTGGGGCGACAAATACCTGGCCGACGAGGACGGCCCGCCCGTGCTGCTCACGCACCGCGACTGCGGCGCCCCCATCGAGCAGCACTTCCGCTGCACCGAGGGCCACGAGGTGGCGGGACCACGCGAGGTGGCCCCGGTGCCCGGGGCCGGGGCGGAGCTCAGGAGCGCCTGAGCGGCGAGCCTGGGGCGGAGAGCGGGTGAGGCGCGTACGGGGGCACCGGCGCCGGTGCCTACCCTTGAAAGCGTGTACCGGTTCCTTCTGACGCCCCGATGGCTGGCGCTGCACGTGGTGGTGCTGCTGGTCATCCCCGCCTTCGTGTTCCTCGGGTGGTGGCAGTTCGGGCGTTTCGAGGAGCGGTCCGCCAACAGCGAGCGGGTCACCGCCAACATCGAGGCCGCCCCGGTGCCGCTGGAGCGGCTCGCGGTGCCCGGGCAGCAGGTCAGGGAGGCCGACCGGTTCAGGTCCGTGACAGTCGCCGGCACGTACGACCCGTCCCACGCCCTCGTCGTACGCCGCCGCCCCCAGGAAGGCCACAACGGCTTCTACGTCCTGACCCCGCTCGTCACGGGAAACGGCACGGCCGTCCTCGTGAACCGGGGCTGGGTCCCGGCCGGCGCGACCGCCGACACCCCGCCCGACGTGCCGCCTCCGCCCACCGGCCAGGTAAGTGTCACCGGGCGGCTACGGCTCAGCGAGACCGAGGAGTCCAGCGGCATCCGCGATCTCCCCGGGCTGCCGACCGGCCAGGTGCTGCTGATCAACGCCGACAAGATCGGGAAAGGCCTGCCGTACCGGCTGGTGGGCGGGTATGTGGAGCTGACCGCCCAGCAACCCGCCACCTCACCGGCGCCCGCGCCAGTGCCCGAGCCCGACGTGGGCTCAGGGGGCGGGCTCAACCTGGCGTACGGAGTGCAGTGGTGGTTGTTCATCGGGATCGCGATCGGCGGCTGGATCCTGCTCATCCGGCGCGAGCTGGCCGAACGCCGGGCCAAGGAGCAGTCCGGCGAGGCGGCCGTGACCCAGGAGGCGGGAACGCCTGCCACGTAAGGTAGTGGGGGTGATCCGCCACATTGAATTTAGCAATCTGTGCAATTTCCGTGACGTGGGTGGATATGCCACCAGAGACGGCCGCACCGTCCAGTGGCAGCGGCTCTACCGTGCCGACTCACTCGGCTGGCTGGCCGGTGACGATCTGACGGCCTTCCGCGCGCTGCGCGTGCGTACCGTCATCGACCTGCGGCACTCGTTCGAGGTCGACAAGGCCGGGCGAGTGCCCGAAACCGAGGGGCAGAGCTACCACAACCTGCCCATTGAGGGCCGCCGCTGGGACACAGCCGTCTACCACGAGGGGATCGGGGTCCCCCGATATCTCGCCGACCGTTACCTCGAGGTGACCGAGGACGGCGTCGAGAATCTCAGGACGGCCCTGGAGACGATAGCGAGCGCGGACAACGCCCCCGTGGTCATCCATTGCGCGGCGGGCAAGGACCGCACCGGCATCCTGGCCGCGCTGGTCCTGTCGCTGGCCGGCGTGGACGAGGACGACATCGTGGCGGACTACGCGCTCACCGGCCTGGCCACCGAACGTTTCATCGCCGACTGGCAACGACGGCATCCCGGCGAGCCGCTGTGGCCGGGATTCGGGCTGGCGCCCGCCGAGACCATGAGCTTGTTCCTGACCGACCTGGCGGCCCGGCACGGCTCGGTGGAGGAATATGTCACCCGGGTGCTCCAGGTCTCCCCCGCCACAATCGGCGAGCTACGCGAGCATCTGCTGACTGAAGGAACGTCGGAGGGGTAGAGGGTGCCGCGGGGTTCGCATGAGCAGCATCCTCATCTCAGCGGACCCTCAAACGCCCGGGATCGTCCGCATCCCCCTCCCGACGATCCCGGGTGCCAAACCCCGCTCGGAGACCCAACGGATACGTCGCAGCTTGTTCGACGTTATCCGCTCGTCGTACGGTTACCTGCGTGACTACGCCGCTGCTTCCCGACCCTGACCCGAGGCGGCGCGACTATGTGATCATCTCCGCCGACGATCACCTGATCGAGCCTCCCGACCTCTTCGAGAGCAGGCTGCCGGAGAAATATGCCGAGGTCGCGCCCAAGGTCGTGGAGACGGAGGCGGGTCACCAGGTCTGGCGCTACAGCGGGGCCACCTACCCGTGCGCCGGCATCGACGTCGGCGCCGGGCTGCCCCGCGAGCAGTGGACGCTGGACCCGGTGCGGTTCGAGCACATGCGTCCGGGCTGCCACGACATCGAGGCCCGCATCAAGGACATGGACGTGGCGGGCATCTGGGCGGCGTTGTGCTTCCCCGGCATGCTGGCCGGGCAGGCGGGCATGCCGTTCGCCAGGACCCGCGACCAGGAGCTGGGCCTCGCGCTCGTCAGGGCGTGGAACGACTGGCACATCGACGTCTGGGCGGGCACATACCCCGAGCGGATCATCGGCCTGCAACTGCCGTGGCTGCCCGATCCCGACATGGCGGCCAAGGAGATCCGGGCCAACGCGGCGCGGGGTTTCAAGGCAGTCGTGTTCCCCGAGTTCCCGACCCGGCTGCGGTTGCCGTCGATCCACACCGGCCACTGGGACCCGTTCTTCGCCGCCTGCGAGGAGACCGGCACCGTCGTGTGCCTGCACACCGGCGACTCGTCCTGGTCCCCCGTGCCCTCGCCGGACACACCCATCGAGGCGATCACCACGCTGATGCCCACCAGCGCCATGTTCGCCTGCGCCGACTGGCTCTGGTCGGGCGTGCCGCTGCGCTTCCCCTCGCTGCGCATCCTCATCGTCGAGGGCGGCGTGGGCTGGCTGCCGATGCTGGCCGAGCGCGCCGACTACGCCCTCGACCACCCGGTGGCCGGCGAGGCGGCCTGGGACGGCGGGCTCAAGCCCAGCGAGGTGCTGCGCCGCAACTTCTTCTTCGGGACGCTCGACGACCACGCGCTGTCCGGGGTGCGCCTGGCGGTCGGCCTCGACCACGTGCTGCAGGAGAGCGGCTACCCGCATTCCGACTCGACCTGGCCCGACACGCAGACGTCCGTGGCCCGCAACCTCGGCTCGCTCCCGCCCGCCGACATCGCCAGGGTCGCGTACGGCAATGCCGCCCGCCTGTTCGGGCACCCGCTGCCGTCCCGCGCCTGGTTGCGGATGGAGGAGATCTAGCCTTCCTGCTCGGTGAGCCGGCCCTGGATGACGCGGCGCTCGTGCTCGACGTAACGCCCGCTCTCGCCGAGCAGCGAGGCCAGCAGCCACAGGAACACGCCGAAGTCGTCGGCGACGCCGATCACCAAGAGGAACTCGGGCAGGACGTCGATCGGGGACAGGATGTAGACCACGCCGAGTCCGAGCAGCGCGAGCTTGCTCTTGCCCATGCCCGCGTACTGCCCGCGCATCACGGCGCCGACCATGCGCGGGATGGCCCGCACCCTGGTCATCAGCCCTGGCGACCCAGGCTTGGTCACCTCGCGGTACGTCCGCCACGCCGCCGCTGCCCGTGCTGACTTCGCCATCATGTCGAACCCCCTACCCCCGCCTTTTCACGACATAACGTGTCGCTCAGGCGAGAGGTTCCATCGCAGGATGCTCGAATGGCCTGACCTGCTCGATCTGCGCCGCCACCCTGATCAGCAGGTCCTCCCTGCCGGTCGCCGCCACGAGCTGCACGCCCACCGGCAGGCCCGCCGCGGTCCTGTGCAGCGGCAACGAGATGGCGGGCTGGCCGGTCGCGTTGACCGGCGAGGTGTACGACACGGCGTGCCCGGTCCTGCCGAAGGCGAGGCTCAGGTCATCGGGCGTGATCCAGCCCAGCGGGAACGGCGCGACGCCGAGCGACGGCATCAGCAACAGGTCGTGACCCGCCTGCCACCACCCGGCCATGCGGCGCCGGAAGGCGTCCATCCACTGTGTGGCCTGGATGTGCTGGGCCGCGCTGTGCGTGCGCGCGACGCTCACCATGGCCGCGTTCCGCGGCTCCAGTTCCTCCAGGTCAACCGGCTTGCCGCGGAGCTCGCCCAGGCTCGCGACCTGGGCGGCCAGGTTGTTGGCCACGATCGCGCCGAAGTGAAGGGGAAAGTCCCGGTCGCCGAGCGCGTCCGGGCCGCCCGGCGCCACGTCGTGGCCGAGCGACTCCAGCAGCGCCGCCGCCCCGGTGACGGCCTCGGCCAGCTCGGGCACCTCGGGCACGTCGCCTCTCGGGTGCGTGGTGACGTACCCGATCCGCAGCCGGCCCGGTTCGCTGCCGACCTCGGCGGCCAGCGGCCCCGGCAGGGCGGGCGCGTCGTACGGGTCGCCGGGGTGGAAGCCGGACACGACGTCGAGCGCCGCGGCGGTGTCGCGTACGGTCCTGGTGACGAACCCCGGGCACGAGAAGCCGCTCCAGCCCTCCCCCAGGGCCGGCCCCAGGCTCACCCGCCCGCGCGACGGCTTGAGCCCCACCAGCCCGCACAGGGACGCGGGGACGCGGATCGACCCGCCACCGTCGCTGGCCGTCGCCAGCGCGACCATCCCCGCCGCCACCGCGGCGGCCGAGCCGCCGCTGGACCCGCCCGCCGAGTACGCCGGATCGTACGGGTTCCGCGTCGGGCCGAACTCCACCGGCTCCGTGGTGATCGTGCTGCCGAACTCGGGCGTGTTCGTCCGCCCCAGCACCACGAACCCGGCCTCCCGCAGCCGCGTGACCCCATAGCCGTCCTCGGCGACGTCGACCCCATCGCGCACGTTCGACCCCGCGGCATAGGGCTCGCCGGCCTGCCGCCACCCGAGGTCCTTCAGCAGGATCGGCACCCCGGCGAACGGCGCGTCCGCCGGTATGGAGCCGATCTCGGCCAGCGCGCGCTCGAAGCGCCGGAAGACGACCGCGTTGAGCTCGCCGTCGCGGGCCTCGATGGCGGCGATCGCGGCCTCGGCCAGCTCCCGCGCCGAGACCTGACCGTTCTTGACCGCCAATGCCTGACCGACCGCGTCCAGCCTCAGTACGTCACGCATCTGCTACTCCTTCGGGGCGAGGTCCCGTACGGCCTGCTCGATGGGGATCTCCCCGCCCGGGATGGGGGCGAGGACAGGGGTGTCGAGGCCGTTGTCCACGTACTGCTGGATCCTGGCCCGGCAGGTGGCCGCGTCGCCGTGCACGATCAGCGCGTCCACCACGTCGTCGGGGATGGCCTTGAGCGCCGCCTGACGGTCGCCGGCCGCCCACGCCTCGTGCATGGGCCGCAGCACCTCGCCCCGGCCCAGCCAGTCGTGGAACGCGGCGTACACCGGGACGGTCAGGTAGCCGGCGAGCATCCATCTGGCCATCTCGCGCACCTTGTCGGTGTCCTCGCTCACGCACACGAACAGGCGGGCGATCAGCTCGGTGTCCGGGCCGATCTCGGCGCGTACCCGGCGCACGTCCTCGGGGGAGAGCCAGTTCGTGATCGCGCCGTCGGCCTCCTCGGCGGCCAGGCGCAACATCCGGGGGCGCAGCGCGGCCAGCACGATCTTCGGCGGGATCTTCGGGGCGCGCTCCAGCTTGAACCCCTTGATCTCGAACGTCTCGTACGCCTCCGAGACCTTCTCCCCGGCCAGCGCCTTCTTCAGGAACCGCAGGGTGTCACGGGTACGCGCGTACGGCTTGGTGAACTCGCCGGCGTTCCAGCGCTCGACGATCGCCGGCGAGGACGCGCCGATGCCCAGCACGAACCGTCCGGGCGCCAGGTCGGCCAGCGTGGCCGCGGACATGGCCAGCAGCCCGGGGCCGCGTGTGGAGACGGGCACGATGGCGCTGCCCAGCCTGATCCCCGGCGCCCACTGGGTGGCCAGGGCCAGCGGCGTGAACCCGTCGGCGCCGTTGACCTCGGCCGACCACGCGTCGGTGTAGCCGAGCCCCGGCAGCTCGGCGATGAGTTCCTGGGACCTCGACAGGGAGCGGTCGTAGAAGGGGATCGTCATGCCCCAGTTCTGCGTCATTCACGGCCTCCAGATCTTTAAGGCCGACCATACCAACCGCTCGGTATGTACCCCTATGCCCGCAACTCGTGGACGGCCGCGATGAAGTCCTTCGTGATCCCCCGCAGGCCCGGCAGATGCGACAACCCGACCAGCCGGTCCACCAGCGGCACCGTGACCTCGATCAGCCGGTACGTCCGCGCGCAGCCCGGCGAGGTGTCATGCACCCAGAACAGGACCATGCCCATGGACATCAGCCACAACAACTCGGGCAGCTCCTCGCGGAGCTCGGCGTTCATGCGGTCGCGCGATCCCTCCACGACCTGGCGGTAGATGGCGATGGAGGCCTCGCGGGCCGGGGACGACTGCTTGCTGAAGGGGCTCAGCGGGTTCGTGGGCTCGGCGGCGTGCTTGAAGAACTTCACGGCGAACTCGTGGTAGGGCTCGGAGACGCGTACCCACTCGCACATCACCCCGCTCAGCCGCGCCGCGAACGACGTCTCGGTGGCCAGGAACTCCCTGCAGGCCTCCTCGTGCTCGGCCTGGGCGCGGTCGTAGTACGCCTGGATCAACGCCTCCTTGCTGTCGAAGTAGTAGTAGGCGTTACCCACGGAAACCCCGGCCTCGGCGGCGATGGCGCGCATCGTCGTCGCGTCGAAGCCGCGCTCCCTGAACAGTCGCAAGGCCGTCTCGACGATGACCTCTCGGGTGCTCTCCGATCCTCGGTTTCGGGCTTCGGACACGTTCGTCACTTTACGTGGTGAAACTCGGTTAAGTCATGAAGGCGCACGGTGATCGCCGCCACAAGGCAAAGTTGCGTCCGCGGCAGGAGTTATCTCCTGTGAATGGTGGGATTGTCGTTTGTGGCGGAAGGGCTATTTCCGCGAAAAGGCATCGACATGTGGATACGTGGACCAGTGCGGCTGACCGTAGTCGCGCTCCTCGGCATAGAGATCACCATAATCGCGCTGGCCTCGGCCGCCTCTGCGGCCACCCTCCCCGAAGGGAGCCCAGCGATGAGCGGCCCATACGAGGCCGAACACCACCACGGGCCGCCGCAGCCCGGGAACGCCGCCATGATGGGGGCGGTCTCGGGCGAGACGGCCCCGCGAACGGCTGGGACCTGGATGCTCCAGGGCCCCACGACGGCGACGGATCGTCTCCAGACCCTCGATGAATGGCCGCCGATGTACGACGACGAGCTCGCGTGGTGGCCCATGGAGGACATGAGGGACGCTCAGGAGAGCCAGGAACGGCCTTCTGTGGCCCAGGAACGCCCTGAGGCGCCCTCGGCCCAGAAGGAGCCGCAGCGGCGCTCTCAGACCAGTACGGCGGCGCACACGAAGAAGAAGACCGTGCGCAGCCCCGTACGCACCGGCGTGGTGCGCATGCCGGTGGCCCGCCTGCACGTCGCCCGCAAGCACGCGCGCGTCAACCTGAACCGCGCCATGCCCAGGCACGCGGCCGTGCGGATGTCCCACTCCACCGCGACCGGCTGGCTGAAGAGCGCGGGCCTGCGCACGAAGTCCACCGGCAACTGCACCAGCAAGCACATGCGCCACTGCACGTCGCTCGACGAGGTGCGGACCGGCACGATCATCCGCGCCATCGAGCTGAAGCAGCAGAGCCGCTGCCCCATCCTGGTCACGGGCGGCACGGAGCACGGCCACGCGCCGGGCCACTTCAGCCACGGCAACGGCTACAAGCTGGACATCAGCCCCAACGCCTGCATCGACCGCTACATCACCAAGCACCACGAGAAGGCGGGGGTCCGCAGCGACGGCGCCCGGCTCTACCGCTCCGCCTCAGGCACGACGTTCGCTGACGAGGGCGACCACTGGGACATCCTCTTCCGGTGACAGGACCAGTGGACGCCGCACAAAAACGCACGGCGCCCACCACCTGAGGACTACAGCTCGGTCGCGACCAGCTCGGCGATCTCCGCCGCGTTGAGCGCCGCGCCCTTGCGCAGGTTGTCACCGCACACGAACAGGTCGAGCGTGTTGGGGAAGTCGATCGCCTGACGGATGCGTCCCACGTAGGTCGGGTCGGTGCCCACCACGTCGAGAGGCGTCGGGTAGAGCCCGTTCGCCGGGTCGTCCATGAGGACCACCGTCGGCGCCGCCTCCAGCACCCGGTGCGCGTCGGCGACCGTGATCTCGCGCTCGAAGCGCGCGTGCACGGCCAGCGAGTGCGTCGTGACCACCGGCACGCGTACGCAGGTCGCGGAGACCTTCAGGTCCGGGATGCCAAGGATCTTGCGCGACTCGTTGCGGAGCTTGAGCTCCTCGGACGCCCAGCCGCCGTCCTTGAGCGAGCCGGCCCACGGCACCACGTTGAACGCGATCGGCGCGGGGAACGGCGACTCCTCGGGCAGCTTGTTGGCGAGCACCTTGCGTACGTCGCCGGCCGCCTGACCGATCGTGCGGTCGCCCGCCAGCGCCTCGACCTCGTCGTAGAGCCGGGCCGAACCCGCCACGCCGGCGCCCGACACCGCCTGGTAGGACGCGACGACCAGCTCCGTGAGCACGTATTCGGCGTGCAGCGCGCCCATGGCCGTCATCATCGACAGCGTGGTGCAGTTGGGCGTGGAGATGATGTTGCGTGGCCGGTTGCGCGCGTCGAGCGGGTTGACCTCGGGCACGACCAGCGGCACCTCGGGCTCCATCCGGAACGTGCCGGACTTGTCGATCGCGATCGCGCCGCGCTCGGCCGCGATCGGCACCCACACGGCCGACACCTCGTCCGGCACGTCGAAGATGGCGATGTCGATGCCGTCGAACACCTCGGGCGCCAGGGCCTGCACGACGACGTCCTCGCCGCGCACCTGAAGCACCTTGCCCGCCGAGCGGGGCGAGGCGACGAGACGGACCTCGCCCCAGATGTCCTCACGCGTCGACACGATGTCCCGCATGACGGAGCCTACGGCTCCGGTAGCCCCGATCAGGGCGAGATTAGGCCTGCTCATCGTCCTGAACCTCCATACACCACAGCTTCGACCTGGTCGGCGTCGAGATCGAAGGCGCGGTGCGCGGCCGCCACGGCCGTGTCGATCGCGTCCTGCCCGACGATCACAGAGATGCGGATCTCCGAGGTGGAGATCATCTCGATGTTGACCCCCGCGTCGGCGAGGGCCGCGAAGAACGTCGCCGTGACGCCGGGGTGCGAGCGCATGCCCGCGCCGATCAGCGACACCTTCCCGATCTGGTCGTCGAAGAGCAGCGACTCGTAACCGATCTGGGCCTGGATCTTCTTCAGCGCCGTCAGCGCCGTCTGCGCGTCGGCCGTGGGCAGCGTGAAGGAGATGTCCGTGCGGCCGGTGGCCGCGGCCGAGACGTTCTGCACGATCATGTCAATGTTGATCTCGGCGTCGGCCAGCGTTTTGAAGATCGAGGCAGCCTCGCCGACCTTGTCGGGGACCCCGACAACAGTGATCTTGGCCTCGCTCCGGTCGTGTGCGACGCCGGAGATGATCGGCTGCTCCATCTCGGTTCCTTCGCTGTCTTCGGTGTATGGGTCGGCGACGACCCAGGTGCCTTCCTTGGTGCTGAACGAGCTGCGTACGTGGATCGGCAGGCTGAACCGGCGCGCGTACTCCACGCAGCGGAGATGCAGGATCTTGGAGCCGCAGGCCGCCATCTCCATCATCTCGTCATAAGAGATCCTGGGGATCTTGCGGGCCGCCGGCACGATGCGCGGGTCGGTGGTGAAGATGCCGTCCACGTCGGTGTAGATCTCGCACACGTCGGCCTCGAGGGCCGCCGCCAGCGCCACCGCCGTGGTGTCGGATCCCCCGCGGCCGAGCGTCGTGATGTCCTTGGTGTCCTGCGAGACACCCTGGAACCCGGCCACGATCGCGATGTGGCCCTGGTCGATCGCCTCCTGGATGCGGCTGGGCGTCACGTCGATGATGCGCGCCTTGCCGTGGGTGGAGTTGGTGATCACACCTGCCTGCGAGCCGGTGAACGAGCGGGCCTCGTGGCCGAGGTTGGCGATCGCCATCGCCAGCAGCGCCATCGAGATGCGCTCGCCCGAGGTCAGCAGCATGTCGAGCTCGCGGCCCGGAGGCAGCGGCGACACCTGCTCGGCCAGGTCGAGCAGCTCGTCCGTCGTGTCGCCCATGGCGGAGACGATCACGGCCACGTCGTTGCCGGCTTTTTTCGTCGCGACGATCCGCTGCGCGACCCGCTTGATGCAGGACGCGTCGGCGACGGACGAACCACCGTACTTTTGCACAACGAGCGCCACGAGAGTCTCCCGGTTTGGACTGTGAGCTGCCAGTCTACTGGGGGCCTCTCATGCGCCTGATGGTTCATACCACCATGTGGACGATCATCAGACGGTGGTGGCCTCCTCCGCCACGTCGAGGCGCGAGTGTGCGGCTAGGGCCTGCAGTGCCCGCATCGCGGCGCCCGCGTGGTTGCCCCAGGTGTTGAAGTATGAGTACTGCCACCACCACAGCGCCTCGTGGGGCCGGCCGGCGTGATAGTGGCGCAGGCCGTGGATCAGGTCGGCGGCGACCGCGGTCAGGTCGTCGGACAGCCGGTAGGGCGTGACGGCGGTGTCCTTGTACGGGTCGAACACCTCCGCGTAGTCGTCGACGGGCCCGAGCCGCTCGGCCAGCGCCGTGCGCACGCCATCGATGTCCGGGTCCTCGCTCATCGCCGGCTCGTAGTTGCCCGCGAGGATCACGTCCCGGTGCGCGCCGAGCTTGGCGCCGGCCAGGCTCACCTGCGCGACCTCGACCAGCAGCAACGACCAGATGGCGTCGCCGCCCTCGCCGCCGGCCACCCTGGTCAGGCCGTCCACGTAGTCCTGCGCGTGCACGGAGATCTCTTCCGCCAGCGCGCTCCACTGGTCAGACATCCAGCAGCCTCCGTCCTTCGAACGCGCGGCCCAAGGTCACCTCGTCGGCGTACTCGAGGTCACCGCCAACAGGCAGACCGCTGGCCAGTCGTGTCACTTTGATGCCCATCGGCTTGACCAGACGGGCGAGGTAGGTAGCCGTCGCCTCACCCTCGAGATTGGGGTCCGTGGCGAGGATGAGCTCGGTGACCCGGCCGTCGGCCAGGCGCGTCATGAGCTCGCGAATGCGCAGATCGTCGGGGCCGATGCCGTCGATCGGGCTGATCGCGCCCCCGAGCACGTGGTAGGTGCCGCGGAACTCGCGGGTCTTCTCGATCGCCACGACGTCCTTCGGCTCCTCGACCACGCAGATCACATGCGTGTCGCGGCGGGTATCGCGGCAGATGCGGCACTCCTCCTCGGAGGCCACGTTCCCGCACACCCGGCAGAAGCGGACCTTCTCCTTGACTTCCAGCAAGGCGTGCGCCAACCGCTTGACGTCGGCTGGATCGGCCGCCAGCAGGTGGAACGCGATCCGCTGCGCGCTCTTGGGACCGACGCCGGGCAGCAGGCCGAGCTCGTCGATCAGATTCTGGACGACCCCTTCGTACATGCCTAGAACCCTGGCAACTGTCCGAGGCCGCCGCCACCCAGCCCCTGAGCCAGCGGGCCGAGTTTCTCCTGCTGGAGGTCGGCGGCCGCGCGTACGGCATCGCGGACGGCCGCGATCACCAGGTCGGCGATCGTGTCCGCGGTGTCCTGCGGATCGCCGGCGTCGATCACGCTCGGGTCGATCTTGAGCTCGAGCAGCTCACCCGAGCCGTTGACGACGGCCGTGACCAGGCCGCCGCCTGACGAGCCCTCGATCTGCGCGTCGTTGAGCTCCTGCTGGGCGCTCACAAGCTGCTGCTGCATGAGCTGTGCCTGCTCCAGCAGCTGCTGCAGGTTGACATCCCCTGGGTTCACCGTCGTGCGCTCCTCGTGGCTCCGCGTTCTTGACTGCCACGAGCCTACGGTGTTTGGGCCGCGACATGCACTGGGGACGTCCCCATGTTTCGTCACCGGCCTCCCATTCGGCGCCTGATGCGCCGCGTGGGACAGGTGGTTCGCGCCTTGAGCTCAGGCGGGGGCGGCGTTTCTTCGCTTCGCGGCCTGCTGTTGTTCTGGCCGGATCCCGGCCCCCCCTCCAGTGTCCGAGACCCGGCCATCACGCCGGCGGAGCGGCCGCACCACGCCGACGCGTCGGGAGTGCACGTTAGTCAGGGCAACGTTGCACACAGGTTGCGTTCATTCAAGCACTCTCTGCACTCACTAGAACCGGTTGCAAAGATTGACGGTAAGGCGGATGCTACTAGTTGACTACTTGGAGTGACCGATGAGTTACGCCCATCTCGACGCGTATTCCCGCCTACTACGCGGAGCGTACGAAGCCGCGGTGACCAACCAGGACTGGCCGGTGGCACCTCGCCGCCTGATCGAGGCATCCTGGCATCGCTCGCTCGCCGCGGGGATCGACCCGGAGAACACAAGAGCGCCTCTGGTCTTCGATCTGGACTACATCGACGACATCCGCGAGGCCCATCCCCTTCAGCCCCTACTGCCCCTCATCTCGCAGACACTTGCCGGCCTGGCCGACGAGATCGGCCACGTCATGATCGTCACAGATGCCCACGGCCGGGTGCTGTGGCGCGAGGGCGGCAGCAGCGTCCTGCGCCGAGCAGACCAGATCGGCCTGGCCGACGGCCATCAGTGGGGGGAACGCAACGTCGGCACCAACGGCATCGGCACCGCGCTCGCGACGGGCCGCCCGATGCACGTCTACTCGGAGGAGCACCTGATGCGGGTGCTGCACGTCTGGTCGTGCAGCGCCGCGCCGGTCACCGATCCGGACACCGGCAGGGTCATCGGCTGCGTCGACATCAGCGGCACCGCCCGCACCCTGCACCCCGCCACCGTCGCCCTGGTCGGGGCCGCGGCCAAGCTCGCCGAGAGCGAGCTCGCCCTGCGCATGCACGAACGCGACGAGCGGCTGCGCCGCCGCTACGAATCCCTGCGCGGCCGGCCCGGCATCCTGCTCTCCCCGACCGGCCGCGTCATCTCCGGCGACCCGGCCGGCCGGCTCGGAGAACGTGTTCCACTCCTGGACGG
>NZ_VCKY01000130.1 GCF_005889735.1 Nonomuraea turkmeniaca
CCCCGGACGCCCACCCGAGCGATCGCCACGAAGAACACCGAGCGGGGTGGCATGCGGTGCCGGCAGCGGAGCGGTGATTCGCCCACCTCGCGTTTGAACGCGGTGCTGAACACGCTCTCGGAGGCGTACCCCAGCTCGGTCGCCAGCGACACGACGCGGACGTCGCCGTCGCGGAGGGCGCAGCCGTTCGTCGGCCAGCACCCGGAGCCATCCCGAGGGGAGCTCGGCCTGGTCGATGTAGGCGCGCAGCACTTCGAGCAGCAGGAGCCGGCCGTACTGGCGGATCGCGCACGCCGAACCCGTCCGCTTGCCGGTCACCTCGTCGAACAGCCGGTCGAAGATGCCGCGCAGGTCGGTCGCCGCGGCGGCCGACGCCCGAACGTGCGCCACCGGCGGAAGCGCCTGCAGCAGCAGCGCCCGGCCGGCCGGATTGAGGTCGACACGTCCACCGATGAGGATCCGGGTGCACTACGCCTGGTTCTCCTGGAAGGGGGACGAGCAGGCGGGGCAGCGGCCGCTGATCATGGCGTACCCGGACAAGGAGGTCATCCACCGGAGGG
Organism: Nonomuraea turkmeniaca; assembly: GCF_005889735.1. Taxonomy (GTDB): domain Bacteria; phylum Actinomycetota; class Actinomycetes; order Streptosporangiales; family Streptosporangiaceae; genus Nonomuraea; species Nonomuraea turkmeniaca. The sequence continues at coordinate 561 of NZ_VCKY01000130.1, forward strand.
AAGCCCGGTAGGAATCGCGTTCCGCCCGCGCAGCGTCGCTACCCGCCGGCGCGCGGTGCGTCGCTCATCCTTCCGGAACGGTCGGCGTCAAGGGACGCCCGAAGCAGCGCTGATCGGAGTCGGGATGATGATCCTTGGAGTTGAACGCCTCCAAAATGGTCTCCTCCACGCCCCACCCGTTGATGTCCAGTTTGCTGTAGGGCGCTCTGGTGTAATCGCGGCACAACACCTGTGATTTGACCTGGTTGTTCGGGAAGAACCGGACCGTCCCGTCGAGGCCGAGGACGGCAGTGGCGACATCGCTCATGCTGATCACGTAGCCGGTGTGCACTTGAGCCGGTTGTGTGATCTCCACGGCCACGGCCGGTAGGAACGAGGCATTCAGGAATTTCAGGCAGGCCAGTGGCGCCAGGATCGCCAGCGAGCAGACCAGCATGGAGTTGACGAGAACAGGGGCGGCCGCCGACGGCAGTCGATTCCCCAGGAAAAGGCCGAGCGTCGGCGGGATGGTCAGTATGGCGGCGAGGAAGCGATCACCGTCATGCCATGCGGTCAACGCCGTGGGCAGCATCAGGCAGTAGAACGCCGCGGTGGTGGCGAGAGGAAACAGCCAACAAATGACGGCGACGAGTCGCGGCCGGTCGGGGAACTCCAGCCTGACATGCAGGGAGATCGACATGGTGGCAAGCATGAGCAGGGCGGGCAGATATTGTATGTGCCACGTGAAGAGTGCGACCGCGAAGCTTGCCATGAGAGCCCACATGGGAATGCGGGAGACAGTTCGCACCAGGCGGAATTTGTGGCCGTCGGCCCTGCTGAGCTGTAGCAGCCGTCCTGCGCAATGAAAGAGGATGACCACTGTGGACAACATCCACAGGCTGACGAAGAACAGCTCCACCAGCAAGCTGATGGGGCTGATGGATTGGACCACGAGCTGGGTGGTCTCCACGCTCTGGCCACTTAAGTACCAGATCTTGAGCGACAGCAGCAGTGCCGGGACGGTGGATATCGCGATGTACAGCCACTCGCGATCGTAGTCTTTCTGGTCGCCGTCTTCTCCCGTAGGCATTCCGCCTGAACCTCACTCATAGTCTCGGATCGCGGGTGCCGGAATCCCGGGAGGTTCGTTGTGGGCTATGATGACGGAGCCCCCGAGACGCTGCTGAGTAGCGCCGAAGTGTTGGTTGAAGAGTTTGTCCCAGGTTCCGTCGCTGACGATTTTGTACAGCGCGGCGTTGACCAAATCGAGGACATGGTCGGTTTCCGCTCGAGCGGGGCGCACACTGACCCCCCATTTTTCGGTGAAGTCCACACCGATATTGTGTAACTTCAAGTTCTCCATGTCCTCCGCGACGAGGCCGGCCAGGACCGCGGCGTCGCTCTGCACGGCGGCGAATTTTCCCGCTTTCAGGCCCTTGATGCACTCGCTTATACGGTCTCTCCCTATGGGATGGATGCCGACTTTCCTGAGCGCGTCGAAGGCGGTGGACGATGGCAGCGTGCAGACCTCCTTCCCCTTGAGATCGCTGAGGCTCTGCACCGTGTCTGGGTAGTCTCCCCTGGTCATCGCGGCCTGTTTGGTCATGAAGTAGGGGTAGGAAAACCTCACGCCATCCTTTTTCCGATCGTTCGTGATGCTGTATGCGGCGATTACCAGGTCGAGGTTGATGTGTTGGTCGTCCCTGTATATATGCATGCCCTGGCGCTCCTGTATTTTAACGGGGTGGAGCTCCACTTTGTCCCGGGTGAATTCCAGGTACTCGCCGATCGCATAGGCGATGTCGGCGTCGAACCCCTCGAGACTGCCGTCCTTTGAATTCGCTATCCCGGGGAGGTCGTCCCGTACGCCGATCTTGAGAGTCTGTTTCTCCGGCCCCAGGAATTTCGCCTTCTCGAGCAGCTCACGTTTCGACGGCGTCGTGACCCGTGCATAGACATTCGGCGCGGCCAGGGCGAGCACTAAGCCGAGCACTCCCGTGGCGACCGCAGTCACGGAGAACTTTCTTCCGGTGCCCTTGCGTCTCCGGGGACGCGCGGCCGGATCAACCTCGTTGACCATTCTTGAGGCTCCTTGCGAATCCTCGTGCTTAACTTTCCCGGGGTGGTTCGCTGAACAGCTCTCGGTTCCGAGGGCCACAGACCTACGCCAAGATGATGGTGGGCTTCTGGGCGCAAGTGCGGCTGGAAGCATTGCGTACTGCAGCGGGTGACCGGCGATGTAACCGGCGACATTGGCCGACGGCCTGTCGCGCGATCACGGAGGGGCGCGCCTTCGAAGGGCAAGGCTGTGCAGGGATGTGCGAGAGGACGGGGTGACCGACATCGATGTCCCGGCGGGGCGATCGCCGCTATGCCGATTCATCCTTGCCTATCGGGAGGGTCAACGCAAGTGCAAATGCAGAACCGTCTGTAAGTACGAATGCTCGTGCATATGCTCGTGCATCGTGTGATTAATCCTGCTTTATAGATTTATGCGAAGGCTGATCGTCGGACTGTGGACGGCGCGACCTTGATGCCCGGCGTGGCGAGTTCTCCGTGGACCCGCCGACAGCCCCACGGTGTCCGGGCGGACGAGGGGCCGTAGCCGGCGCAGGACCTCGTCGCCGAGTTGTCGTTCGAAGACGGTGATCTGGTGACGCAGGGCGAGACTCTCGACATCTCTGTCGCGCTCGCTCATCGGCAGGAACCGCAGCGCGGCGAAGGCGCTCGTGACGGCGAGATAGGTCAGGCGAAGGGGCACGGCCGATCGTCATGTCGCACGCGCGCCCTTCTCCTGGTGGCCGGGGCTCACGCACGCCACGCGAAGCCCAATATGGCTATGACCTGGGCGGACGTCATCATCGGCAGGCGCAGTGGCACCCGGCGTCAGTCGGGGGAGGTTGTCGAGCAGGAGGGCAGATCCGTCCCTTGAGCGAGCAACGTGATTCGCCATCAAAGCTCACGATGGAACCGAAACCGGACGTTCGACCGTCCTCTTCGATAGAAGGGATCGACCAACCGCCTACAAATCGCATCAGTCCCGTGACAGCCCGTAGGTAAACTCCGCTGGACCCCGTTCGAACAAGGAGTACGAATCGGTGAATCCACACGTGCTTGCCCACCGGGCACACCGACACGGCTGGGATGTGCAGACCGTCCCGCGATCCTCCGGCCCTACGGTCATCCTGCAGCGTGACGGCTGGCGTCTGGAAATCGCGTTCGACGGTCACGCACCCAAGGAGGCCACCGCCAACGAACCCGGTCACAACGTCGGCAGACAGCTCAACCTCCGCTCGATCAACGACTTCGTGCACCAGCCACGAACAGATCGGTTAACTCGCCCATACCGCGATCGACGGCAGGGCACCAGCCGCACGAGCGACCATGAAGCGGGCGAGCATCTCGACGACGGAGACGGCGACCGCCAGCAGGACGCCCTACGGGATGCTGATCGATGATCGTCATCCAACATGGGTGACCTCTCGGGGAGCACGAGTTCCTCCTCGACCCGCATGCCACGTCGCTCCATCGCCACCAGCGGGTCGGGATTCCAGAGGGGCGCGCCTGGCCGGTCAGGGGCGCCCGATGGGGTTCGGCCCTAGGGGGCGGAGCCGAAGCGCCATGGCTGAAACCCGAGGTCTTCGTGGACCGTGGTGGCGATGGCCATCCCCTGACTGAGCGCGTGGACGCCGATGGTGAGGACGGACCGGCCGCCCGGGGTGACCAGGTGACCGCGCCCGTGAGCCCGAACAGCCCTCGTGGTTGTGGGCGGTGCCGGCGGGCCGGCTCGACGGGCACCGGCTCCTGCCCGGTCCAAGAGCCGCGTCCACATTGGCCGCTTGCCGGCCTCCCTGACGGGGGTGCCCGTCAAGAAACGTGTCACTAGCCGCAAACGGGCGTGTTCGGGCAGGTCAGTGGCAGGGTCCGTACATGATCACGGTGTCGCCGATCACTGACTGCCGGCGGGAAATTCGGGTGCGGAGGGTCGGTGGGTGGTGTGTGATCGGGGGATGGCGATCAAGATGGGCAGGCCGGGGGTCGACGGGCTCGGTGACGTGGTGCGGGTGTTGGGGGAGTGGCAGTACGACGGAGGGCCCGTGCAGTTGCATCCGGGGGATGTGGGGTGGTTCTGGCGGTTCGGTGCGGAGCCGACGGCGGAGGCTACGCGGACCTGGAGCCGGGCTGGGGAGGTTTTGGCGGTCGGGCTGCTGGATGGTGCGGAGTTGCTGCGGTTGGCGTTCGCGCCGCCGGCGTTGCGGGACGAGGAGTTGGCGCGGCAGGTGGCCGAGGACGTGTCGGCGCCTGAGCGTGGTGTGCTGATCGAGGGCAAGGTGTACGTCGAGGCGCCGATGGGTGCGCTGATCCAGGACGTGTTGTTCAAGGACGGCTGGGAGAGCGGCGAGCCGTGGACACCACTTCGGCGCGACCTCGGCGCGCCTGTGCCGGATCCCGGCGTTCGCGTCGAGGTGATCGGGCCGGAACAGGCGCACGAGTGGGCCGCGGTCCTGCGGGCGTCGTTCGACGGGTCGACGTTCACCGACGAGCGCTGGCACGCGATGGCGGCAGGTGCGCCGTATGTCGACGCTCGGTGCCTGGTCGTTCGCAATGAGCAGGGCGAGGCGGTGGCGGCCGTGACGGTGTGGTCGGCGGGTGAAGGCAAGCCCGGGCTGATCGAGCCGATGGGGGTGCACCGGGCACACCGCGGTCACGGTTACGGCAGAGCGATCACGGTCGCCGCGGCGCGCGCACTCCAGGAGTTGGGCTCGTCCAGCGTGGACGTGTGCACGCCGAGCTCCAACGTCGGCGCCGTCGCCACTTACCAGTCGGCCGGCCTCGAGCAGTTGCCCGAGAGACGGGACCTGTACCGCAACGCTTCCTGAGGCTTTCGGCGTGCGGCCGGGGTGCGGCCGGGGTGCGGCGTCCGCGCCCTGCTCGCACGGTACGCGGACAAAGCCGGTCTCACCCACAACATGCCGCCCCACCGGCTGTGGCACCTCCTGTTCACCTGGCTCAAGGGACAAGGCATCGACGACGCCCTCACCCCCCTTACTCCGGCCGCATCGACCGTCCGACGCCGCGCTCGCGGGCGATCGGAGTGAGAGACTGGCCGCGCGCGGCGGGCCCGGGCGGCGGCGGCGAGCCAAACTGCGATCGCGCCCTGGGCCAAAGGGTCGGGGCCAGGGCGTGCAGGATGGCGCGGGGCCGGGCCGGTGCTTCGATCGGTGTGGTCAAGTGATCTCCTCCGAGGGCCGGCGGTGGGAGCCGCCGTGATCCGTCGTGTCAGCCGCTCGCCGCCGCCCTGGCCGCCTCGACGCTCTTGCGCAATGCGGTCGCGATCGGCTCGACGGGCGCGGACAGCTGCTGGATCCGGTCCCGGCGCAGACGCGTCTCCCGCCAGGAGGGAATCACCGTCTTGAGCCGGATCGCCGCGGCCAGCGCCGCCAGGACGCGGACGTCCTCGTCCAGGTGCCCGACCGGCTGGCCGCCGCGGATGGCCCGGCCGACGCGCTCGGCCAGCCTGCGCGACAGGTACGCCTTGCGCGGCGTGATCCGCTCGACCGGGAACAGCAGGATATGGCGCCGCTCCACGTTGATCATCCGGGCGGCCGCCAGCTCGTCGCGTACCACGCGGACCGCCTTGCCGAGGTCCTTCTGCACCCACCGCCGCCACGAGCGGGGCGGCGAGTTCGAGATCTGCTCCCAGACCACGGCCCGCAGGGAACCTGGCTCGGCGGCCGGGTGGGTGAGAGCTCGCGCCTTGCCCGACTCGTCCGCCAGGTTGCCCGCCAGCAGCAGCTCGGCGAGGGCGGCCGCGCGCAGCAGGTAGCCCAGCTCGCTGCGCTGGGTCAGCTTCTCCTTCCGCAGGTCGAAGGCCAGTAGGAAGGCCGATCGGGTCAGTGACTCAGTCTGCTTCACTTGCGTCTCCATCCGCCCGCTCCTCTTCATCTTCCTGACCTGTGTCGTCCCCTGTGCCGTCCTCTGGCGCTTTCCTCGGTCGTCCGCGTGGGCGCATCCGCCCCACCCCGTCGGGCAGGCGTCCGGCCTCGGAGAGGGCCCTGCGCAGCAGGAACTCGATCTGGGAGTTCGTGCTGCGCAGCTCGTCGGACGCCCACCTGGACAGCGCGTCGTGAACCACCGGGTCAAGCCGCAGCAGGATCTTCTTCCGCTCCACGGTGATTACTGGTAGAGCGTGCCCGTGTTGACCACGGGTTGGGTGTCGCGGTCACCGACCAGCACCACGAGCAGGTTGCTCACCATGGCCGCCTTGCGCTCCTCGTCCAGCTCGACCACGTTGTGCTCGGCGAGCTTGGCCAGGGCCATCTCCACCATGCCGACCGCCCCGTCGACGATCCGCTGCCGGGCCGCCACCACTGCGCCAGCCTGCTGACGGCGCAGCATGGCGTGGGCGATCTCGGGCGCGTACGCCAGGTGGATGATGCGGGACTCGATGACCTTCACCCCGGCGGACGACACCCTGGCCGCGATCTCCGTGGACAGCCGCTCGTTGATCTCGTCGGCGTTGTCCCGCAGGGACAGCCTGGGCTCGCCGTGCGCGTCGTACGGATAGCTGCCCGCGATGTGCCGCACGGCCGTCTCCGCCTGGATGGCCACGAACTCCACGAAGTCGTCCACCTCGAAGACCGCCTGCGCGGTGTCCTGCACCTGCCAGACCACCACGGTCGCGATCTGGATCGGGTTGCCGTCCGCGTCGTTGACCTTCGTCACGTCCGTCTCGTGGTTGCGGATCCTTGTGGACACCCGCCGGCGCACCGTGATCGGGTTGACCCACTGGAAGCCGGGGGTGCGCAGGGTGCCGACGTACCGGCCGAGCAGCTGCACCACCCTGGCCTCGCCCGGCGCCACCGCGGTGAGGCCGAAGTACATGTAGGACCCGAGCAGGATCATCAGGATGCTCACGATGACCACCCACATGCCGCCCTGCCCGGCCCCCGAGGCGAGCATGACGATTCCCACGACGAGCAGCGCGATCCCGGCCAGCTCCAGCGCCGTCGCCACCCCCAGCATCATGAACCCGTTGGCCGCCCGCACGGGGTGCTCGCTCGTGTGCGGTGCGGGCATGTCCACGACGGCGGCCTCAAGTGCGGCCTCGCCCGATGTGTTCGCCATCGTCCGTCCCCTCTCCGTGACTTCATCTCGATAGCAAAGTGATATCACTTTTTCGGCGACTGCGGAAGGCGGATTCTCAGGGTCCTGCGCTCGGGTCGTGCGATGAGCCGCAAAGCAGACGTGTTGCCGCAGGTCTGCCCAGGCGACCGGGATGGCGATCAGCGCACGGCCGCGGTTATGGACACTCGCAGGTCGGCGGCGATCATGTTGAGCGCGCCGACGACGAGCAGTTCGGCGCTGCCCAGCACGAACGTTCCAAGGAAGTGGGAGTCGCTTCCTGCGCTACGGCCCTTCTCCGACCACCAGCGCCGCCAGGGAGCACGCTCGACAGACCTGGCTGGTCACGACTGGATCATTGAGGCGTTCTCACTCTGAGGCACGGTGCTTGTCGCCTGTGGCGTGGCCATGGCGGCCGGTCGCCTGCCTGGCATGCCGAGCGCGACCAGCGTGCCGATGAACGCGAATGCGGCGACCGTGCCCATGCCCGCCGAGAAACCCGCGCTGAACTCCTCGGCTGAGGCGTGACTCCCGACACTCGCGAAGACGGCCACCGTGACGGCGACGCCGAACACCCCGCCGAAGATCCGCAGCATCATGAACGCGCCGGACGCCTGACCGATCAAGTGAGCGCTCTCGGAATCCGTCCGTGCGCGGCCGGTGCCCGCGTCGCGCCGCCGTGCCGCAGGTCATGCAGCCGGGCCGGCGGCAGCCCGGAAGCCGCGACCAACCGGTTGGCTTCTCCTCAGCCGCTGGTGAAGACCTCGATCCAGAAGCGCTGGCGCTCGCCGTCCACTCCCACCAGATAGGTGGCCTTGAGCTTGGTCGGAAGCAGCGGGGCCAGGCGAGCGGCCGTGCTCCGGTGGGTGCGGAGCTGCGGGAGTTCGGCGTTGGCCAGGATGCGGTGCACGACGTCGCTCGCGTCCGTGCCCTCCGGGCCCCCGCTGAGCCGAGCCCGAGATCAGCACCTTCACGAACAGGGCTTCCGCCACGACGATCAGAGGTGGAGGCAACCTCCTCCGGAGAAGGAGGCGTGATGTCGCATCTCTGGCGCGGCTGGTGTTTACTCCGCCCTGGCGTCCTGCTGTACGGCGGAACCATCGGTACGAATCAGCTTCACGCACACCATGCGGTTCACCTGATCGTCTCCGCAGAGCCCTTCACCGTGGCGGACGCCCATGGTCAGCGGCTGACCACCCAGACCGCGGTCATTCCCCCCGACACCGGCCACGCCATACTCATGGGAGCTCGCGGGGCCCTGCTGGCTCAACTCGAACCCGGCAGCTCACCAGGCCGTTCGCTGCTCGCCCATTCAGGTGCGGGAGCCAACGCCTCGACCTGGAGTCCGCCCTTCCCCCATCCGGGGCACGCCGTCACGAGCCCGAGACACCGCCAAGTGGCGGCGCCGCTCACGTTCACGGAACCGTCGAACGGCCATGAACACTCCGCCGAGGCCGCGGCCGCCCTGAAGATCGTCGAGGACTGGACGGGCCACCGTTGTGCCGCAGACATCCCGATTCACCCGGCGGTGGAGACGGCGATAGCCGTGATTCCCACTCTCCTGATCGGGGGACCGGTGCGTCTGGGCGAGGTCGCGGCCGCGGTGCACCTGTCTCCAAGCCGGTTGGCGCATCTGTTCAGCGCACACGTGGGGATTCCGCTGCGGCCCTATGTGCGCTGGCAGCGCCTTCAGCATGCGATCAGGCTGGTGGCCGCAGGGGAGTCCCTGACGGTGGCCGCCCACGGTGCCGGATTCACCGACGGGTCACATTTCACCAGGGTCTTCAGGCACAACTTCGGGACCGCACCCTCCACGCTGGCCGCCGCCATCGACTGGCTGCCCTGATTCGACACGTTCGTACAAGCGCTGACCGCATCGACGCCGCATCCTTGCCACGTACGAATGTCCCCCGAGACGCAGGTATTCGAAGCCCGAGGGAAGGCCCGCGATGCTCAATCTGTCGATCATCCTGGAAGACAGCGCCCGCAATGTTCCAGACCGCACCGCCCTGGTCTTCGGTGATTTGCGCCTGCCGTACTCCATGGTGAACTCCGTCGCGAACCAGGTGGCCAATCTCCTGGTGTCACGGGGGATCAGCAAGGGGGACAAGGTCGCGCTGCTCTGCCCGAACCTGCCCTACTTCCCCTTCGTCTACTTCGGCATCCTCAAGGCCGGGGCGACCGTGGTCCCGCTCAACGTGCTGCTGCAGCCGCGCGAGATCGCCTACCACCTGACCGACAGCGACACCAAGGCGCTCTTCTGCTTTGAGGGCTCCCCCGAGCTGCCCATGGGCGCGCGCGGGCGGGAGGCATTCGACGCCGCCGAGGGCTGCGAGCTCTTCTTCATCCTGCCCGCCACGCCGCTGGCCGCCGAGTCGGAGCACGGCGAATCGTTCTGGGCGGCTCTGGGTGGTATGTCCGAGGAGTTCGAGACGGTGCAGACCGGGCCTGACGACACCGCGGCCATCCTCTACACCTCCGGCACCACCGGTCAGCCCAAGGGCGCCGAGCTGACTCACATGAACATCCTGACCAACACCATCGTCAGCGACGAGATGTTCCCCGCCGACCCCGACGGCGACGTCTCACTCACCGTGCTACCGCTCTTCCACTCCTTCGGCCAGATCGCGGTCATGAACGTGAGCGTGCGCCGCCGCGCCACCCTCGTACTCCAGCCGCGCTTCGAGCCCGGCGAGGCGCTGGACCTCATGCGGAGGGAGAAGGTGACCATGTTCGCCGGGGTGCCGACGATGTTCTGGGCGCTGCTGTCGAAGATCCACGCCGACGGCGCCGAGGTGCCCTCGACGCTGCGGGTGGCGGTGGCGGGCGGGGCTTCCTCCCCGGTCGAGGTGCTCAAGGACTTCGAGGGCACCTTCGGCATCCCGATCCTGGAAGGCTACGGCCTGTCGGAGACTTCCCCAGTGGCCAGCTTCAACCAGCTCGGGCGGCCCACCAAGCCCGGCACCATCGGCTTCCCCATCTGGGGCGTGCAGATGCGGCTGGTGGACGATGACGGGAACACCATCGAGGGCGAGGGCCCCGGCGAGATCGCCATCCGCGGGCACAATGTCATGAAGGGCTACTACGGGCGGCCTGAGGCCACCGAGGAGGTCATGCGGGACGGCTGGTTCCGCACCGGCGACATCGCCACTCGCGACGAGGACGGCTACTACGCCATCATCGACCGCACGAAGGACATGATCATCCGGGGCGGCTTCAACGTCTACCCGCGCGAGGTGGAGGAGGTGCTGATGACGCACCCGGCGGTCTCGCTGGTGGCGGTGGTCGGTGTGCCCCATGGCTCGCACGGCGAGGAGGTCAAGGCCTACGTCATCCCGGCGCCCGGCGCGACGGCGAGCGAGCACGAGCTCATCGCCTGGTGCAAGGAGAACATGGCGGCCTACAAGTACCCGCGGATCATCGAGTTCCGCGAGAGCCTGCCGATGACGGCGACCGGCAAGATCCTCAAGCGCGAGCTGCGCCGGTAATACTTTGTGGGTTCGGGATCACCGGAGTGATTGGTCCCACGGCCGCGCCGGGGAGGTCGGACGAGGCATCCGGAGAGATCCGGATCGCGGCATGCGTCATGGGATGTCGCCGGGTGGGTCAATGGAGGCGCAGTCCGGCGAGGAGGAGTTCGACCATGCGACGGGCGTCGTACCTGGGGTCCTTGCCCGCGCCGATGCAGAGGTTGCCGACGCCGCGCATCAGTTCGAGGGCCTGGATGTCGGCACGGATCTGGCCTGCCCTGGCGGCGGCGTCCAGCAGCTCGGCGCAGACCGGCACGAGGCGATCGATGAAATAGGCGTGCAGAGTCGCGAAGGTGGCGTCGTCGGACTGTAGCGCCTCGGCGAGGCCATGCTTGGTGACCAGGAAATCGACGAAGAGATCGATCCAGCGCGTCAGAGCGGTGTGCGGTGAGTCGCTGTTCGCCAAGAGGGCCGGACCCGCCTCGACGCATGCCTCGACCTGGTGCCGGTAGACGGCGACGATGAGATCGGCCCGCGTCGGGAAGTGGCGGTAGATCGTGCCGACGCCCACGCCGGCCTTGGCCGCGATGTCGCGCACGGGCGCATCGACGCCGGAAGCGATGAAAGCCGCAGCGGCCGCCTCCAGCAGTGTCCTCTCGTTGCGCCGAGCGTCGGCCCGTTTCCGGGGGGCTGACGATCCTGAACCGCTGCCGATGCCCGCCACTGTGCCCTTGCCTCCGTCACTCAGCTTGCTAAGTGGAACACGGTTCCGTATGTTGGCTAACGGAACATGGATCCGCTTGCTCACGATACCGAACAGGCGGTCCGTGGCCATGCCACGCATCGCCATTCACCCAATTCTCAAGGAGAAACACCCATGCGCCTCCCCGATGACGTCGTCAGCACGCCCGTTCCCGTCATCTCGGTACGCCCGGTGGTGCTTCCGGCCCCGGGCCGCGGCGAGGACCTGCAGGTACGGGTGTCGGCCCCGGCGTCCGGCGGCGAACTGCCCATCATCGTCTTCTCGCACGGCTTCGGCGGGTCGCTGGACGGCTACGCCCCGCTGGTCGACTTCTGGGCCGCCCGCGGATTCGTGGTCGTGCAGCCCACCCACCTCGACTCGCGGACGTTGAACGTCACGCCCGATGATCCCCGTTACCCGGAGATCTGGCGCCTCCGGGTCGAGGACCTGACGCGCATCGTCGATCAGCTGGACCTCATCGAAGCCTCCCTTCCGGGCCTCGCGGGGCGCACCGACCGGAGCCGCATCGCCGCCGCCGGGCACTCGTGGGGCGCCCAGACGGCGAGCATGCTGCTGGGCGCGCGGGTCCTCGACGCCGGGGGTGTCCCGGGCGAGGACAGGTCCGACCCGCGGATCAGGGCCGGTGTGCTGCTTGCCGTACCGGGCACGGGCGGCCCTGACCTGACGCCGTTCGCCGCCGAGCACTTCTCCTTCATGAACCCGGGCTTCGCCGAGATGACCACGCCGGCCCTGGTGGTCGCGGGGGAGAAGGACCAGTCCGCCCTGACCGTCCGGGGCCCGGAGTGGTTCACGGATGCGTACTTCCTGAGCCCAGGTGCCAAGAGCCTGCTCACCCTGTTCAGGGCGGAGCATTCGCTGGGCGGGATCTCCGGCTACACCGTCACGGAGACGACGGACGAGAGCCCCGAACGGGTCGCCGTGATCCAGCGGCTCACATGGGCCTTTCTCCGCGGTGCGCTCTACCCCGCGGACACCAGCTGGTCCGCGGCGAGCGCCGATCCTCTGGGCCGTATCGAATCCAAGTGACGCTCCGGGAAGCACGCTGTCCGTCCTTAGTGGCGGCGGCCGGCCCCCGGCCATCAGAGAAAGGACCCATGGCCCCATGCCGAGCTTCGGGATCATGACCGCCCCCATGCAGGTCGACTATCAGGACATCCTTCGGGTCTGGCAGGAAGCGGACGTCATTCCCGAGATCGAGCACGCGTGGCTGTTCGACCACCTCATGCCGATCGGCGGTAGCCCGGACGGACCGGCCTACGAAGGCTGGACGCTGCTCTCGGCTCTCGCCGCCCAGACCCGACGGCTGCGTCTCGGCCTGCTCGTGACCAGCAACCGCTTCCGGCCGCCCGCGATGCTGGCCAAGATCGCCGCGACCGTCGACGTCGTCTCCGGCGGGCGGCTCGACTTCGGGATCGGCGCGGGCTCGCGTCCGGATCACCCGCCGGCCCGGCGCGAGTACGACGCACACGGCCTGCCCTTCCACGACTTCGCCCACTCGGTGGGGAGCCTCGCCGAGGCGTGCACCGTCATCCGGCGGTTGTGGACCGAGACCGAGCCGTTCGACTTCGACGGCGCCTACGTCCAGCTCACCGACGCGTTCTGCAACCCTAAGCCGGCGCAGCGCCCCTGCCCGCCGATCCTGATCGGCGGACGCTCGTCTGCGACGCTGCGCGTGGTCGCCGAGCACGCCGATCTATGGAACATCCCCGGCGGCGACATCGACGACGTCGTCCGCCGCAGCGCGCTGCTGGACCGCTACTGCGCCGAGATCGGTCGCGACCCCGCCTCGATCGCCCGCTCGATCCACCTGCCGGTCTCCTACGATCAGCCCCGGATGACCCGAGAGGCGATCACCGAGGCGGTCGCCGCAGGCTTTCAGCACATCGTCCTCGGGCTGTCGGCGCCGTACCCGGCCAACGTCGCGCGGTGGGTCGCCGACGAGCTTGTCACCGCGTCGGTCTAGGTGTGCTGTGCGGCAGGTCTTGGCGTTCGGCTGAGGTCGGCCATCGATCGTCATGCGTGATCGACCTGTATCAGGGCCGAGCTCAGCTCGTGCCGCTAAGGCAGGTGCCCGGTGACGGGCGCGGAGACGGTGCCGGTGCAGTCGGCCAGTGCCTTCTCGGTGGCGGCGCCGTCCACCTGGAAGTCGCCGTCGTGGCACCGACCGCCATCCCCGTTCCACATGCGCTTCACGCCGACCGGCTCGTCCGGATCGCTCAGTGCATCATGGGTGTGCCCGCACGGTTGACGTCGCGGCCTTGTTTCTGCGGGAGCGATAGTTGGCAACCTTGACACGGTTGCCGCATTCCTCCATGCCGCACCATTGGCGGTTGCCGCCCCGGGAGCGGTCGATGAAGATGCGCGTGCATTCCTCCAGAGCACATTCTCGGATGCGCAGCTCGCCGAGCTCGCTGAGGAGCTCGGCCGCCGAACGGGCCACGCTCGAGGCAACCGCCCCCGCGTCTCCGGACCGAACGAGGCCCGCCGGCGTCAGCCTCATCCGCGGCGGCGCCCCGGCGGCCTGCTCGTTGACGACGCGCAGGTCGTCGTCGGGCCAGGGACGCCCGTCCATGGCCGTCGTCACCAGCCGGTAGACGGCCTCCCGCAGCGCGCGCATCCTCCACAGGTCCGCGGCGTCGACGACCGGCTCCTCGCTCATCACCCCCGCTTCGACGGCCCATCGGCCGAGGTCGGCGGGGGTGACCAGGAGCTCCTCCGGTTCGGTGCGCCGCCACTTGAGCGTGCCCATGAAGTCGAGGGCGAGGTTGCCGCTGACGAAGATGAAGCTCACGACACCATCTTGACAGGTTACATATCGCTGCCGCAATCTTGCGTACACCTACTAAGCCGGTTACACCACCGATGACGCAGGAGCCCATGTGATCACCGATGACGACTACCTGTACTACGTCGACCGCGCCCTGGACGGGATGACCGGCATCGTCGCCGGCCTGGGCGACCGGCTGGCCAACACCAGACCGCCGCTCCCCGGTGCCAACTCGCCGTACGCGCTGCTCAACCACTGCCTGGGAGTGGTGTCGTACTGGTCGGGGCAGCTCGTGGCCGGACGCGAGGTCGTCCGCGATCGCGACGCCGAGTTCGCCGGCGCAGGACCCGTCGGCCCGCTGCTGGGCAAGGTGGCAGCGGTACGAGCCCGGCTGGCCGAGGACGTGCACGCCGCCGATCCCGCCGCGCCACTCCGTGGCACGCCGCCCGCAGCCTTCCTCGGTCCCGACCGGGAGCTGACCCAAGGGGCGGCGCTGCTGCACGTCTACGAGGAGCTCGCGCAGCACCACGGCCAAATGGAGATCTTGCGCGACGCCATCCTCGCCGGGCGGCACGCGGCGGTGACGCCGTGAACCGCCCGCCCGCCGACCTGTTCGAGACCATCGACGTCGAACGGCTGCGCTCCGGGCACGGCGTCAAGTGGGGCTCCGTGCCCCCGGACACCATCGGAGCGTGGGTCGCCGACATGGACTTCGGCGTCCCGCCCGCCGTAAGCGAGAGCATTCTGCGCCTCACGCGGCACGCCGACTTCGGCTACCCGTACTGGCCGGGCGACGACCCCGTGATCGAGGCGTTCGAGGAGCGCATGGTCACTCACCACGGGTGGCGTCCGGAGCCCGGGAGGGCCCGGGTGTTCACCGATCTTCTGCAAATTCTGCAGGTCATGATCGAGTACGCCACGCAGCCCGGTGACGGCATCGCGATCCACGTCCCCGCGTATCCGCCGTTCCTGGCGAGCATCGCCCGGGCCGGACGGCGCATCGTGCCGCTGCCCATGACGCGCGGCGAGACGGGGTGGCGCTTCCAGACCGAAGGGCTCGTCGAGCACCTCCGGGAGCAGGGCTGCCGCATGCTCGTGGTCGTCAATCCGCAGAATCCCACCGGCCGCGTCTTCACGCCCGCCGAACTGCTCGCGCTGGCCACGGCGGCCGAGGAGCTCGATCTGGTCGTGCTGGCCGACGAGATCCACGCCGATCTGGTGTTCGCCCCGCATCGGCATGTGCCGTTCGCCTCCGTCGGCACGGCCGCCACGCGAACGGTGACGGCCACCTCGGCCACGAAGGCGTTCAACATCGCCGGGCTCCGCTGCGCCGTCGCGCACATCGGCCCCGACCGGCTGCGCGAGGCGCTGGACAGAGCCCCGCTGGACTTCTTCGGAACGCCGAGCACCCTCAGCCGGGTCGCCACCGTGGCCGCCTGGCGCCGATCCGACGCCTGGCTGGCCGCTCTGATGCGCACCCTGGAGCGCAACCGGCGCCTGGTCCAGGCGTGGGCGGCGTCGCTGCCCTGGAATCCGCACTACCACAGCCCGCAAGGCACGTACCTGAGCTGGCTCGACTTCACCGCAAGCCCGATCGGGGCCGCCGGCCCCGCCGAACACCTCGAACGCCTGGCGAGGGTCAAACTGAGCGAAGGGGCCGAGTTCGCCCAGCACACCACGGTCGACACCGCCGGATTCGCTCGGCTCAACTTCGCGACCAGCACATCCAACCTCATGGAGATCCTCGACCGCGTCCTGGCCGTCCGGTCCTGACGATCCGGCATGATCGCCTCAGCCCATGAAAGGTCAGCCGCCCCGACCTGCTGTTCTGCAGCGATGGGGGCATCGTTTGGGCGCGCACCAGTGTTCTGCGCCTGAAATTCGTCGGCAGTATCGAGCGAGGGAGTCGAGGATCTCGACGGCACCACGACCGGACCTGGTGATCGACCTGGGTACCGCCGATCATCACGGTGGAACGTGATCTCAGCCGCGCCGGCGCTGGGCGGCCAGGCCCACCGCCTCCATCCCCGGTGCCCGTCTGGCCGTGGACATCGGCAGGGCGCCGGCCACCACCCGGGTCACCGCCTGCTGGGGTGGCCTGGTCATGTGAAGGGGATGTTGAGCCACGGGCTGTTCGGGTCGGTCGTCAGGATTCTGTGCGCGTTGAGCATTTCGCCATACCAGTCACCGAATTCCTCCTCATCGAAATGCAGGCAACGTCCCAGGACGTAGGCGGCTGAGAACTCTTCCCATGAACGGTAGTTGATCCGGCTGAGCCGACCGGCGCGGAGCACCGCCCGTTCGGCCTCCGCCAGGTCGCAGTAGCGGGCACCGAGTCCCCAGCGGGCCATCTTCGAAGCTCGCCCGTAGTCCCACGCCTCCACCGTGTGGACGAATCTGCCCTTGGCGAGCAGCCCGTCTGCACGGAATCGTGCCTCGTATCGTGTGATTCGTCCGATGAGTCGTTGCGCTCCGGCGACTTGGGCCTCCGTCTCGGAGTCGCTGTGAGGCGCCGTCATCGTGACCCCGTCGGGGGCGGTGTCCTTGTTCGCTGTGCGGTTCCGTATGGCCCGCGAGGTCACCTGGCGCCAGTGGTCGATCTCGACCATGCCGCCGAAATCGCGGGCGAGAACGCTGCGTATGCCCAGGACGAATCCCCAGAACGGGCTGCTCATTCGGCCGTTGAGAAGCGTCTCCTCAGCACGCAGCCACTCTTCGCGGTTGGTGATCTCCCACCACTCCTTGAGGCGTTTCCGCTCGCGGACGTAGCCGGTGCCATGCCAGCCCATCGCGTTCCAGAGCGAGGCATTGCTCACGCAGAGAAGCGCCCCGCAGGCGAGGCCGTGGGCGACCGGACCGTGCAGCGGGCCCCCGGCCCACAGCGTGCGCAGTTCGTTTCGGCGGGGGTAGGGCATCCGTTCGGCATGCCGGCGCCACACCAGTCGATGGGCGGCCGTCGCGGGGAAGTACGCTTCGCAAGGGCTGCCGGGGTTGATGGCCAGCCACTCGTCGTCCTGGGGCCAATTCCGGGCGAGTTCGCCCAGATCGTCTTGAAAGAAGACCGGGTCGGGCGCGGGCGCGGGAAGCATCCCGTCGGTGAGGAACACAAGAAACTTGGTACCAGGCCGCGTGCCCCAATACGTGGGGGTGTAGCTGATCCAGCCGGGTCGGGCATCCGCGTTGGCGCGCGACATCGCGTGATAGAGGTTCGCCGTGGCCAGGACGTCGAAGTACGCAGCCCAGTCGCCCCGCATCTTCGCTTCGTACAGACCGCCTTCGATGTCGGTGGGCGCGTGCCATGCAGGGACAGGTGGCGCCGATCTTCCCTCGTCGGACGCGCCCTGCTCCGCCATGAGATCAGCACCCATGCCATTCCACGCTCCCATGCGCCACTACGTTACAAGTGCCCCATGGTCCTGCTCAGGGGAGGATCTCGCGGTCACGTCCACGGACGTGATGAATGGGTCCTGGCCTTCCGCCGATGCCTGTGTGTGCCGAGAAAGGTGTCATCGCCTCTGAGCTGCGGCATCGCCCAGCTCCACGACCCTGCAGCGGCAGGCTCGGTCCTCGGGGGCGAATCTCATCTTGATGTCGTCGCCGAGTTGTCGTTCGAGGATGGTGATCTGGCGACGCAGGGCGACAATCTCGACATCCTTGTCCCGATCGCTCATCGGCAGCAACCCCAGCGCGACGAAGGCGTTCGTGACGCTGAGGTAGGCGAGGTGAAGGAGCACGGCTGATCACCCTGCTGCGACCAGGAGGCGCTGCTCGCCACGGCGGATGCGTTGGAGGCCGCCGGCTCCCTCTAGCAGTCCGCATGGACCATGGTGCTCGCCGGCGCGACGGCCTCGAACCGCCTACGGAGGCACCGCCTCCCGCGCCGGCTCGATCGCCCGGATCAGTGACGCCGCCCCCGGAACCGCTCCAGAAGACGTCGAGCCTTCTGCTGGTTGCGAGGGTCACGGGCCATTCGTTTCGCCTTTTCCACGTTCGCTCTACCTTTCGGGCCGCGGAGATACGCGCGTACCCGGTCCATGAGTGTGGCCATGCGGGTACCCCTACCCGACGAGCTCCATACAAAGCCGGAAGTGGTCACCAATCCTCGACGCAAGCGTTCACCCTGCCTTTACCGCCAGGTCAGGGCGGAGCTCGGAGTAAAACGCCGTAGCGGTAGGCAGGATGTGTGCTCCGTGCGTCCGAGGTCGCGGCGTCAGGAGGTCCAGTCCAGGTCGCCCTCTGGGGTGACGGTGTGGGGGGAGTCGCGCAGCGGTTCGCCGCTCTCCAGCGCGTCCGCCACGTCCTCGAGGAAGTCCAGGTAGGAAGGCCAGGCCCAGCTGCCCTCGAAGGTCAGGCCCTCCTCGTGGAAGAAGTGGCCGACCCGGCCCTTGCCGTCGAGCACCAGGTTGTCCCCGCCGCCGTCCATGGCGAACGGGATGGCGCTGCCGTGCCACCAGAACCCTTCGGGGTCAACGTACCCTTTGGGCTCCTTGGAGCCCGAGGGCGTCACGTCCTCGGCCACCTCACAGCTGATCTTCCAGTCGTTCACGAGCTCCTTGACCGGGGTCAGGCGGTAGACGAAGAAGAACGATCCCTTGCCGAACTTCGCGCCGTCGTGGCGCAGCAGTGACGCCTTGAGGTCGTCGGGGAAGCGCACGCCCATCCGGGCCTCGGCCTCGGCGATGTCCCTCGGCTTGGCGGGCGGGTTGAGCTCCTTGTACGTGCGCGGCGCGTTCCTGGCCAGCCACCGGTCCAGGCGGGTCCAAGCGGCGTTCACCCGGGCGGTGACCCGGCGATCCGGCCGTCGGATCACGGGCGGACGCCGGCGGGGATGGCAGCCGAGGCTCTCCATCTCGGGTTCGGCTGTCTGGACGGGTCGCGTCGGCGGCGGAACCGGGGGCAGCGGCGCCTCCACGGGGGGTGGCGCCGTCGCCTCGCCGGTGGCGAGGAGCAGCACCATGATCGTGACGAATGTGATCTTGGTACGGCGGGCCGGCCGGTACGGGACGGGCAACGAGGCGATGCCCCGGGCCGCGCGCAGGCCCGACCAGATGGCGACGATGATGAGCAGCGGCGGGCCGTAGAACCAGACGAGCCCGGCCGGGTCGTACTCGTAGAACATCGGCAGCGGGAACCCGCTGCGGAGGCTGTCGAGGATCGTGTCGGCCTCGCTGAAGGCCAGCTCAGTGAGCACGATCGAGAACGCGGCCGTACCGATCCACAGCTGGGCCCGGGCCGAGGGCCGGCGTAGCGCCAGCCAGGCCAGCACCCACAACATGAACGCGACCGGCCAGAAGGAGATGTCGGTGACGTCGTCGACGAAGTGATGGACCGGCGACATGGGAGCATCTGCGGTGGGGACGACGATGTGCGCGCCTGGCGGTTGTGGCGGGAACAACGTGGCGGTGATGATCGTCGCGGGCACCCAGGCGAGATACGTGATCACCGCGATGGGCCACCACGGCCATAGTAAGGAGGGACGCACCGCAGGACGATATCGCGCGAATCCGGCGTGGGCGGCCACGGAATATCTGGCGTCGGAGTCAGGGAGCGGCCTACGGGGTGGCGGTCGCGCCACGGAACGCAGGAGCCGTCTGCCTGTGCGGCGCTCGCGGTGGCGGACGACATCCCTCTAGCATTTCGCTGGTGACCGCCTACGACGATCCCGACGCGTTCGAGTATCTGGACTTCTCGGCCCTGCCGCAGCGCCAGCAGCGGATCCTGGCCGCGATCCGCGACTGGGTGGTCAGGTACGGCTACCCTCCGAGCACCCGCGAGATCGGACGAGCGGCCGGGCTGCGGTCGTCCTCGTCGGTGTCGAAGCACCTGAGGAGCCTGGAGGAGAAGGGGTTCCTCCGCCGGGGCACGACGATGAGCCGGCCGATCGACGTGCGTCTGTTCCTGCGGGCCTCGGCGCCCGAACCGGCCGGCGACCTGGTGACCGTGCCCGTGGTCGGAGACATCGCCGCGGGCACTCCCATCCCGGCCGACGAGCATGTGGACGGCGCGCTGACCCTGCCCCGCGACCTCACCGGGCGTGGCAACGTCTTCGGCCTCCGTGTGCGGGGCGATTCGATGATCGACGCCGCGATCTGCGACGGCGACATCGTCGTGGTGCGGCAGCAGCCTGAGGCGTACTCGGGCCAGATCGTCGCCGCGATGATCGACGGCGAGGCCACCGTCAAGGTGTACCGCCAACGTAACGGGCACGTCTTTCTCGAACCGCGCAATCCCGGCTACGACGTCATCGATGGCGACGGTGCTGTGGTGCTGGGCATCGTGGTCTCGGTCCTGCGCAGCGTCTGAGCACCCTGCGGGGAGTCCATGAAAGATCCGCGGCCGACCGCCCGTCCGCTCGTCTAGGCGCGTGCCCGCGTCGCGGCCTGTCCCTGTCCGCCGAGCAGTTGCTCGTGCAGGGCACGGGCGGTGCGTACGAAGCCGCTCGACCCCTTGCGGGCCGCCACCTCGGCGACCGCCGGGACGGGGCCGCGCGCTCCGCCCCAGCGGGCGGCGTCGATCGCCAAGGTGAGCGCCTGGGTGTGCCCGGCGTGCGGCCGCTCGTCCGGTCCTGGCAGGTAGACGGGCAGCAGTCCGGTCATGATCTCCCACACCTGCCGGTGCGCGCCCTGTCTCGCGCATTCCTCCAGCGCCGGGCGTACGTGGCTCATCTTGGTCACGTCCCTGCGCAGGGACAGCCCGAGCTGCCGCCCGCACTCGACCGCGGGCAGGCAGCCGGCGGCGGCCGCACCTAGGAGCAGCCCCCGGCCGCGCTCGGGCCAGGCGAACATGCCGCGCTCGGTCAGCTGGACGGCGATCAGCAGCGCCATCGCCTCGCCCACCGGCCCGTCCTGGGAGAACAGCGCGGTCACGTACTCGTGGAAGTAGCCGGGCCGATCCCAGGTGTTGAGCAGATGCGGCAGGAGATGCATGGCCACCGCCTCCCGGTCCGAGGGCAGCATCAGCCGCCAGGACTCCATGTAACGGCCGTCGTCTTCGCTCCTCCAGGGTCTCGGGTCGGACAGCAACGCGTCGACCAGCGCCAGCCCCGTCGGCTCGATCCGGATGCGGGGGTGCAGCCGGGGGCTGTGCCCTCCCTGCTGCCGGTCGTGCGTGTAGTCGCCGCCGGCGTGCGACCAGTCCACGCGCAGCTCCGGCTCCGGCCGGTCGGCCAGCCGGCGCGCCAGCGCGGCGCCCGCTTGCGAGGTCAGCTTCCCGGCGCGGTCGATCACCTCCGGGTCCACCTCGCGTGGCAGCCGCAGCAGCGCCTGCCCCAGATCGGCGGGGAGGGCCTGGACGCCGGCCCGCTCGTACCCCTCCAGGCGGGACACCAGCACGGCGGGGTCAAGGTGACCGGAGGTCAGGGTCGGCGTGGCCAGCAGGTACGGCGGCAGCGTCCCGGCCTTCAGCGCGGCGTGGACCTCGGCGCAGCGCACCAACATGGCGTAGTGCGGCGGCGAGACGTGCCGCGGGTCCGGCAGGCGGTCCCGCGGCTTGTCCGCCTCCTTGTCGCGGCCTCTCCAGTGACCCGACGACATGATCGACACGCCCAGGATCTCCGCTTCGAGCGGAGGGCCCTCCTTGAAGCGCTCCAGGTTGCCCAGCGGAACGCCGCGTTCGGTGAGGCCCGCGGCGATGCTCTCCCGCAGCTCGGCGGGCAGCCGGCCGAAGTCCGCCTGGACGTCGCCCTCGGAGGTGCTCACGACGATGACGTGCCTGGCGTACTCGGGAGCACGTTCGGGCTCGGGAAGGGGCGGCTCCTCGCCGGGGTTGGCGGCCTCGCGCAGCAGCGCCTCCGTCCACTCCTCGAGGTGGCACCACTGGCGACGCTCGTAGATCCGGCCCCGGCCGGGGCGCGGCCGCTTGGACGGGTCGCGGACGAAGCCGTCGAGCCATCGCTCGAAGGTGATGCCGTCGCCGACCCGGTCGTAGGCGGCGGTCAGGTCGTCGAGCGCCGGCGGGAACGGCTCGCGGGCGAGCGCCCGGAACGGCGGCAGCGGCGCGGGCTCGAAGTCGTCGGCCGCCTCGGGCTCGGCCGCCACCACGCCGTACGCCTCCGACAGCCGCGCCGCCAGCTCAGCGGGCAGGACGCTCGCCGCCTCGCGCACGGCCTCGGCCCCGGCGGGCGTGAAGCGTCCGGCATGCTTGACGGCCAGGCGCACGGTGCGCTCGCGCACCTCGTACGACTCGCACAGGAATGCCGAGGCGAGCGCAGGGGCCAGTCCGTCGAGGTCGCCGGCCGCGTCGCGGGCGGCCTGGTCCAGCAGGGTCAGCCCGGCGCGCACGAGCTTGCCCTCGGGGCGGAACAGCAGCGCCGACACCGCCTCATCGACCTCCTCGCCGCTCAGCCCGCCCGCGCCGCGCAGTTGCCGCAGCGCCAGCTCGGCCACCGGGCCCGGCGCGGCGGGCAGCAGCCGCAGGTAGTCGCGGGTGCGCTCCTTGCTCGGAGCCGGGGCGAGCATCTCGTGCAGGCGGGCGAAGAAGCGCAGGTCAGTGGCGCTGCCGCCGCGCAGGAACCGGCGTACGCAGCCGTCGATCAGCGGCTCGGGAGCGAACCGGCCGGCCGCGACCGCCTCGCGCAGCGCCCCCAGCCAGGTGCGGCGGCCGGAGTCCCATGAGGGCGGCTCGACATTGTCCTCGCGCAGCTCCCGGCCCACGCCCTCGGCCTCGAACAGCCGCGGCACCAGGTGCTCGGCCAGCGGGTCGTGCTCCAGGATCGGCGGCGGTTGGGACACCCAGGCGGTCGTGAGCGGGGCGTGGTCAGGTGGGACGGCACCGGTGCGGCGCAGCAGCTCCAGGGCCAGCGGGACACTGTCGTCCCTGGCCTGGGCCCGGCTGCCGCGCAGCCGCAGGGCCAGGCGCACGGCGAGGTCGGCCTGCCACTCCGGCGGCCGCGCGGCGATCACCCGCAGCAGCGGCCCAGAGTCGAGCGGCCGCCGCCAGCGGGTGAAGTCGCGACGGTAGAGCCAGGTCGCGACGGCGGCCGCCCCGCCGAGCACGCCCGTGCCGGCGACCCGCATGGGCTCGATCCATTCCTCGCCGTCGCTCCAGACGCCCCGGCGTCGGTCGCGTTCCGCGAACGCCTTCCTGGCGACGCCGATGTGGCCGGGCAACTCGCGGGCCACCTCGCGGCACCCGGCCTCGTCGAGGGCCAGCACCGCATCCGCGACAAGGGCTGGGTCACCGGCGGTGATGGCCGCACGCACGCCCGGCCAGGCTGCGCTCTTGGGGGGTTGAATCGCCATGCCGCACACCGTAGAGATCGACTCCGACAGAACCGGATCACCGGCCGTCGCCCGCACGCGATCAAAAGGCTCAAAACCCTCCCGGGCATAGGTGCCGCGCCTACCGTGAACAGTGCCGATCTCTGGAACTCGCGGGGGGATGGTCCTGTGATGGTCTCAACAGTCGTGGCGGCCGGCTTGGTGATCGCGTTCGCCTGCATCGTCGTCTATATGGTGTGGTCGCTGATCAGCGGCCGGCACTCCCTGCGGAGGGGATCCGGCAACCCCGGCATCCCGTCCCGCAGCGGTTCGGGGATGCCTGGTGACAGTGGCTACGACGGCGGCGGCTTCTCGGGTGGTGACGGGGGTGGAGGGGGAGGCGACTGACGGCCGGCCCGTTTCCGGCTGCGGCGCGAGCTGAGCGGGTGGACGTCAGACACTGGCTCTGACCCCACGGCCTTCGCGTGCATGTACGGACGATGATCGGGTACGCATGTCGTCATGCCGGTTACAGGCCTTGAGGGATGGTTATTGGCGGGTCGGTACAGGTTGCTGGCCGAGCTGGGCCGGGGGGCCATGGGCAGGGTCTGGCGCGCTCATGACGAGCTGCTGGATCGGCAGGTGGCGGTCAAGGAGGTTCGCATCCCGCACCAGCCGGAGCGGGAGCGCGAGGCGCTGCTCAGGCGTACCCTGCGCGAGGCGCGCCTGACCGCGCGGTTGAGCCACCCGCGCATCGCGGCCGTGTACGACGTGGTGGTCGCCGACGAACGGCCGTGGATCGTGCTGCAGCTCGTCCCAGCCCCCAGCCTCGCCCAGGTGATCGCTGACCAGGGGCCGCTGCCCGCGTCCGCGGTCGCCCGAATCGGGCTCGAAATGCTGGACGCCCTGCGCGCCGCCCATGCCGGCGGCATCGTGCACCGCGACATCAAGCCCGCCAACATCCTCATCACCGACAACCGGCACGCCATCCTGACCGACTTCGGGCTGGCCAGCACCCTGGACGACCAGGCGTGCCTCACCCAGGAGGGCACGGTCGTCGGCACACCCGCCTACATCGCCCCCGAACGCGCCCGCGGCGGTCCCGCCACGCCACAAGCCGACCTGTGGTCGCTGGGCGCCACCTTGTACGCGGCCGTCGAGGGCCGTGCCCCGTTCGGGCTCAGCAGTGAGCTGGCCACGCTGTCCGCAGTGCTGACCTCGGACCCGGCGCCGTTCGAGCACGCCGGGCCGCTCGCCCCGATCATCGCCGGACTGCTGGAGAAGGATCCGGACCGGCGTACGGACGCGGCTCGCGCTCACGAGCAACTGTCCACCCTTTGTGAGCGACCGATCCTTCCGATCTCTTTGGACCCTCCGACCGTTGACGATGACGGCGGGCGGACCACCGGCTCGCCCGGCGGCAGTCCCTTCAGGGAACGGGCACCGTACCGGCAGCGCTTTGTCGAGCACTGGCGGCAGGCGGCCGTCGTCGCGGTCCTGATCGTCAGCGTGATCGCGAGCACCTCGTGGTGGCGCGTCGAGCCGGGCGAGCTGTATGCGGCACCCAGGGCCCAGCCCACTCCGCCGCCCACCACGATCGAGCCGGACACCGCGCTGCCGGCCCACCTCGTCTCGGCCCGGCGCCGTGCCGCCAGGAGCGAGCAAGAGCACGCTCGTACGAAATCGCCCATCTCCACTTACACAGCCGGCATCCCGCAGGGACCGGCAAAGAAGATCAAGACGAAGAAGGTCAAGGTGAGGAAGCACGGCTCGAAATGACGGCCACCGCCCGGCGACGCGCTCCGCGGCCGGATACCGAACGGGCGAGGGCGATGTTGCCGCTGGTCGACGGCCGGTGCCCGGCCTGACGCAGCCGCAGGCGGAGGCCGGGCAAGGGCATAGAACGCACCTGTCGGGATAGTGCAACCGGAGGCCGGCCGAACGAGAGAGTCGGTCGGCGAGGTGGAACCTTGGAACCCGACCCGTCGACGAAGACAAGGGGACAAGCAGATGGATCCGATGCGGCAGGAGACCGGTGGCGTCACCGGAACTCAGGACAAGGACTACAACCTGATTTGGTTCGTCGAGCAGTGCCTGAGCAACGTGCTGCGGCTGGAGAACTACATCGCCGACGCCGAACGCGCCGGGGACGGGGAACTGACCGAGTTCTTCCGTCGTGCTCAGGCCGAAAGCCGCAAGGGAGCCGAGCAGGGCAAGGACTTCCTGCGCCGGCGTCTGGCCGGGTGATCGCGGGGCTCCCGACGTCGTCCACTGGGGCGCCGACCCGGGCCCGTGCGGCGGGGCCGAACTCGACGCGATGGCGGGCAAGGCGCCGGCGCCCACTCTCCATCGCGGCTCGACCGCCCACCCCGGTGAACCTTTCCGGCCACAGCGTCAGGACCAAAGGATCTAGCTGCGCGATGGCAGACGCTTGCACATCCGCGTCAGGCCGGCGCAGCGCGGACGCGCATCGCGGTCCAGGCCGGGCCGGTGAAGGCCCGGGGCTTCGCGTTGCTACGACGTAAAGCACTCGGCCGACGGCGTGAGGCGGGCCGACATGTTGCGTTCCATCATGCGCAGTGCCGCTTGGCCCAGATCTTGGTGGATGGCGGCCACGCAGTCGGGCGGAACGGCCAGTGCGTAGTGCCGCACGTACGCGTCCAGCGCGCTGTACAACACGCACTGCTCGGTCACCTGCCCGGTCAGCACGACTGTCTCCACCCGCGCACGCGACAGCAGATATTCCAGAGCGGTGCCGAAGAACGCGCTGTGGCGCACCTTGGGCAGGAACGCGCACCCCGGCGGGGGCAGTATCGGCTCCACCAGGTCCGGCCGCTTGCCCTGCAGTCCTCTCGCCTCGATCCTGTGCCGATCGGCGGCGAAGTCGCCGTAGTTGTCATTGACGTACACCAGCTCGACGTCGTCACGCTCATGGGCCCGCGCGACCAGGTTCGCCAGCGGTTCGATGATCGTCGCCACTTGCCGGCCGAGTTGCTCGGCGTCCTGGTGTTCGTACGGATTGAGCATGTCGATGACGATCAGCGCAAACCTTGCCATAGCTCCTGTCTCTCCAGACGCCCACCGTTTATCCCAGCACAGCGAGGCAGGCGGAAATCTTGCCACGGGCGTCAGCGCCACGCGGCGAGGGAACACGGACGCGGATCCGACGTCGGCCCGCTGCCTCGCGGGAAGGCGCTGAGCCGTTGACCCGGCCCCGCGCCCGTCCAGCACCTGGTCACCAGGTCCACATCCCCACCCGCACGGGCACTCCCGGCGAGGCGTGCACGACAGGAGGTCCCTCCGGGGCGGGCAGTCCTGCGGCCTGCACCAGGTCCTGGTCCAGGTCGATCAGGCGGGCGTGGTGCAACGGCCACGGCGGGTGTTCCACCTGCGCGGCGGCGAGCCGGCCGGCCACGAGGGTGAACAGCCGGTAGCGGGCGGTCAGGAAGTGCGCGAGATCGTCGGGTTCGCCCTCCACCAGGGGCGCACCGGTCTCCGCCTCCACGTCGCACCGCGCCCCGCCCCGCCCTGGCCAGCGTCGGCGGCAGCGGTAGAGGGTGCGCCCGTCCTTGGCGTCGACCGACATGTTCGACCAGAAGTAGGGCAACCAATAGCAGCTACGGCCGCCGAGGGCGGCGGGCAGGAGTCCGGCGTCCAAGGACAGGAACCAGATCCCGCTGCGGCCCCGCTCGTCGCGGACGTACGTCCGCAGGTTGGTCTCCGGGAATTGCGACAACCACGGCAGCGCAGGGGTGCCGGGGACCCGTACCCCTTGCATGAGAAAGGGCGTGAGCCCTACCCAGGCCGTCCCGTCGAAGGATTCGACCGTGAGCCGGTCCGGCACCAGGGCCTGCACGTGGGAGGGCGGATAACGCCAGTGGATGAAGGTCATCTCCGACCACTGGTGGTACATCACCGGCCAGGTGACGCGGGGCGACGGTGGCGCTTGCATCCTGCACCTCTGCCCCTCCAGCGGCACCGGCATTCACCTGCATGGGGCCGGGTCCCTCTCCGGGTTGGGACCCAAGGCTCGGTGGGATGGGAGACAAAAAGCCCCCGCCTCGTCGTGGGGGCCTTCGTTTCGGGCGAAGACGGGAGGGCAGCCGGATCATCATGATGCGCAACCTCATGTACGGCGCGGTCAGCGGCGCGGTGGCCACCGCCGCGATGAGCGTGGTGATGGTCGCGGGACAGCGGGCCGGGTTCATGGCCGACCAGCCTCCGAAGCGCATCGCGCGCGCGGCTTTGCCCGGCCACAAACATCGCCGCAAACCGGGCGAGGGGGTCCTCGGAGCGGTCGCCCATGTCGGCTTCGGCTCCGCCTCCGGCGGACTGTTCGGCCTCATGACTCGAGGCCGGCACACCCCCCTCCCGCTCGGCATCGCGTATGCACTGACGATCTGGATCGGCAGCTACGCCGGGTGGGTGCCACGGCTCGGCATCCTCCCGTCGATCCCACGCGACCAGCCGGGCCGTCAGACGGTGATGGCGGCGGGTCACGTGGTGTACGGCGTCACGCTCGCCTGCGCCATGAATCGGCTGACGTCAGGACGCCAAGGCAGCCGGGATACCGGCGTATAGCCAGGTGCACGATCGGGGCCAGGTCGGCTGAGGTCTGCGGATACGGTGTGCTGGGGATCTTGATGGCCGGGCAGGTTCGTCTGCCCCGCCCGTGCTGGGGGCACTGCGACCCACTATCTCGCGATATGCCATCGGCCGACTGGCCATGCCGGACGCCCCGGTGGCCGCTGTGACATGGCGGGACTTCAGACGTGCCGATGCTGCCGAGGTGGAGAGTCAGCGGTTGAGCGCCAGGCTGTGGACGGGGTGGTCGCCCTCGGTCTGCAGCCGGTACTCGTGGCCGGACTTGGCGCGGTTGTCGTCGATGACGCGCTCGGACGGTGCCTTCTCGCCGCCCATGAGCGCTTCCTGCATCTTCTCGAAGCGTTCGTGGGCTTCCTGCACGTAGCCGGTGCCGAGGGTGGTGTAGTCGATCTGGGTGGCGATCAGGTCGCGCAGGTAGGCCTTGTTCGGTTCGAACGTCACGGGAGCGGGCAGTTCGGGCGCGCACACCTGCTCGGGATCGCGGCCGTCGTGCTTCTTGAACAGCTCGGCGGCCAGGCGCAGATGTTCCAGCTCCATGTTGAGGTGCAACTCCCAGATGTTCTTCACCTTGGGGTCGGACTCGGTCTCCATGAACGAGTGGTAGAGGTAGCACTCGTTGTACTCGTGGTTGAGCAGCATCTCCCACCAGCTCTCGCCCGGGTCGACGAGGGATTCGTAGTGGGTGACGTGCTCTTCTTCGATGAGGCCGATCTCCTGGTAGAGCTGGCGGGCGATGGGCTCCATGTAGGTGGGGCCGACGTTCATGTAGAAGTTCATGGTCTGCTGCTCGGCCGACATGATCGTGAGCGCGTGCAGCTTGGAGATGGGCGCGGTGTTGTTCTTGTCGTACGGCTCGCGCACGTTGTCCACCGGGTCGCGGTGGTGCAGGTACGTCGGCCGTCCGGGCATGACCTCGGTCAGGTTGTCGACGATCTTCTCGGCCTTGCGGTGCTCGATCATCTCGTACAGGTTGGCATACCGGTAGAGGTGGTCGAAGTCCTCCAGCACGCCGAACTCGTACGCCTGGCGCAGGTAGGAGTCCGGCTCCATCCTGGCCACCCAGGCGGTCAGGTCCACCGCGACCTGCTCATAGGCGATCGTTGTCTCCAGCACCGAAGCCAGGCCGGGCAGCAGCCAGTTGACGACCTTCTGCTGCTGGGCCTCGATGTAGCGCACGCGGGCAAGCTGCTGCTTGAGCTCGGTGTCCGGGCAGTGCCGGGCCAGCTGGTGACTGAACAGGATCGACTCGACCTCGATGCCGTTCATGGTGATGATCCTGCACCGGGTGTACGGGTCGGCGTGGTCCGGGTCGATGGGCGCGACGTTCAGCTCTCGCCAGTTGCGTAGCTGCTTGTCCAGCGGGATGCCCCGCTCCCGCAATGGGTTGAAGGTCATGTGCGTGAGCTCCTTAGCGTGGTCGCAGGACGTGCGGCGTGCCCGCCCTACCCGAGGCTTCCCAGCGCAATCTCTGCGCGCTCCCGCTCAAAACTCCAGACTCGGTAAGGATCCTCGGTGGCTTTGTCGTACGCGGGCGTGGCCTGCCTTCTGCCGGATAGGCCACGCCGCGTACTCGAAGGAGGCTCTGCCATGACCGACCAGAAGACCAGGCCGGAGACGATGGGCGAGACGGACGTCATCGACCTGCTGCTGGCCCAGCACGCAATGATCAGAGATCTGTTCGACGAGGTCGAACAGGCGCCGGCCGACAAGCGCGGAGAAGCGTTCACCCGGCTGGTGCGGCTGCTGGCCGTGCACGAGACCGCCGAGGAGGAGATCGTCCACCCCTACGCGCGCCGCAAGATCGACGGCGGCGACGCCGTGGTCGAGGACCGCCTGGAAGAGGAGAACCAGGCCAAACACCTGCTGATGCGGCTGGACGAGGCGGGCCCCGACGCCCCCGACTTCATGAAGAACCTGCTGCTGCTGCGCACAGCGGTGGAGGCGCACGCCCGCAGCGAGGAACGCTACGAGTTCACCCAGCTGCGCGGCCACACCAGCGAGGCCGAACGCCGCAGCATGGCCACCGGGGTCAAGGCCGCCGAGGCGATGGCGCCCACCCACC
>NZ_VCKY01000131.1 GCF_005889735.1 Nonomuraea turkmeniaca
CGATCGTGGCCACCGCCCGCCTGGCGGCCAGCTCGGCGGAGATCACACCGCCGCTCGACTCCATGACGTGGATGGGGGCGTGGATGCCGATCTCGGCCAGCCGCGCGCGGAGCTGCGACAGGTAGGAAGCCATCAACGGGCCGATATAGGCGGACATGATGGTGGTGGTGGCACGCTCGTACTCGCGGATCTCCGGCCACACCTCCGACGAGGTCACCACATTCGGGATGGACTCCCGGAGGATCGCCGCCACCTGCCGTTCATGGCCGGGGTCGGCATAGGCGTGCAGCAGGCACACGGCCACCGACTCGATGCCGCGCCGGGCGATCTCCGCGGCGACCCGCCGTACGGAATCGGGATCCAGCGGCGTCAGCACCTCGCCGCGCGCCGAGATCCGCTCCACCACCTCGAAGCAGTCCGCCGCGGCCACCGGGGGAGGGGGCGGGGAGAAGCGCAGGTCGTACCGGTCCTCCTCGACCCGTGCGTAGCGGCCGAGCGGGACGGCCGCGCGGAAGCCCTGAGTCGTGACGTAGGCGACGCGTACGCCCTTGCGTTCGAGCACCGCGTTGGTGGCCAGCGTGGTCGCGTGCACCACTCGCGTGACCTGCGCCGGATCGCGGTCGCCGAGCGCGCGCGTAACGCCGGAGACGATTCCAGCGATGGGGTCGTAGTGGGTACTCAAGCACTTGACCACGGAAATCGCGCCAGACGTGCCACGAATGACCACATCGGTGAAGGTGCCGCCGACATCGACGCCGATCACGTAGGTCACGCGGGTACGTTATGCCCCCTAACAAGCGCTTGTCTACGGAGTGGTCTATTGACTTACGACGGGTGATTGGGACTCTGGTCCTATTACCAGTGTTGGGAGCGGAGAGATGGCGCGCCTCACAGCTCTGGCGGGTGGCATCGCGGCGGCACTGGTGCTGACCGCGTTACCGGTCATGGCACACGAGCACCCGAGCGGCATCACGGACCTGGTGACTCCGGCCGTGGTCCGCGTGGAAGCCGTGTCCCACGTGGAGATCACCCTGCTCGATCACATCAGCGAGCTGAAACACGTGGAGCGGTCCTACGACATCCCGTTCGCGTCGGGAACGGCGACGGTGGTCAATCCCGACGGGACGATGGTGGCGCTCCGGCGCCTGGCGGTGAACCCCGACGACGCCGCGATCTACGCGGCCAACAAGATCTTCGCCGAGCACCACAAGGTGAAGATCCCCGCCGACTACGAGAAGCACAAGCTCTCCGACGACCAGCTCAACCGGCACCTGCAGGACTGCTACCCGCCCAAGAGCGACACCGCCACCTGCATCATCAACGTCACCACTGAGATCACGGCCTTCCCCAACGTGTCGCCGGCCAGCACCGAAGGCTTCAAGGTCAAGTGCATCAAGGCGGGCCCCGACCCCGACAGCCCCGCCGTGCTCGTGCCGATCGCCCCGATCGCCGGTGGCGTCGGCATGCCCACCGCGCCGCTCGCCGACAAGGTGCCCGACCAGGTGGGCGCGCCCACCAGCATCGCCGGCTTCATCGGCCGCCCGGGCCCGAACGTGCAGCACAGCGTCGCGATCGCCCACCTGAGCAAGGGCGGCGGGGCAGGCGAGACCGGCAGGCCGTTCGCCGATCCCGAGAAGAAGGTGGACGAGCCGGTCAAGCTCGGCGGCCTGGCCGACAAGGGCCTCGTGGGCGCGCCGGTGATCGGCGACAAGAACGGCCACGTCATCGGCATGCTCGTCGGCGGCGGCAAGGAAGGCAAGATGATCGGGGTCAGGGAGATCACCGGCATCCTGTCCCAGGCCAAGGTGGTGCCGCGCAGGGGCGCGATCGACACGGCGTTCGAGGCGGCGCTGACCCGGTACCACTCGAAGTACTTCACTGAGGCCGCGCCGGGCTTCCAGCGGGTGCTCGAGCTCTACCCCGGCAACGTGGTGGCCGCGGGCCTGCTGAAGACCTCGCTGGCCAAGCGGGGCGGCCCCGAGGACCAGGGCACCAAGCGGGCGGCGGCAGAGCCGGCCGGGTCCACGCCACTGTGGCCGTTCATCGTGGCGGCGGCGATACTTTTCCTGGCCGCCGGCGGCGGAGCGTATTTGTTGTGGCGCCGCCGCACTCCGAATGAACCGACAGAACTGCCACAACCACCGCTGGCGGCGGGTCCACCGCTCGACCTCGACGACGGTGCCAACCAGACCGTGGTCGTACGGCGCTCCCAGTCGTTCCAAGTGGTCCCGCAGCAGCAGCAGGTGATGACCGCGCCCGATCCGGCGATCAAATACTGCACGTCGTGCGGCATGAGGCTCGGACCGGCGCATCGATTCTGCGGCTACTGCGGTCACCCCATCGAGACGTGATGAACGTGAACGAAAGATCGCTCATCGGCCAGGAGGTGGCCGGGTACTACATCGAGGACATCGTCGGCAAGGGCGGCATGGCCGTCGTCTACCTGGCGCTCGACCCCCGGCTGAGCCGCCGCGTGGCGCTGAAGATCCTCAACCCGGTCCTCAGCGTCGACGACCGATTCAGGCAGCGGTTCATCCTGGAGTCCAGGACGGTCGCCAGCATCGAGCACCCCAACATCATCCCGATCTACGAGGCCAACGCCGACGCCGACGGCGTGCTCTACATCGCCATGCGCTACGTCGACGGCCTCGACATGCGCCGTCTCATCTACGACCGGGGGCCGCTGCCGATCGGCCAGGCCAACCAGATCTTCGCCCAGGTGGCCGCGGCGCTCGACGCCGCGCACGCGCACGACCTGATCCACCGCGACGTCAAACCGGCCAACATCCTGCTGGCCGACAACCACGTCTACCTGACCGACTTCGGCATCACCAAGCACCGCTCGTCGATCTCCGGGCTGACCCAGACCGACCAGTTCATCGGCACGCCCCGGTACATGTCGCCCGAGCAGATCAACAAGGAGCACATCGACGGCCGGTGCGACCAGTACGCGCTCGCCTGCGTCGTCTACGAGGCACTGTCGGCGCGGCTGCCGTTCCAGCGGGAGAACGACATCGCGCTGCTCTGGGCGCACCTGGCCGAGCAGCCCACGCCGCTGTCGCAGATCAGGCCCGACCTGCCGCCGCAGATCGACACCGTGATGATGCGCGCCCTGGCCAAGTCGCCAGAGCAGCGCTACACGACCTGCACCGAGTTCGTCTCGGCGCTGCGTGACGCGGTCAGCGGGCACCAGCCCGACGCCCCCGACGTGGCCGGCGGGGCCTACTACATTCCCCGCCCCGGCGGGAGCCCGCACTCCGGGCCGCACCCCGTGCCCGGCTCTGGCCCCGGCTCAGGCCCGCATTCCCTGCCGGGACCCCCCTCGGGGCCGTCCTCCGGACCACACGCGGGGCTGCCTTCAGGACCCGGCTCGGGACCCCACGCAGGGGCTCCGCTCGCGGCCCCGTACGCCCAGCCTTCGACGGCAAGGGCGCCGGCGCCGCCCACGCACCCCACCGGGCAGAAGAAGCGCCCCGGCCGCGTCCCGATCGTGGCCACCACCCTGGTCGCCGCCGTCGCCGCGCTCGCACTGGTCGCGTTGATCATCATGAACCACCGCGGCGACACCTGGTCCCGCTACCAGACCAGCACCGCCGCGCCGCTGACGTTCGAGTATCCGGGCGATTGGACCGTACGCACGCACCGCGACCTGTTCGCGGTGGCCTCGCCGCACGCCTCGGAGTTCGAGGCGCTGTTCGTGGCCGGCCCAGGCGCCGACTGGTCGAAGATCTCCCAGATCGTCAGCGACGACCCCGACGCCGCCTCGGGCGTGTACGTCCAGACCTCCGACACCCTCGACCCCTCCGGCGACTCCGAGCAGATGAAGGCCAAGATGGAGGTCCTGCTGCCGGGCGAGGTCGACGTCGGCAAGCCCGTGCAGGACCAGGCCGGTAACAGCCCCGCCACCCGCTTCGACGGCTCGCTGCGCGACCCCGCGACCGGCACCAGGCTGGGCTTCGTCAGCTACGTGATCGGCCGCGAGCCCAAGACGATGCTCGTGATGTACTTCTGCGGCAAGGCCACCTGTGACGACGCCACCCAGACCCGCATCAGGCAGAGCGTCCACGTGTCGTGACTTGTAACTCACTTGTGCACGGCTTGGCCTGGGTGTTCAAGGCAGGCGCCGGGCGTCTACCCTCCGCCTTGTGGGCATTCGCATAGTCATCGCCGACGACCAGGCGATGGTCAGGGCCGGGTTACGCATGGTCGTCGAGAGCGACCCCGGCATGGAAGTCGTCGGCGAGGCCGCCGACGGGCGCGAGGCCGTCGCCGTGGCCCGGCGCACGCGCCCGGACATCGTCCTCATGGACATCTCGATGCCCAGGCTCGACGGGCTGTCCGCGGCGAAGGAGCTGCTCGAGACCCCGTCGCCACCGAAGATCATCACGCTGACCACGTTCGACACCGACGAGAACCTCTACGCCGCGCTGCGCGCCGGCACCAGCGGCTTCCTGCTGAAGGTGTCGCCGCCGGAGCAGCTGCTCGACGCGATCAAGGTGGTGCACGCCGGTGAGGCGCTGCTCGACCCGGCCGTGACCAGCCGGGTGATCGCCACGTTCGCCGGCCGGGCCGACCCGACGCCCTCGCCCATGCTGGGCGAGCTGACGCCGCGCGAGCTGGAGGTGCTGCGGCTGCTCGCGCGCGGCCTGACCAACGCGGAGATCGCCGGGGAGCTATACGTGGGGGAGGCGACGGTCAAGACGCATGTGGCGCGGGTGCTGATGAAGCTCTCCCTGCGGGACCGGGCCCAGGCGGTGGTGTTCGCGTACGAGACCGGCGTCGTGCGGCCGGGTGCCGTCTGAGGGTTTGACGGGGCATCCGGGATCTATGTGTATATTTTCCTGCATAAGGCGGTAGATGCAGGAGATATTTCATGCAAGCATTCCCCCGGGTTCTGTTTGACGAGGCTCACAGCGAGTCGTGGACCGTCCGGCGCGAGGTCGCCGAGGCCATCAACCCCGCGCACCCCGACGACAACAGCTACGCCCGCGCGGCCGGGCTGCTGCGGCACCTGGGGCACACCGTGGTCGCTCGCTCGTCGGGGCCGATCGACGCCGAGGTCCTCGCCGAGCAGGACGTCCTGGTGATCGCGCACCCGTCGGGGGAGCGGTGGGAGCGCACCACCGGGCAGGGCAGCCCGGTCTTCTCCGCCGCCGAGCTGGACGCCGTCGAGGCGTACGTGGCCGCGGGCGGCGGGCTGGTGGTCCTGGCCGAGGAGGAGCAGGACAAGTACGGCAACAACCTGCGTGAGCTGCTCGGGCGGTTCGGGATCGGCGTGGAGCACACCACGGTCCGCGACCCGAGGAACGCGCACCGGGACGTGGCCACCTGGGTGCTGGCCACCCGCGCCACCACGGACGGGCTGCTCGCGGGCGTCAAGACCGCCTGCTTCTACCGCACCGGCGTCCTGACCCTCGCGCCGGTCCCGGGCGAGCCGGGCACCGTCGCGGACGCGACCGTGTTGTTCACCACCTCGCCCGCCGCCGACCCGGCGGGCGCGCCGCTGGCGGTGGCCGTGCGGCACGGGCGGGGCCGCGTCGTGGTGTTCGCCGACTCCGACCTGTTCGGCGACGACTCCATCGACGACTACGACCACGCCAGGCTCTGGGGGAACGTGATCACCTGGGCCGCCCGGATCCCCGAGGGCGAGGGGAGCGCGGAGCGGCGCGACGAGGCCAAGGCCGCCCTGTTCGCCCGGCTCAAGGCGGTCGTCGAGGAGCTGAGGCCGCTCCAGGTCAAGGACGGCTCGGTGCCGGAGGAATCCCAGGAACGTGCCAAGGCGCTGGTCGGCGCGATCACCGAGCATGTAGGCGAAATATCGCCATATTTCCCGCATGATGCCGCGTACCTCCAGGCCGTCCAGCACGACCTGGCGACATGGGCCGAGCAGGGCCTCGGCGTGCCCGACTTCCTCGACTCGCTCGACCTCTTTCACCCTGACACGCAGCGCGTGGACGGCCTGGAGCACGTCGTGGTGTTCCCCATGTACACCCAGAACGGCAACCCGAACCGCAACCTGGAGGCCGTCTGGATCCGGACCATCTGGCCGGACTGGCTGGCCGGGCTGGAGGCGAACGGCTACGACAACCCGATGTTCGTGCCGATCGCGTTCGAGGACTTCACCTCCGGTTACGACACGCACTCCGCCGTGCTGTTCCCCGAGACGGTGGCGGTGCGCCAGGCGCCGGCCCGCTTCACCTGGGGCGGCATCTTCGCCGACCGCGAGGCCGCCAGGTTCAGGCGGGTGTCGGCGGCGGCAGCCGGCACGCTCAAGCTCGACCTGCCGCCGGACGCGGCCAGGCTGCTGACCTCGCAGCAGCTCGCGCAGGACACGTTCGTGTTGTGGGACCTGATCCACGACCGCACGCACAGCCACGGTGACCTGCCGTTCGACCCGTTCATGATCAAGCAGCGGATGCCGTACTGGCTGTACTCGCTGGAGGAGCTGCGCTGCGACCTCACCGCGTTCGGCGAGGCGGTGGAGCTGGAGCGGCAAGGGGTGCCGCACGCCCGGTACGTGCAGCACGCGATCCTGTTCGACCGGCTGTTCAGGTTCCCGATCAGCGGGGAGCGGATGCGGAACTACGACGGGCTCGGCGGGCAACTGCTCTTCGCCTACCTGCACCGCAACGACGTCGTGCGGTGGACGGACAACCGGCTGTCGATCGACTGGGAGCGGGTCGCGGACGGCGTGGCCGACCTTCGGGGCGCGGTGGAGAAGCTCTACCGGGACAGCATCGACCGGTCGAAGCTGGCGCACTGGCTGGCGGCGTACGAGCTGGTGAGCTCCTATGTCGCGCCGCACCCGGGCTCGACCTGGGCTAAGGGCATCGAGGCGCTGCCCGAGGAGCAGAAGGCCAAGGTGGACGCGGTGCTGCCGGACGAGTTCCCGCTCAGCATGTTCTACGAGGCGCTGCGCCGTAAGCTGACGGACGTGGTCGAATCGACTAAGGGACTCCGAGCATGATCATTCTGATTACCGGGGCCGGAGGCCCCACAGGTGAGGCTGTTTCCGGATATTTCCGGAAAAACGGCCATACCGTGATCGGCGTCGACAAGGACGACGTCGACCTCCTCGACCGCGCGGCCGTACAGGAGCTGGCGGAGCGGATCGACCGCGAGCACGGCCGGGTGGACGGCGTGGTGCACCTGGTCGGCGGGTGGCGCGGGTCCGGCTCGTTCGCCGAGACCGACCTCGAGGACTGGGACGTCCTGCACGACCTGCTGATCCGTACCCTCCAGCACGTGTCGCTGGCCTTCGAGCCGCTGCTGCGCCGCAGCGACAACGGCCGCTTCGTGATCGTCTCCGCCAAGGCGGCCGCTCGGCCGACCGCCGGCGGCGCCGTCTACTCGGCGGCCAAGGCGGCGGCCGAGGCGTGGACGCTGTCGCTCGCCGACGCCCTGTCCGGCACGGGCGGCGCGGCGGTGATCCTCGTCGTCAAGGCCCTCGTCAACGACGCCATGCGCGCCGCCAGCCCGGACGCGCGCTTCCCCGGCTTCACCGACGTCAACGATCTCGCGGCGGCGATCGGCGGCCTGTACGACCGCCCGGCCGCCGAGCTCAACGGCACCCGATTGGACCTCACTTCTTGATTCCCCGGCACGACCCCCAGCACAAGGCGTTCGCCAGCGACAACTACGCGGGCGTGCACCCCGAGATCCTCCAGGCCATCGCGACCGCCAACGGCGGCCACCAGATCTCCTACGGCGACGACGTCTACACCGAGGCCCTGCAGGACGTCTTCCGGCGGCACTTCGGCGAGCAGGCGCAGGCGTGGCCGGTGTTCAACGGCACGGCCGCGAACGTCGTCTCCCTCCGCGCCATGACCGCTCACTGGGAGGCGGTCATCTGCGCCGAGACCGCCCACATCAACACCGACGAGGGCGGCGCGCCCGAGGTGGCCGGCGGCATCAAGCTCCTGACCGTCCCCACGCCCGACGGCAAGCTCACACCCGAGCTGATCGACCGGCAGGCGTGGGGCTTCGGCGACGTGCATCGGGCCCAGCCGCGGGTGGTGTCCATCTCGAACACCACCGAGCTGGGCACCCTCTACACGCCCGACGAGATCGCCGCGATCTGCGCGCACGCTCACGAGCGCGGGCTGCTCGTCCACCTCGACGGCTCGCGGCTGACGAACGCGGCGGCCGCGCTGGACGTGCCGATGCGGGCGCTCACCACCGACGCCGGCGTCGACGTGCTGTCCTTCGGCGGCACCAAGATCGGTCTCCTGTACGGCGAGGCCGTCGTCGTGCTCAACCCGTCGGCCGCCACCGGCGTGGACTACATCCGCAAGACGTTCATGCAGCTGTCGTCGAAGATGCGGTTCGTGTCGGCGCAGTTCGAGGCCCTGCTGTCGGGGGACCTGTGGTTGCGGAACGCGCGCCAGGCCAACGCCATGGGGCGGCGCCTGGCCGAGGCCGTGCGCGACATCCCGGGCGTCACGCTGCCGCGCCCGGTGCAGGCCAACGCCGTCTTCGTCGTCCTGCCGAGGGATGCGAGCGAGCGGCTGCAGAAGCGGTTCCGGTTCTACACGTGGAACGAGGCCACGGGCGAGGTGCGGTGGATGTGCGCCTTCGACACGACGGAGGCCGACGTGGACGCCTTCGCCGCGGCCATCGCCGAGGAAATGCGCGCCGCCGGCTCCTGACGCCTGCCCCGGTCGGGACGCGTCAGGGCCGGGCGCCAGAACGGAGGGCCAGGCGGGCGGCCTGCCAGCCGCCCATCCCATGTGCCCCCGCCCCCGGCGGCGTCGAGGACGAGCACAAGAACACGCCCGGCAGGGGCGTACGCCACGGCGCCGGGGACCAGACGGGGCGGCGCAGGAACTGGGTCAGGCTGGCCAGTCCGCCCCCGATGTCGCCCCCCACCAGGTTCGGATTGGCCGCCTCCAACTCCGCGGGCCCCATCGCGTGCCGGGCCAGCACACGGTCGCGGAATCCTGGGGCGTACCGCTCGATCTGCGTCTCGACGGCGTCCGTCATGTCCACCGCCGACCCGTTGGGAACGTGGCAGTACGCCCAGAGGGTGTGCCCGCCCCGGGTCGGATCGGCCGCGTACGGCTGGACGAGGAGCACGTACGGCCGCGGCGAATGCCGTCCCGCGGCCGTCTCCGCCTCGCTGAGCGCGATCTCCTCCAGCGTCCCGCCCAGGTGCACCGTGCCCGCGCCCGCCACCGCCGGGTCCCGCCACGGCACGGGCCCGTCCAGCGCCCAGTCCAGCTTGAACACCCCGGGACCGTAGCGGAAGCGTTCGAGCCGCCGGCGGTAGCCCGCGGGCAGGTCGGCCATGGCGAGGAGCTCCCGGGGCGTCACGTCGAGCACCACGGTCGGCGCGGACAGTTCGGCCAGGTGGCGCACCCGGTGCCCGGTGACCGCCTCCCCGCCCAGCGACCTGAGCTCGGCCACCAGCGTGTCGGCGAGCACCTGGGACCCGCCCCGCACCAGCGGCCAGCCCACCAGGTGGGTGAGGGCCGCCAGCAGCAGGCCGTACCCCGCGGAGATGGGAGAGCGCAGGTCGAGCATGGAATGCGCGGCCATGCCCGCGATCGCCGCCCGCCCCTCCACAGTGCTGAAGGCCCGCCGGGCGAAGGTCGTGGCGGGCAGCGCGCCCGCGACCCCGAACCTGGCGGCCTGCGCGAACGTCCGCGGCGGCACGCGCCATGGCCCCAAGGGCTTGAGCAGCAGCTCCACCAGTGGGAATCCGGCCCGCGCTGTGGCGCCGACGGTGGCCAGCCACGCTCCCGCGTCCCGCCCGAGCGCCTCCGCGGTGCGGCGCGGATCGCGGTGCACGAGCACGGCGGGGCGGTCGTCCAGCGGATGGGCCGCGGGCACGGCGGGATGGGCGAACTCGACCCCCTTGAGTGAGCCGACCTCTTTGAGCTCGCGGAACGCCGGCGAGGCCAGCGCCAGCGCCATGACGGTCGCCCCGAGGTCGTGCACCCGCCCCGGCAACGTCAGCTCGCCGGAGCGCAGCCCGCCGCCGAACCGCTCCGCCGCCTCCAGCAGCAGCACCCTGCGCCCGGCACGGGCCAGGGTGACCGCGGCGACCAGCCCGTTGGGGCCGGAGCCGACGACCACCGCGTCAGCGTCCATCGCCGAGTCACTGT
Organism: Nonomuraea turkmeniaca; assembly: GCF_005889735.1. Classification (GTDB taxonomy): domain Bacteria; phylum Actinomycetota; class Actinomycetes; order Streptosporangiales; family Streptosporangiaceae; genus Nonomuraea; species Nonomuraea turkmeniaca. Next base: position 10,107 of record NZ_VCKY01000131.1, read on the forward strand.
GGTTTCAGTATCGACGGAAAGGGCTGGGCGCCACGCAGGCGCAGCATGTCCGTCATGAGCTTGATCTCGCCGCTCTGCCCCTCGACGATCTTGCGCGCCATGCTGACGACCTCCGGCCGGGTGGACAGCTCGAGTACGCCCTCGGCCATCTCCACGCCGCCCTCATGATGGCGGATCATCAGCTGCAGGAACAGGATCTCGGCCTGCGTGCCCTGCGCCTCCTTGAGCTTGGTCAGCTCCTCGGGTGTGGCCATGCCCGGCATGGTGCCGGGCGCGGTCGTGGCGCCGCCGTGCCCATGGCCGCTCATCCAGGCCATCGGCCGCTGGTCCGTCGCCACGTCCAGCTCCCACTGCTGCAACCAGCCGAGGAACATGCCGCGCTGGTTGGCCTGGGTGTTGATGATGTCGAAGGCCAGGTTTCTGACCTCCTTGGCGGGCCCCTTGTCCCTGATCGTGAACGCCATGTCCACGGCCTGCGCGTGGTGCGCGGCCATGTCACGGGCGAATCCGGCCTCGGGAGAGGTGTCGCCAGGCGTGCCCGCTCGGCCGAACAGCAAATATGCGGCCGCGGCGAGCACCAGCAGGCCGCAGACGACGAGGATGGGTTTACTGACGGGCTTTTCCATGGCTCGTCCAGCGTACCCACCTGTGGGCGGGGTCGTGATCGGACGCTTACAACGCTCTTATTCTCCGCATACGGCCGGAGGGCATAAGGTGACCCGTGTTGGTACGCCGATGGAGGAACGATGACGAAGGAGAAGGCGCACGCGAGGCGCGAGCATCTGCAGCAGATGCGGGCTGAGCAAAAGCGCAAACAACGCCGCGCCGCGCTGCTCATGTGGGGAACGGGCGGGCTGATCATCGTAGTGCTCGTCGGCGTGGTGGGCTTCTATCTGATCAGGCAGGCCCAGCAGACGTCGCTGGACGCCGTGGCCAACTACAAGTACGAGGCCGGCCAGCACGTGTGGAACGCGGTCACCTACAAGGAGACCCCGCCGGTGGGCGGCCAGCACAACAACTACTGGCAGCAGTGCGCGATCTACGACAAGCCGATCCACTCAGAGCACGCCGTGCACTCGCTGGAGCACGGCGCCTCCTGGATCACCTACCGGCCCGACCTGCCCAAGGCGCAGGTCGACAAGCTGAAGGAAGTGGCCGCGTCCACGGGCAACCAGGAATACATGCTGATGAGCCCGTTCCCCAACCTGCCCGCACCGATCGTCGTGTCGTCGTGGGGACACCAGCTCAAGCTGAACAGCCCGGACGACCCGAAGCTCGGCGCGTTCATCAAGCGCTACCAGAACGGGGCTGACACGCCGGAGCCGGGCGCCACGTGCGGCGGCACCGACGCTATCACGACCACGGCCGACCAGGCTCCGCTGCCGCCCGAGCCCACGGGTCAGCAGCAGCAGCAACAGCCGACGGAGACCGCCGCCCCGTCGCCGAGCCAGTCCCAGTAGCGTGGCGCCGGTGCTGGGCGTCAGCCCAGCACCGCCTCCAGCGGCGTCCACTCCAGCCCGTGCGCCTCGGCCACCGGGCGGCTGGTCAGGCGGCCCTCGTGGGTGCTCAGGCCGAGTGCCAGCGCTCGGTCCTCACCCATGGCCCGCCGCCAGCCCAGGTCGGCCATGGCCAGCGCGTACGGCAACGTCACGTTCGTCAGCGCGAACGTCGACGTGTGCGGCACGGCCCCCGGCATGTTGGCCACGCAGTAGAAGATCGAGTCGTGCACCCGGTACGTCGGCTCCTCGTGCGTGGTCGGCCGCGAGTCCGCGAAGCACCCGCCCTGGTCGATCGAGATGTCCACCAGCACCGAGCCCGGTTTCATCCGGCTGACCAGGTCGTTGCTCACCAGTTCCGGCGCCTTGGCGCCGGGCACCAGCACCGCGCCGATCACCAGGTCGGCCTCCAGCACCGCGCGCTCGATCTCCAGCATGTTGGAGGCGACCGTCTGGCAGTGCCCCTGGTAGATCATGTCGGCCTGGCGCAGCTTGTCGATGTTCTTGTCGAGCAGTGTCACCTCCGCCTGCATGCCGAGGGCGATGGCGGCGGCGTTCATGCCGGACACGCCGGCTCCGATGACCACGACATTCGCCGCGTGCACGCCGGAGACGCCGCCCATCAGCACGCCCCTGCCGCCCGCCGAGCGCATCAGGTGGTAGGCCCCCGCCTGCGGCGCCAGCCGGCCCGCCACCTCGGACATGGGCGCGAGCAGCGGCAGCGCGCCGTTCGGCGTCTGCACGGTCTCGTACGCGACCGCGGTGCAGCCCGAGTCGAGCAGCGCCCGCGTGCACGCCTTGGAGGCGGCCAGATGCAGGTACGTGAAGAGCACCTGGCCCTTGCGCAGCCGGTGGTACTCCTCCGGCTCGGGCTCCTTGACCTTCATGATCAGATCGCCCGCGGCCCAGACGTCGTCGGCGGTGGGCACGATGACGGCGCCCGCCGCGGCGAAGTCCGCGTCAGGGATCGACGACCCGTCACCCGCGCCCCGCTCGACATAGACCTGATGATCGTGGCGCACCAGCTCGTTCACCCCCGCCGGGGTCAGCGCCACTCGATATTCGCTGTTCTTGACTTCTAGAGGAACACCGACGTTCATGAAACAACTCTCGTTCATCCGGGATCCTGCTTTCATTCTTCCTCGCCCGAGGCGGCTAAACGGTGATTCTCCGGCTGATTACCCCGGTTCGGCCGGTCCTCGATAAGCTCACCGGCAGCCCGAACATCAGGATGGGAAACGTCATCGATGGACAAGCCGGAAGAGCCGCCACTCGCGGACCCGGGGGAGCCGCAGGCGAGCAGACTCACCACCATCGTGTTGATCGTCTCGCTCGTTCTCGTCGTGCTCGTCGCAGGCGTGGCCGGAACGGTCGCCGTCCTGATGACGAGAAATCCCGACACGCCGCTGATGGGCGGCACGCCGCCGCACCGGCTTCCGGTGCCCCTCCACTTCGCCCCCGTCAGGGAGGCCAAGCCCGCGCCGTGCCCGGGTGACCAGGCCGTGCTGGACGAGGAGCAGAAGACCTGCTACCTGCTGGAGGACGGCGTCACGGTCCCCTCCGTTCAGGAGATCGAGCCGATACGCGAGAAGGACGGCCAATACTCCGTCCGCATCGCGGTCGCGCCGGCGTTCAAGGAGCGGCTGGTCCAGCTCATCGACGAGATGGTGATCGAGCAGCGGCAGGTGGCGATCGTGCTGGCGCCCGAGCAATCCGAACAGCCCAAGATCGTGCTGGCCGCGCCCATCGTCACCCAGACCATGGACGGCGACAGCATGAGCATCGCCGGGTTCACCAAGGAGGACGCCGAGGCGCTGACCGCCCGCCTGCTCGGCCCGGCGGTGAGCGGCACCCCGGCGCCCGAGACCCAGCCCGGCGGCAGCCCGCCGGCGACCGCCCCTGGCACGACGGGCACGACGGGCACGACGGGCACGACGGGGACAACGGGGACAACGGGAACGACGGGGACAACGGGAACGACCGGCACCACGGGAACGACGCCCCCGGGCGCGACGAATCCCGCGACGAATCCCGCGACGAACCCGGCGAGCAACTCCGGCCGCACCCCCAACCGCCGCTTCGCCAGCTGCAAGGAGGCCAGGGCGGCAGGCTACGGCCCCTACCACAAGGGCACGCACGAGGAATATGCCTGGTACACCGATGTCGACAACAACGGCACGGCCTGCAACTCCGCGGACATCCGCTAATCGAAGAGCCGCTCAAGCCAGTCAATCCCGAAGTACGCCAGGAAGATCAGCGACACGACCCACAACAGCCACGGGATCTCGGCGAACTTCCCCTTGACCGCCTTGATCAGCGTGTAGGCGATCACGCCGGCGCCCACGCCGTTCGTGATCGAGTACGTGAACGGCATCAGCGCGATCGTCAGGAAGGCCGGCACGGCCAGCTCCAGGTCGTCCCACGGCACGTTCTTGCTCTGCATCATCATCAGCGCCCCGACCAGCACCAGCGCGGGCGCCGCGGCGGCGGCGGGCACCACCGCGGCCAGCGGCGTGAACAGCAGCGTCAGCCCCAGCAGCGCCCCCGTCGCCACGCTGGCGAGCCCGGTCCGCGCCCCCTCGCCGACTCCGGCGGCCGACTCCACGAAGACGGTGTTGGCCGATGAGCTGACCGCGCCGCCCACCACGCCGCCGACGCCGTCCACGGTCAGGATCCGGCCCAGCCGCGGCACGCGCCCCTGCTGGTCCACGAGCCCGGCCTCGTCGCTGACGCCGATGATCGTGCCCATCGCGTCGAAGAACCCGGACAACACCAGCGTGAACAGCACCACCGTCGCCGTCAGCGCCCCCGCCCTGGCGAACCCGCCGAACAGGTCGAACTGGCCGACCAGCCCGAACTCCGGCGCCGCGACCAGCGACTCGGGCACCCGCGGCGTCACCACCCCCCACGACCGGGGATCGATCGTGGCCACCGTGTTCACCAGCACGGACAGGACAGCGGTCACCACGATGCTGATGAGGATGGCGCCCGGGACGCGGCGCGCGAACAGGGCGATCATCAGCAGCAGACCGAAGCAGAACACCGTGACCGGCCAGCCCGTCAGGTGCCCGGTGGCGCCGAGCTGCACGGGCGTGCCCGTGCCCGCCGCCACGAAGCCGGCGTCGACCAGCCCGATCAGCGCGATGAACAGGCCGATGCCCACGCTGATGGCGTGTTTGAGCGCCAGCGGGATCGCGTTCATGATCAGTGTGCGCAGGCCGGTCACGGCGAGCACGATGATCACGGCGCCTTCGAGCACCACCAGGCCCATGGCCTGGGCCCAGGTCATGTGCGGCGCGGCCTGGTAGGCGACCACCGCGTTCAGGCCCAGCCCGGCGGCCAGGCCGAACGGCGCGTTGCCGATGAACGCCATGAGCAGCGTGGTCACGGCCGCGGCCAGCGCGGTGGAGGTGGTCAGCTCGGCGATGGACAGCCGGGCGCCTGTGACGTCCTTGGCGCCGGCCAGGATGATCGGGTTGAGCAGGATGATGTACGCCATGGCCACGAACGTGGTGATGCCACCACGCACCTCGCGGCCGACGGTGGTCCCCCGCCCGGTCAGCTCGAAGAATCGATCGAGCACACCATCCCCCTCGACTCAGGGGGATTTGGCCGATCTACCCGGCGGGGGACAAGATCACGCCTTTTCGTGCCGCCCGTGCCCGACGAGCCCGACGAACTCCTCGAGCCCGATCGTGCCGTCGCCGTCGCGGTCGGCGGACTGGATGAACGTCTCGATCTCGCTCTCGGACGCGCCCTGCCCGCCCAGTGCCTCGTTGGCCTGGCGGATCTCGGCCGCCGTCAGCAGACCGTCGCCGTCGGCGTCGAAGCGCCTGAACTCCGCCTCGGCCGCCTCGCGTGCGCTTGCCATCGGATTCCTCCCCGTTGGGTGTCCCCTTATCTCAACAGGGCGATATCTTCCGGCCTGATCGGAACGCGAGTCAACCGGAGCCCGGTCGCCGCGCGTACCGCCGCGGCGATGGCGGGGGTGGAGGAGAGCGTCGGGGGCTCGCCCGCGCCGCGCAGCCCGTAGGGCGCCGCCGGGTCCGGGTTCTCCAGGATTTTCAGCCGCATGGGCGGCATGTCGAGGATGGTGGGGATGAGGTAGTCGGTGAACGACGGGTTCAGCACCTCGCCGTCGCGTACCTGAATCTCCTCCATCAACGCGAGCCCGAGCCCCTGCGCGGTGCCGCCGTGGATCTGCCCCTCCAGCGCCAGCGGGTTCATGATCCGGCCCACGTCCTGGACCGCCGCCAGCTCCACCACCTTGATCAGCCCCAGCTCCACGTCCACGTCCACGACGGCCCGGTGCACGCACAGTGCCAGCTGCGTGTGCGAGTCGCCCTGCCCGGTGCCCGGATCCATCGGGTACGTCGGCCGGTGCCGGAACTCGCGCGTCTCCTCGATCGGGCCGAACCGCTCCAGGGCCTCCCGCGCCGGCAGGCCCTTGAACCGCTCGCGCACGGCCTCGCAGGCGGCCTTGACGGCGCCGCCGGTGACGTACGACTGCCGGGAGGCCGACGAGGAGCCCGCCGAGCCGACCTGGGTGTCGGCGGTGGCCACGGTGACGTTCGCGACGCCCAGCTCCGTGCGGGCGATCTGGGCCTGGATCGTCACCAGGCCCTGCCCCACCTCGGCGGCGGCCGTGTGCACGGTGACGTGCGGCTCGCCGCCGACCAGCTCGGCGCGCACTCGGGCCGTGGAGTAGTCGTCGAAGCCCTCGGAGAAGCAGATGTTCTTGATGCCGACGCCGTACCCGATCCCGCGCCGCACCGACTCGCCGTGCGTGGTCTGCGAGACGCCGCCGGGCAGCCCCCGCAGGTCCCGATCCTGGGACTCCTCGGGCAACGGCATGGCCTCCAGGTCGCGCAACATCCCGGCGAGCGGGGCCGGCGAGTCGATCAGCTGGCCGGTGATGAGCCGCGAGCCCTGCGAGACGGCGTTGCGCACCCGGATCTCCACCGGTGACAGCCCGCACGCCTCGGCCAGGCGGTCCATCTGCGACTCGTAGGCGTAACAGGCCTGCACCGCGCCGAAGCCGCGCATCGCGCCGCACGGCGGGTTGTTGGTGTAGACGCCGGTGGCGTCCACGCGCACGTTCGGCACCTCGTACGGGCCCACCCCCAGCGACGCGGCGTTGCCCACCACGGCGGGCGAGGACGAGCAGTACGCGCCGCCGTCCAGCAGGATGTCGGCCTTGACGTAAACCAGCTTGCCGTCGCGGGTGGCGCCGTGCTCATAGCGCATCCTCGCCGGATGGCGGTGCACGTGGCCGAAGAACGACTCCTCGCGGCCGTAGACGATCTTGACCGGGCGGTTCAGGCGCAGCGCCAGCATGCAGGCGTGCGCCTGCATGGACAAGTCCTCACGGGCGCCGAACGCGCCGCCCACGCCGGACAGCGTCAGGCGCACCTTCTCCGGCGGCAGGCCCAGGCAGGGGGCGAGCTGGTCGCGGTCCACGTGCAGCCACTGCGTGGCGATGTACAGATCGACGCCGCCGTCCTCGGCGGGCACCGCCAGCCCGGCCTCGGGGCCGAGGAAGGCCTGGTCCTGCATGCCGACCTCGTACTCGCCGGTCACCACGACGTCGGCCTCGAACGTGTCACCCACGCGCACCGGCTGGTAGCGCACGATCTCCCGGGACTCGCGGGGGTCGGTGACGGCCTCGCGGACCTCGTACTCGACCACGATCGCCGCGGCCGCCCTGCGGGCCGTCTCCGGATGGTCGGCCGCCACCAGCGCCACCGGCTCGCCCTGGTAGCGGACCTGGTCGATGGCCAGCACCGGCTGGTCCTTGTGCTCCAGCCCGTAGAACTTCGCGCCCGGCACGTCCTCGTGCGTGAGCACCGTCAGCACGCCCGGGATCTTCAGTGCGGGACCCACGTCGATGGAGCGGATCCACGCCGACGGGTGCGGGCTGCGCAGCGTCGCGCCCCACACCATGCCGTCGATCCACAGGTCGGAGGCGAAGGCGAACTCGCCGCTCACCTTCAGCGCCGCGTCCGGACGCCGCGCGCTCTCTCCAACCCCGTGCCGGGTGGTGTACGCCGTCTCCGTCATCCTCCGAGTAGAGCACCGCCGCCGGTCACGGTCCTATGCACGCGACGTGAAATCCATGTCAAAGCACGTAACACGCGGCTTGTATATTCCTCCAAGTGCGTATCAGTGACCTGCTGGCCATCGATGATCTGCGGCTGACGCTGCTCGCCGGCGACCCGGATCGCGAGTTCAGCACCGTCCACATCACCGACCTGCCCGAGCCGGGACGGTACCTGTCGGGCGGGGAGCTGGTGCTGACCGGGCTCATGTGGCGGCACTCGCCGGAGGACTCGGCCAGGTTCGTGGCCGCGCTGGCCGACGCCGGGGTCGCCGCCCTGGGGGCGGGCGCAGCCTGGCTGGGCCATGTGCCCGCTGACCTGGTGGCCGCCTGCCAGGCCGCGGACCTGCCGCTGATCGAGGTCCCGACCGAGGTCTCCTTCCGCACGCTGACCGAGCTGGTCGTGCCGCGGCTGTCCGGCGACGTACGTGACGAGCTCGGCCGTCACCGCAGGCTGGTCGCCGCCATCGCCGAGGGCGCCGATCTGCGGGAGCTGTTCGAGCTGACCGCCGCCGAGCTGGGCGTCACCGGCGCCGTCCTGTCCGCGTGCGGCGGGGTGATCGTCGGGCAGGTCCAGGATCCCGTGGGACTCGCCAGGGCGTACCTGACGGCGCCGCGGCTGCCCGCCCAGGTCGGCGGCAACACGATCTTCGCGGTCGGGCGCGGGCACCGCGCCGCGGGCTGGATCCTGTCCTGCGACGGCGACCTGATCGGCCGCGCCGACCTCGGCTACGAGCTGGCCGCCTGCGTCGGGCTCGAACGCAGCCGCATGGAGGAGGGGCGCAGGGTGGAGCGCCGCCTCGCCGAGCAGCTCATCGTGGCCGCGCTGGCCGAGGCCGACGTGGCCGAGCTCAACGCCCGGCTGCGCACGTGCGGGATCGACGCGGCGGAGCCGTACGCGATCGTGAACGCCACCGCGCCCCGCCCCGGCGCCACCCGAGGCCCCGATCCCGCGGCACTCGGCGGCCAGATCGTGGAGGAGCTGCTCGGCCGCGAGGTGGTGGCGGCGGCCGGCGCCGACGGCGCGGTCGCCGTCGTGCCGCTGCGCGGGCGCACCACCGCCGAGCTGGCCGACCGGCTGCGTGCGGGCGCCGAGGTGCTGACCGCGCTGCCGGACACCCGCGTCTGCGCCGGACTGAGCGGCGCGCTCACCGGGGCCGCCGCGATCAAGGGCGGCGTGGAGGAGGCCGGGCACGCCAGACGGCTGGCCGAGGCCCGCGCCGGCGGGGTGGTGACCAGCGACGAGATCTACACGCACGCGCTGCTGCTGGCCACGGTGCCGGGCGACGTGCGCCGCTCGTTCGCGGCCCGGCTGTTGTCGCCGCTGCTCGACTACGACCGCAGGCACCAGTCCGAGCTGGTGCGTACGCTCGGGATCTTCCTCGACTGCGCGGGCTCGTGGAACGCGTGCGCCGAGCAGCTCCACGTGCACGTCAACACGGTGCGCTACCGCATCCGCAGGATCGAGGAGCTGACCGGCAGGAACCTGTCCACGATGGCCGACCGGGTCGACTTCTTCCTGGCCCTCCGGGACACAGGCCTGCCACGGTAGACATGCCGATGTGTGATCAGATGATAACGCTGCGTATATGCCCTCCCCTCGGCACGACGCCCTCACCCGGCTCATCCGCGACCATCTCGACCTGCCGATACGCCTGCTGCGCGAGGTCGGCGGGATCGAATTGCCGACCGACGGCCCGTTGTGGGTGGGGCCGGGAGACCTGCGGGACCGCATCTCCAGGGAACCCGCAAACCGGTCTACGTCATCTTCATCACGCCCGATCCCTGCGCGGGGCGCTTCACCAGGCAGGTGGAGATCCACAGCGGCTGCCTGACCATCATCATGCAGCCAGTGATCGTCGGGCCCGACCGCATCCCCGTACTGACCGACTCGAAGCAGATGGCCGCGGACCTGCTGACGGCGGCGCTGTCAGTGTCAGTGATGGCGCACGGCCATCTGCCGGAGGTCACCGAGGCATTCATCAAGCTGCTCACGGACTTGCCAGACGATGACGCGGCGTCGCTGTTTGGTTACACTATCGATATGGCCGCGCCGCAGGCCCGCCGGCTTCTGGAGGAAACCGTGACGACCTACATCCCCGAGCACAGCCCCTGGGCCCAGAGCCTGTACCGCAAAGGCCAGGAAGAAGGCGAGTACAGAGGCCGCGCCGCAGGAGAGGCGGCCTCTGTGCTCGCCGTTCTCCGCTTCCGCGGCATCGACGTTCCCCTCGACCGGCACCAGCAGATCACCACCTGCACCGACCTCGCCCTCCTGGAGGACTGGCTGCAGCGCGCTCTCGAAGCCACGCACATCGACGACCTCTTTGACGATGGTTCGGCGGCGGAATCCCGGTCCTAGGAGCGTGGTGGGGGAGTAGCGCACAGCAGGCCGTCGACGTTCTTCGGGGCAATGCTGAAGCGGTAGTGCCGCATCAGGCTAGGGCTCGGCGCAGATCTGAAGTGCGAGGCATTCCGGAACAGGTAGTCCAACTCCACCGTGGAAAGGTGGCCGGCGACGTAGTAGACGCTCTGCTCGGCGTTACGCGGGGCAGCCTCGCCCCATATCCCCGAGACCATCTGATCCATCGACACGGGACGGGCGGCGCAGGCGAGAATGGCGAGCACGGCCCGCTGCCTGGTAGGGGCGAGATCGATCGGCCGGAACCCTGCACGGCCGTCACCGCGCCCAGCAGGTGGTTGAAGCTTCCCTCGCTCAGACCGGTCTCCGCGGTAGCCCTGGTTCTCGTCAACAAGAGGGCAGCGTAATCGGCCTTTCGCCGTCGTCCGAGGAGGCAAGCGGTATAGATCCAAGGTAGAGACCCCTCGCTAGACTGTCGTCAGCGCGGGAAGAGGGGGCACGCCACCAGGCGTGTCGGCCTCCGTTGTGGGAGGCGTCTCCTGCCGGGCGCGGTGCGGTGTCGGCCGGCGGCAGGTGATTGCCCCCCTCTTGCCAGTCCGTGCGTCAGCAGCAGTGGCTGTCTTCAAAGCTCGAGAAGAGGGAAGACGTTTGGGCACTCGCAGCCGTAGCATTACCTCCAACGGTCACCGCGACCGCAATCACGGTGATCAGGGCGGACAGGGCAATACGCATACGCATGGGGGGTTCTCCCTCGCCTATGTGGGGTTGTTCGGACTTTATGTTCTCAGGGAGCGACGACTGTGACCACATCTGACCTGGTTGGACTCCGTATTAAGACGGTTCGGCGACAACGTGGCCTGTCGCAGGCGCAGCTGGCGCATCCCGAGTTGTCGGACAGTTACGTCTCGTTGATCGAGAGTGGCAAGCGTACCCCGACCCCTGCTGTTCTGGAGCTGCTGGCCCAGAAACTGGACTGCTCGCTCTCCTATCTGATCAACGGCGTCACTGCCGAGCAGATGGAGGACATCGAGCTCGCCCTCGGCTACGCGCGGCTGGCGCTCGAAAACGGTGAGGTCAACGAGGCCCGCCTCCGCTTCGCCGAGTTGCTGGTGAACAATAACCTGACAGGGCTCACTGCTCTTCGTCAAGACACCGAGTTCGGGCTCGCCCTCGCCACCGAGGCCTGCGGGGATCTCGACGAGGCGATCTCCATCCTGCTGAAGCTCCGCAAGGAGGAGCTCTCACCCGAGCGCCGCATCGAGGTCGCCATGGTGCTCTGCCGCGCCTACCGCGAGAGCGAGCGGCTCACCGAGGCCGTCGAGGTGGGCGAGGGGATGCTGGTCGGCAGCGCCCGCATGCCTTGGACCGATCCGATGGTCGAGCTGGCCGCCACCCTGTTGTCGGCCTACATGGAGCGCGGCGACCTGCTGCGCGCTCGCCAGTTCGCGGCCGAGCTGCTCAACGCTGCCGACGCGCTCGGCACGCCGCGCTCGATCGTCGCCGCCAACTGGAACGCCTCGAACGTCGCCTACGCCACCGGCCACAGTGAAGAGGCCCTGTCCTTCGCCGAGCGGGCCATGGCGGTTCAGCTGGAGAACGGCCAGCCTCGCAACATCGCCAGGATGCGCCTGGCGTTCCTGCGCAAGAGGCTCAAGGCCCGGCCCGCCGAGGCCCTAGCCGTGCGAGACGCGCTGCGCGCCGCGGTCGTGGAGTTCGAGCAGACCTCGACCAGCACGATTGACCGGGCTCGCGTACACGTGGAGCTCGCCTGCGCCGAATATATGACCGGTGACTTCGACAAGGCCGTCGAGCACGCCACGATCGGCAGAGACCTGGTCCCCGAGTTCGGGCACGTGCTGGGAGCCGAGGCGAACCTCCTGCTCGGTAGGGTCTACGGCACCGTCGGCCGCTCCGCGGAGGCGGCCGGTCACGTGGCCTCCGTGCGCGGCTGGCTGACGCCGCTGCCGGACACCCGCCGGTCGGCCTCCACCTGGTACGCCACCGCTGAGACCACGGAGGAGCTTGGCGATTCCGACGGTGCCGTGGAGGCCTACCAGCGTGCTCTGGCCTGCGTGGGGCTGTAGCGCGGTCCGGACCGGGCAGTGGCGTCGGTAGCCTTGGGGATGCCATGAAGAGATCCCCGCTCGCGGCACTCACCGCGATACTCGCCGCACTGCTCGTTCTCGGCAGCGCGGCTCCGGCGCTGGCGCACGACGCGCTCAAGAGCAGCACCCCGGGCAAGGGGGCCACAGTCGAGGCCCTCGACGAGGTCGAGCTCGAGTTCACCGCCGGCGTCCGCATGCCGTTCGTGATCGTGCGCGGCCCCGGCGACACCGCGCGGCAGGACGGCAAGCCGAAGGTGGACGGCAAGGTCGTGACGCAGGCGGTGAAGGGGCCGCTGCCGGACGGGAAATACACGATCGCCTACCGGGTCGTCTCGTCCGACGGTCATCCGATCGAGGGGGAGATCCCGTTCACGGTCAAGGGCGCGAAGACGTCCTCCCCGAGCCCTGAGCCCTCCGGCAGCGCGACGCTGTCCGCGACGTCCGGGGCCATCGATGGCGGCTCGTCCGCGCCCGCGGCGCAGCCCTCGGTGGCGGCCGACCAGGCGTCGGCCTCCGAGGACGCCGCATTCCCCGTCTGGCTGATCATCGTGATCGGCGGGCTCGTCGGCATCGGCATCGGCTTCCTCCTCAGCGCACGGAGAAGCAAGCCATGAGCAGGGCGGCGCGTCTCGCGCTCGCGGGAGCGGCGGCCGCGGTCGTCGCGCTGGTGATCGGCATGATCGCCGGAGGCAGGGCGTTCCCCAGGATCATCCCCGGGCTGCCCGACGCCGGCGCGGTCGTCAGGTGGGGCCTGCCCGTGTCCAAGCTGCTCATGGACGTCACGGGACTCCTCACCGTCGGACTGCTGCTGATGGCCGCCGTGCTGCTGCCCAACGACAAGGGCGTGCTCGGCAGGCCCGCGCTCCACTACGTCAAGGCCGCCTCCTGGGCGGCGCTGGCCTGGGCCGGGGCGGCGTTCCTCGCCATCGTGTTCGGCGTCGCCGATTCCATGGGCCGGACGGTGCCGCAGGTCCTCAATGGCGCCTACCTCAGCAGTTATGCCACCCAGACCACGCAGGGCGTGGCGCTGACGCTCGTCGTGCTGTTCGGCGTGGCGATCGCGCTGTTCTCCCGCGGCGCGATCACCGCGGGAGCCGCAGCGGGGCTGCTGGTGTTCGCGCTGGTCACGCTGCTGCCGGTGCCGCTCACCGGGCACTCCTCCTCCTCGCCCAACCACGACCTGGCCACCTCGGCGGTGGCGCTGCACCTGCTCGCGCTGGCCCTCTGGGTGGGCGGCCTGGTCGTGCTGGCCGCGCACGCCCTGCGGCGCGAGCCGCAACTGGAGGTGTCCGCCACCCGGTTCTCCAGGATGGCCCTGTGGTGCTACATCGGCGTGGGGCTGTCCGGGGTGTTCAGCCTGGTCGCCCGGCTGGGCGCCGTGTCCGACCTGTGGACCTCCGAATACGGCATGCTCGCCGTCGCCAAGATCGTGGCGTTCGTGCTGCTCGGCTACGTGGGTTACTGGCACAGGCGGCGCACGCTGGGCCAGCTCGAGTCCGGCAGGCCCGGGGCGTTCATCCGGCTGGCCGGTGGCGAGACCGTGCTCATGCTCGCCACCGTCGGACTGGCGGTGGCGCTGTCGCGCACCCCGCCGCCCGAGTTCGTCGGCCCCGCTGACCGGGCCTTCGACCTGCTCGGATTCCCCCTGCCGCCGGAGATCACGCTCGGCAACGTCTTCACCCTCTGGTGGTTCGACCTGTTCTTCGCCGTGGTCGCCGCTCTGCTCGGCGGGCTGTATGGGCTCGGCGTGCGCAGGCTCGCCCGGCGCGGCGACCGCTGGCCGCCGGGGCGCACCGTCTCCTGGTTCGTCGGCGTGGGGCTGCTGGTGTTCGCCACGCAGAGCGGGCTGGCCAGGTACGCGCAGGTCATGTTCGACATCCACATGATCGAGCACATGACCCTCTCCATGATCGTGCCGATCTTCCTCGTCCTCGGCGCGCCCGTCACGCTGGCCCTGCGCGCGCTCAAGCCCGCCGTCAGGAAGGGCGACCGGGGGCCGCGGGAGTGGATCACGACGATCCTGCACAGCAGGTTCACCAAGGTCGTCACGCATCCCGTCGTCGCCACGGCCGTCTTCATCGGCTCCACGTACGCGCTCTACTTCACGCCGCTGTTCGAGTCCGCCATGACCGAACACCTCGGGCACATCTGGATGACCCTGCACTTCCTGCTCAGCGGGTGCCTGTTCTTCTGGGTGATCATTGGGGTGGATCCGGGGCCCAACCGGCTCCCGTACGTCGGGCGGCTCCTCATGCTCTTCGTCACCATGCCGTTCCACGCGTTCTTCGGCATCGCGCTGATGATGATGGGCACGGTGATCGCCTCCGGCTGGTACGAGCAACTCGGCCGCACCTGGGGCGACACCCTGCTGCAGACCCAGCGGGACGGCGGGGCCATCGCCTGGGGGTTCGGCGAGATCCCGACGCTGATCGTGCTGCTGGCCATCGCCGTGCAGTGGTACAAGGACGACACGCGGCAGGCGCGGCGGTCCGACCGCAGGGCCGGCCGGACGGGCGGCGGAGATCCAGAACTCGACTCCTACAACGCCTATCTCGCCCGTCTCAACCGAGCTGACAAGGGCGAGTAGCCGTTCGGCCATGCCCTCCTATCTTCCGACTACAAGTCCCTGGACCGCCAGGTAGCCTTTCTCTCAGGGGAGACGGGCATAACCTCATCAGCTAGCGAGCGCAGGCCTTGAGGGGGGATTTGCGCACCGCCAGTGAGAGCGCCGGAGTGGGGACCGGCGCCGGCCCCGGGGTGCCGAGGAAGGCGAGAACCATTGTCGGAAGAGACACGCATGCGCGGGGGGCAGAGCCTGGCCGAGGCTCTCGAGAGCTACCTCGCCGCATGGTCGGAGCGTACCGGGATCGCCGTGGAGACCTGGGCTCTGCCGGGCACCGACGTTCCTTCCCGCGTCTCCAGCAGCGTCATGGCCACCATGCGCGAGGCCCTCGACAACGTGGAGCAGCACAGCAGGGCCAAGACCGTGTCCATCGCCGTGACCGTGGGCAAGAGCGGGCTGCGGATGACCGTCAGTGACAACGGCCGGGGGTTCCCCGCGTCGGGGACGGGGCGCGGGATCGCGCGGATGCGGGCGGCGTTCGCCGAGGTCGGGGGGAGTTTGTCGGTCAACAGCGTGCACGGTGAGGGCACCACGGTCACCGGGGTGGTGCCGACGCGACGTCACTGAGAGTGCCGGGCCCCTGGCGGTGTGCTCCGGGCCCGTGCGCGACCCGCGCCGTCACGGAAGGGTGAGGATTTCGCTGCCCGATTCCGTGACCACGATCGTGTGCTCGAACTGGGCCGTGCGCTTGCGGTCCTTCGTCACCGCGGTCCACTTGTCCGGCCAGATCTCGTACTCGATCGTCCCCAGCGTGAGCATCGGCTCGATCGTGAACGTCATGCCGGGCACCAGCTCCACCCGCAGCGACGGGTCGTCGTAGTGGGGGACCATCAGCCCGGAGTGGAAGCTCGTGCCGATGCCGTGCCCGGTGAAGTCGCGGACGACGCCGTAGCCGAAGCGCTTGGCGTACGCCTCGATGACCCGGCCCACCACGTTGAGCTGCCGGCCCGGGGCCACCGCCTTGATGGCGCGCATCGTCGCCTCGCGGGTGCGCTCCACCAGCAGCCGCGACTCCTCGTCCACCTCGCCCACCAGGTACGTCGCGTCGGTGTCGCCGTGCACGCCGCCGATGTAGGCGGTGATGTCGACGTTGACGATGTCGCCGTCGCGCAGCACGGTGTCGTCGGGGATGCCGTGGCAGATCACCTCGTTGATCGAGGTGCACAGGGACTTGGGATAGCCCTTGTAGCCGAGCGTGCTGGGGTAGGCGCCGTGGTCGATGAGGAACTCGTGGCCGATCCTGTCGAGCTCGTCGGTGGTGACGCCCGGCTGGATGTGCTTGCCCACCTGCTCGAGCGCCTGGGCGGCGATCCTGCCCGCCACTCGCATGCGCTCGATGACCTCGGGAGATTTCACGTCGGACTCGCCGGTCCTGGGGCGCTTCTTGCCGACGTACTCCGGCCGCTCGATGTGGGCGGGGACCTTCCGCATGGGCGAAACTCGCCCTGGCTGGAGCAGTGTCGTCATGAACCATGAGTCTACGGGGCAGAATTGACGTCGTGAGCGATGGCCAGTGGTGGTTCTGCCTCAAGCACATGCGCGTCGAGCCTGACCAAGGCTGCCCCAACAAGGACCGGATGGGTCCCTACGCCTCGGAGAAGGAGGCGGCCGGGGCGCTGCAACGCGCCGCCGACCGCAACAAGGCGTGGGACGAAGCCGACCAGGACGACGATTAGGGCACGATGGCGTAGGCCCGGACGGGGAACGTCCCCATGCCGGCGATCATCGGTGGCGCGGCGTGGAAACGGAAGCCCTCTCCGGGCAGCTCCGCCAGGCCCGTCAGGTGCTCGACCAGCGGGATCCCCGCCTGCAGCAAGATCGTGTGGGCGGGGCGTTCGCCATGCGGTGGGGTGTCGTCGATGTTGAGCGAGTCGATCCCGACCAGGGCGGCGCCCTGGTCGGCCAGCCACTTGGCCGACTCCGGCGCCAGGTAGGGGTGGCCGTGGAAGTAGGCGTCCGTGCCGAAGTGGCGGTCCCAGCCGGTGTGGATCAGGACCGCCTTCCCGCGTACGTCCAGGGTCTGGTCCAGGACCACCTCTCGCGGTCCCTGCGCGCGCACCACCAGGCCGGGGAGGTCGGCGAGCTTGGTCAGCGGGACCTGTGACAGGTCGGGGCCGTCGGCGTAGCGGTGGTGGGGCGTGTCCAGGTAGGTGCCGGTGTTGGCGGCCAGGGTGATCATGCCGATGTGGAACTCCGTGCCCGGCGCGTACACCCCGCGGGAGTCCTCCCTGCTGAGGTGCACGCCCAGCGTCGGAGCGGGAATGCCGGGATAGGTCACCATGCCGTCGACGATGCGGTGGCTGAGTTCGACGATCATTTGGCGACTCGTACGCGCGCGAGCTTGACCAGGGCCACCGTGCCGATGGCGGCCCACACCAGGTTGAGTCCGGCCGACGGCCAGGCGGCGCTGTAGGCGCTGTTGACCATGAGACCGATCGAGCCGAACAGGTTGAGCAACTGGTACGCCACTCCGTCCCCCGACAGGCGGGACGACGATACCAAGGCGTAGCCCAGCAGCAGCGCGCCGGCGCCCGCCCAGCCGAGGGCGGCGAGGAGCAGATCCATGGCCGTCATTGTCCGGATTCTTGGCGCTAAAGCACAAATAAAGAAAGCTAAAGGTGGACGTAAGCTGACCTGCATGGATATTGATCCTCGGCGCCTGCGGGTCCTCCACGAAGTCGCCCGCCGCGGCGGCGTGATGCGCGCCGCCGAGGCGCTCTACCTGACGCCCTCCGCGGTCTCCCAGCAGCTCGCCCAGCTCGAGCGCGAGGTCGGGCTGGCGCTCATCGACCGCTCCCAGCGCAGCGTGTCGCTCACCCCGGCCGGGCGGGTGCTGGCCGGGTACGCGGAACGGGTGGAGGAGGAGCTGCTGGAGGCCAGGCGGGAGCTCACCCGGTTCACCGAGCGGCTGGCCGGGCCCGTGCGCATCGCCGCGTTCCCCACGGTGATCAAGCACGTGCTGGTGCCGGCCATGCGGGAGCTCGCCGTACGGCATCCCAAGATCACGCCGATCATCCACGAGATCTACGGCCAGCCCGCGCTGCAGGAGCTGCGGCTGGGCGCGGTGGACGTGCTGATCACCGAGCAGGACATGGGCGTGCCCGCGCTGTCGCAGCCGTCGCTGAGCACGCGGCTGCTCTACGTGGACGAGTTCCGCATCGTGCTGCCGCCCGACTGGCCCGACCTGCCGCGTGCCTTCGCCGACCTCATGCAGGTGCCGTGGGTGGCCGGGGAGCCCGGCCAGGCGACCGGGCAGGCCCTGGAGCGGCTGGCGGGGTTGCACGGGTTCGAGCCGCGCAGGGTGCACGTCATCACGGAGTTCGGGCCGACGCTGGCGCTGGTGGCGGCGGGGCACGGGGTGGCGATCGTGCCGGCCCTGGCCCTGCTGGACGTGCCCGAGGGTGAGGTACGGGTGAGCGAGCTGCGGGACGTGGGGGCGCGGCGGCTGGACGCCGTGACCCGGGTCAGCCGTACGAGGTCGGGAGAGCCGGACCCGGTGCAGGCGGTGGTGATCGGCGCGATCGAGGAGGCCACGGCGGCGCTGCAGACACCGCTCAGCGGCCGGCTCCGCGCCCCGGAGCCGCTCGACACATAGACGCGGGCTGGGCTCAGTCGGCCAGCTGGGGGCCGCTGACCTTGTCCAGGAGGCGGGCCAGGCGGGCGCGGAGGCCGAGTCGCTGCTCCACCTCCCCGGCGGCCGCGCTCACCAGGTGCTGCGCGCCGTCGAACGTCACCAGCCCGTCCCGCGGCACCGCGATCGCGTCGTGCGCCAGACCGGTCAGCTCCGTGTCGCCGCCCTCGATCGCCAGGATGGTCGCGCCGGTGCGGCGGGCGTCGTTCACCCGCTCCAGCAGCGGCACCGGCGCCTGCTGCTCCGACAGCACGAACAACGTCTCGCCGCGCGCCGCACGTTCCAGCCGGTCGAGGCCGACGCGCAGGTGGGCGGGCGCGTCCGGGGGCGGCGTCCAGCGCACCAGGGTGGGCGTCAACTGCGGCAGGCCGGAAAATCGCGCCTCGTCGCCGAGGTGCGCGGTCAGGTGCCACGGCTCGTCGTCAGGGGTGCCCACCAGCAGCAGGCCGCCGGGGGAGCGGGTGGCGCGCAGGGCGTGGCCGAGCTCGCGGGCGCGTTCGAGCCAGCCGGATTGGGCCAGGAGTTCGCGCAGAAGGGCTACCGATCCTGAGTCCATGCGTTCCATGGTGCCTGACGAGTCCGCCCGGGGGAGCTGTTTCGCAAGTGATGTATTGACACAGGCTGTGTTTCTCCGTTATTTCGGGCCTTGACATGGAGTTACCCTCGGGTAACGATCGGCTCGCGGCGCCGCCGTCCCAAGTCGGTGATCATCAGGGAGAGGGGCGGCACATGAACTTACGTGTCCGCGTCAGCGTGTCCATGGTCCTGTTATTGATCATGTCCCTCACCACGACCCCCGCGCGCGCCGCGACGGCGGGAGACGTGGTCTCCGCACAGCCCACCACCGTCTACCTGCTACCGGGGAAACTGCTCGAAGTGCCGGTCAACGCCTGGCACCTCCTCTACAACTCCACCTCCGCCGTCGGCGCGCTCAACGCGGTGTCCGGCACGCTGCTCGTGCCCAAGAGCGGCTATCCGCTGGGCGCGCGCCCGATCATCGGGTACGCCACCGGCACCCACGGCCTCGGCGACCAGTGCGCCCCCTCCGTCAGCATGAGCGAGGGCAGGGAGGCCGAGCTCGCGCTGATCAGCCTGTTCCTGCTCAAGGGGTTCGCGGTCGTCGTGACCGACTACGAAGGCCTCGGGACGCCGGGGCAGCACACGTACATGGCCGGGATCTCGCAGGGCCACGCCGTGCTCGACGCGATCAGGGCCGCCATGCGCCTGCCGGCGGCCGGGCTGTCGACCCGGGCGCCCGTCGCCGTCATGGGCTACTCCCAGGGCGGGGCGTCGGCCGGGTGGGCCGCTCAGCTGCAGCCTTTGTACGCGCCCGAGCTCAGGCTCAGGGGCGTGGCCGCGGGCGGCGTGCCCGCCGACCTGCGGGCCGTCGCCGGGCACCTGGACGGCAGCGACAACTTCGGGCTGGCCGCGGCCGCCGGCGTCGGGCTCGACGCCGCCTACCCCGAGCTCGATCTCGAGGCCGATCTCAACGACCGGGGCCGGGCGCTGCTCGCCGACGCCGCGGACGACTGCGTGGGAGAGCTCGACAGGCTCGCCGGGCTCCGCTTCTCCGACCTGAGCCCGATCGACCTGCTCAACCAGCCCAAGTGGCTGGCGCGGCTGGCCGAGAACCGGCTCGGGGCCGTGCCACCGCGGGTGCCGATGTTCCTGTACCACGGCCGGGGGGACGAGATCATCCCGTTCGCGGTGGGGTCGACGTTGCGGTCGGAGTACTGCCGGGCCGGGGTGAACGTCCGGTGGACCGCGCTGCCCGCGCCCGACCACGTCACGGGGGCCGTGGAGGGTGGGCCGCTCGCCATCGAGTGGCTGACCCTGCGGATCCTTGGGCTGCCGGCCTTCGGCAACTGTTAGCGACCGCGTTCCACAGCCGGGCCCGGGTCTGTCCCGGGCCCGGCTGTTGCTCGGTTGCCGCCCGGGTGCCGGTCATCCGCCGTCGATGGGCCGGCGTCTCGTACCCCACGCCCGGCCGGGTGCGGGTGCCCGGGCGACGGGACGTGGTCGTGCGGCGGTTGGCCGGCGGCCAGGCATGTGGTGGCGGCTGGGTTTCGCGACGGGCGTGGGCGGGACG
>NZ_VCKY01000132.1 GCF_005889735.1 Nonomuraea turkmeniaca
GGGTGGGGCAGCGGGACGCCGGACGTGAGGATGATCAGCGGCGCGATCGCCGCCACGACCGATCCCAGCGTCGTACGCCGCCGCTCAGGTTGTGCCCCGGGCTTGGCCGGCACAGCCGTACTACCTGGAAGAGGAGAGGAAAGGGGGCAAGGGGAAACTCATGGCAGGAGCATCCCGATACCGGTGTTTCTACCGCGTTAGCCGTGGGTAACAGGGCTCACCGCCCTTCCCGCCGCGGTGGGTTGAACAGGTCGAAGACCCCGATGCTCATGTCACGTATTCCGTGGCCGCGTCCAGCAGCCACTCGGCCAGGTAGACCGCGAACGACGAGCGCACGAGCACCAGGAACCCGTCCTGCTGGGGCAGCAGCACGACCTGGGCCCGCGCCAGCATGGTCTGCGCGACCGCGCCCGGGCCGAACACCGACGGGTGCAGGTCGATGGCGCAGCCGTGGGCCAGCACCTCGCGGGCCCTGGGGCCGCCGACCAGCAGGGTGGTGCGCTGCGCCGACACGTCCACCACGGACCCGTGCCGGTCGCCGAGGGCCGCGCGCAGCGGCTCGGCTTCGTAGCCTTCGGGCCCGATCACCAGCCACTCGTCAGGCCCCTGCCAGGCCACCGTCACCTCGCCCGACCGCACGGCGGTGCCCGGCGAGACGGGCAGCGCGACTCCGAGCGCCGCCCCGAGGTCCGCGGCGGCCGGGCTCTCCGGGTCCACGCGCACGTTGATCTGGCGGAGGAAGGGGATCTCCGCCAGGGTCAGTGCCCCGCTCTTCGACGCGGTCGCGAACCGGTCGGCGAAGGCCGCGGCCGGACTCCTGCGCTCAGCCATCGCGGCGCGCTCCTTCCGGGTCGTACAGGACGTGAGAGGTCACGGTGACGGGCACCAGCTCGTCGCCGACCGGAGCGTACAGTCGCTCGCCGACGCGTGCCCGCCCGCCGCTGACCAGCGCCAGAGCGAACGTGCGGCCCAGCGCCGCGCTGCGGTAGCTGGAGGTCACGTGCCCGAGCATCGGCACGGGCGGCTCCGGCAGACTGGAGAGCTCCACCAGGTGCGTCCCTTCGGGCAGCAGCCGCCCGGGGTCCTCCGGCAGCAGCCCGACGAGCTGCTTGCGGTCCGCGCGCGCCGTGTCGGCCCGCGCGTACGAGCGCTTGCCGATGAAGTCGGCCTTCTTCTTCGACACCACCCACGACATGCCCAGGTCCTGTGGCGTGACCGTGCCGTCGGTGTCCTGGCCGACGATCGGGTAGCCCTTCTCGGCCCGCAGCACGTGCATGGTCTCGGTCCCGTACGGCGTGACGGCCCCGCTGTCCATGAGCGCCTCCCACAGGGCCAGGCCCTCCCACGAGGTCACGTTGATCTCGTAGGCCAGCTCACCGGAGAAGCTGATCCGGCACACCCGCGCCGGCATCCCCGCGACCTCCGTCTCCCGCCAGGTCATGAACGGGAAGTCGGCCGCGCTGACGGCCAGGCCGGGGGCGAGCCCGGCCAGGACCTCACGCGACCCAGGCCCGACGAGCGCCACCGTGGCCCACTGGTCGGTGACCGAGGTGAGGTGCACCCGCAGCCACGGCCACTCGGTCTGCAGCCACTCCTCCATCCAGTCCAGGACGGTCGCGGCGTTGCCCGTCGTGGTGGTGACGAGGAAGTGGTCCTCGGCGAGCCGGATGACGGTGCCGTCGTCGACGACCATGCCGTCGGGACGGCACATCACTCCGTACCTGATGGCGCCGACGGCCAGCGTGCTCATCATGTTCGTGTACAGCCGGTCGAGGAGCTCCGCCGCGTCCGGCCCGACCACGTCGATCTTGCCGAGCGTGGAGGCGTCCATCGCCGCCACGCCCTCTCGCGCCGCCCGGCACTCGCGCAGGACCGCGGCCTCCATGTCCTCGCCGGGGCGGGGGTAGTACCACGGCCGCTTCCACTGGCCGACGTTCTCGAACAGCGCGCCGTGGGCGACGTGCCACTCGTGCAGCGCGGTGACCCGGACCGGGTCGTGCAGCGCGCCGCGGTCGCGCCCGGCCAGCGCGGCGAAGCTCACCGGCGTGTACGGCGCCCGGAACGTCGTGGCACCCAGCTCGCCCACCGGGACGCCCAGCGCGTGCGCCATGACGGCCGTGGTCAGCAGGCCGGAGGTCTTGCCCTGGTCGTGGGCGGTGCCCGCGGTGGTGTAGCGCTTGACGTGCTCGACCGAGCGCAGCCCAGCACCGGTCGCCCGCAGCACGTCGGCCACGGTCACGTCCCGCTGCAGGTCGACGAAGTGCGTGCGGTAGTCCTGCGAGGGGACCAGCCAGTACGGCTCGCCTGCGGCTTGCGCCGCGGCCGGAGCGCCACCGCCGGTCGCGCCGTCCTCCAGGCATCCGGCCAGCGTGAACACGCCCCTGGCCGCGCCCACCACCTCCACCGCCTGCCGCGACGCGCCCGGCACGAGCGTGCTGAGCGCCTCGTCGTAGCGCAGAGTCCCGCCCGACTGGCTGAACAGGTGCACCACCGGGTTCCAGCCGCCGGAGACCAGCAGCAGATCGGCGTCGAACGACCGCTCGCCCACGGCGGGTGCGCCGGTCTCCGGGTGCGGCCCCGCCAGGACCGAGGAGACCTGTCCGTCCCCGGCGGCGGCCGTCACCACGTGCCCGGCCAGCACCTCGATTCCGGCCTCGCGCGCCCGATCGGCCCAGCCCGCGCCGGGCGCCGGCCGCACGTCGACGATGGCCGCCACCTTCACGCCCGCTGCGACGAGGTCCATGGCGGCGGCGTAGGCGCTGTCACCGGTCGTGAACACCACCGCGCGGCGGCCGGGCAGCACGCCGTACCTGTTGACGTAGGTCCGCGCCGCGTCCGCCAGCATCACTCCCGGCAGGTCGTTGCCCGCGAAGGCGATCGGCCGCTCGTGCGCGCCGGTGGCCAGCACGACCCGTCGCGCCCTGATGCGCCAGACACGTTCCCTGGCCACGTGGGCGGGCGCCGCGCCGCCGAGGTGGTTGGTGCGCCGTTCGACGGCGAGGAGGTGGTTGTCGTCGTAGTGGCCGAAGACCGTGGTCCGCGGCAGCACCGTGACCTCGGGCAGGCCCGCCAGCTCAGCCGCGACCGCCGCCGCCCACTCGGTGCCCGGCTGTCCCGCCACCTGCTCGGCGGTGCCGAGCAGATGGCCGCCGGGCTCGGGCTGCTCGTCAGCGAGGATCACGCGCGCGCCGGTGCGGGCGGCGGCCCTGGCCGCCGCCAGCCCGGCGGGGCCCGCGCCCACCACCAGCACGTCGCAGTGCGCGTGGGTGGCGTCGTAGCGGGCGGGGTCGGGCTCGGTGGCCAGGCGCCCCTGTCCGGGCAGCCCGCTCGCGACCAGGCCGTCGTACAGCTCGACGGTGGTCGCGGTCAGCATGGGTTCGGGGAACGGCTCCTCGATCTGCACCAGCGCGCTGGGCTCCTCGCTGCCCGCGGCGAAGATGCCGCGCGGGCGGCCCAGCTTGACGCTGGTGGCCACCTGGCGCACGCCGTTGGCCAGCAGCGCCGAGGCGAGCGTGTCGCCGGGGTGTCCCGTGTAGTCGCGGCCGTCGAAGCGGAAGCGGAGCGTACGGGTGCGGTCGATCCGCCCGCCGCTCTCGCGCCTCACGGCGTCACCGGCCGGGGCTCGCCCACCCGGTAGACGGCGTGGATCTCGTTCGTGGCGGTGTCGCGGACGGCGTTGAACCAGCGGCGGCAGCCCGCGGAGTGGCTCCACCGCTCGGCGAACGACCCCTTGGGGTTGTCGCGGAAGAACAGGTAGCGGGCCCACTCCTCGTCGGAGAGCGCACCCGGGTCCGCCGGGTAGGCGACGTGGGCCTGGCCGCCGTAGTGGAACTCGGCCTCGTCGCGAGGGCCGCACCAGGGACAGGGGATCAGCAGCATCGTGGCGTTCCTCAGTGGGCGACCGCGGCGGCGCCGTGCTCGTCGACGAGCGCCCCGGTGACGAAACGGTCAAGGGAGAAGGGAGCGTTGAGCGGGTGCGGCTCGTCGTTGGCCACGGTCTGGGCGAAACACCAGCCCACGCCGGGTGTCGCCTTGAAGCCGCCGGTGCCCCAGCCGCAGTTGAGGTAGAGGCCCTCGACCGGGGTCAGGCCCATGATCGGCGAGGCGTCCGGCGTGACGTCCACCACGCCGCCCCAGGTACGAAGCACGTGCGCCCGGGCGAAGACGGGGAACAACTCCAGGGCCGCGGCCATCTGCCGTTCGATGATGTGGAAGGCGCCGCGCTGGCGGTAGGAGTTGGCCGCGTCGATGCCCGCCCCCATGACCAGCTCGCCCTTGTGCGCCTGGCTGACGTACACGTGCACGGCGTTGGACATGACGACGGTGGGGTGCACGGGCTCCAGCAGCTCGGAGACCAGCGCCTGGAGCGGGTGGCTCTGCAGCGGCAGGTCGATCCCCGCCGTGGCGGCCACGACCGAGGTGTGACCGGCGGCGCACAGCGCCACCCGGCCCGCCATGATCGTGCCGCGGCTGGTCTCCACCCCGGTCACCCTGCCGTCGCGCACCCGCAGGCCGGTGACCTCGCAGTGCTCGACGAACTCGACGCCGAGCGCCGCCGCGGCCCTGGCCAGGCCCCACGCGACGTGGTCGTGCTTGGCGATCCCGGCCCTGGGCTGGAAGGTGCCCCCCAGCACCGGGTATCGGACGTCGGGGGAGACGTTGACGATCGGGCAGACCTCCTTCACCTGCTGGGGGTCCAGCCATTCGGCGTCCACGCCGTTGAGCCTGTTGGCCTCCACCCGCCGGACGCTGTCGCGGACGTCCTGGAGGCTGTGCGCGAGGTTGAGCACGCCGCGCTGGCTGAACAGCAGCGGGTAGTCCAGCTCCTCCTCCAGCCCCTCCCACAGCTTCAGCGCGTGCTCGTAGATGCCGGCGCTCTCGTCCCACAGGTAGTTGGAGCGGATGATCGTGGTGTTGCGGGCCATGTTGCCGCCCGCGAGCCAGCCCCGCTCCAGCACGGCGACGTTCGTGATGCCGTGGTTCTTGGCCAGGTAGTAGGCGGTGGCCAGGCCGTGCCCGCCGGCGCCGACGATCACCACGTCGTAGGACGACTTGGGCTCGGCCGCGCTCCACAGCCGGTCGGGGTGCTCGGGCAGGTCGGCGCCCGGCGTGCGAGGGCTCATCGGACCTCTCCGTAGAGCGGGTGCTTGCCGGCCAGGACCTCGACCCTGCCACGCAGGAACGACAGGTCGGCGTCCGGCGCCAGCGCATTCGCGATGACGTCGGCCACCTCGCGGAAGTCGTCGGCGCCGAAGCCGGGGGTGGCCAGCGCGGGCGTGCCGATCCGCAGGCCGGAGGTGACCATCGGCGGGCGCGGGTCGAACGGCACCGCGTTCCTGTTCACCGTGATCCCGGCGGCGTGCAGCCGGTCCTCGGCCTGCTTGCCGTCCAGCTCCGAGTCGCGCAGGTCGACCAGGACGAGGTGCACGTCGGTGCCGCCGGTCAGCACCTTCACCCCGGCCGCGGCGGCGTCGGCCGCGCGCAGCCGGTCGGCGAGGACACCTGTCTCCGAGGCGATCATCTCCAGCGTCGAGCGCTGGCGGGCCAGCTCGTCGCCGATGGCCGCGTGGACCTCCGGGTCCACCACGTCCAGCGGGGTGTCGATCATGTGACGTCCTTTCCTAACCGCGCAGCCGCTGCATCGTGGGGTCGAAGAGCGGCTCCTCGGCAACGACGGCGCGTACTGTCCGGTCGAAGTAGCCGATGCTCACCTCCTGGCCCGGGCTCGCCAGCGAGGCGGGCAACCAGGCGTAGGCGATGCCGCTGCCGATCGTGTATCCGTAGGCCGCGCTGGTGACGTAGCCTACGGCGGCGCCGCCGTCGTAGACGGGCTCCTTACCCATGACCACCTCGTCGGTGAGCAGGCAGGTGAGCCGGCGCGAGCTCCGGCGCACCGACTCCTTGCGCTCCAGCAGCGCCTCGCGGCCGACGAAGTCGCCCTTGTCCAGCTTGACGGCGAAGCCGAGCCCCGCTTCGTACGGGTCGTGCTCGAAGGTCATGTCCGTGCCGAAGGAGCGGTAGCCCTTCTCCAGGCGCAGGCTGGTGAAGGCGCCGCGGCCGCCGGCGATCACGCCGTGCTCCTGCCCGGCCTCCCACAGCGTGTCCCAGAGCTTGAGGCCCAGGTCGGCGCTGGTGTAGATCTCCCAGCCCAGCTCGCCCACGTACGACAGGCGCAGCATGGTGACCGGCACGTTGCCGATGTAGCCGCGGGCGCCGCGGAAGTAGCGCAGCGCGGTCAGGTCGATGCCGGTCAGCGGCTGGACGAGGTCGCGGGCGCGCGGTCCCCACACGCCCACGCAGCAGGTGCCCGCGGTGACGTCCCGGACGTGCACGTCGCGCGGCCGCCGCCGGTCCAGCCAGTCGAGGTCGAGGTTGCCGTTGGCGCCCAGCTGGAACCGCTCGGGACCCAGTCGGGCCACGGTGACGTCGCTGCGGATCCCGCCGTCGCTGTCCAGGATCAGGCAGTACGTCACGGAGCCGACGGACTTGTCCACGTCACCCGTCACGAGGGACTGCAGGAAGTCCACGGCGCCGGGGCCGCTGATCTCCAGGCGCTTGAGCGCGGTCATGTCGTACATCGCGACGGCCTCCCGGGTGGCCTGCGCCTCGGCGCCCACGATGGGCGACCAGTACTGCGCGGCCCAGTCGCCGGGCGCCGGGATGTCGCGGCCCTGGAGCAGCGGGGCGTTGGCGCCGTACCACTGCGGACGCTCCCAGCCTGAGGCCTCCAGGAAGATCGCGCCGAGGTCCTGCTGACGGGGGTGGAACGGGCTGGTCCGCAGCGGGCGCGGGTGCTCCATGGGCTGCAGCGGGTGAATGATGTCGTAGACCTCGACGTAGTTCTGGCAGCCGCGGTCCACCACGTAGTCAGGGGCGAGCTGGTGCGGCTCGAACCGGTTGACGTCGCATTCGTGCAGGTCGAAGGAGGAGCAGTGGCCGTCGGCCAGCCACTCGGCCATGGCTCTGCCGACACCGGCGGAGTGGGTGACCCAGACGGCCTCCGCCACCCAGAAGCCTTTCACCTCCCGCGACTCGCCCATCAGCGGCATGTTGTCGGTCGTGAACGAGAACAGGCCGTTGATGCCCTCCTCCACCTTGGCCGACTGCGTCGAGGGCAGCAGGCTCTGGGTCTCGGTCCAGGCGTCGGCGAAGTCGTCGGGCGTGAAGGTCAGCACCGACGGCATGACCTCGGCGGCGTCCACGGAGAGGATGTCGTCGGAGCTGATCGGCATCGGACGGTGGCCGTAGTAGCCGATGCCCAGTGTGTCGTACCGCTCCCTGTAGTACAGGTCGGCGTCCTGGTGGCGCAGGATCGGCCTGGTCGCCTCCTCGCTCTGCCCGGCCAGGTCGGGGATCTGCCCTGTCCAGGCGAGCTGGTGGGCCAGCGGCGTGAGCGGCAGCTCCATCCCGACCATCCTGGCCACGCGCGGTCCCCAGATGCCGGCGCAGCAGACCACCACGTCGGCGGGGATCTCACCGTGGTCGGTGACCACCGCGGCGACCCGGTCGCCCTCGGTCCTGACGTCCAGGACCTCGTGCCTGGCCAGCACGCGCACCCCGCGCTCCATCGCCCTGATGAGCTGCGCCTGGACCGCCTTGACCGCCTTGGCCAGCCCGTCGGTGGGGACGAACAGGCCGCCGAGCACCTTGCCGGGGTCCAGGAGCGAATGCCTGGCCACGCACTCGGCGGGGGAGAGCAGGTGGGCCTCCAGGCCCCACGCCGCCGCCCAGCCGTGGCGGCGGTGCAGCTCGGCGAGACGCTCGGGGGTGGTGGCCACCTCCAGGCCACCCACCTGGAGGAAGCTGTCCAGCTCGACGAACTTCTCCACGGTGTAGCGGGCCATCTCGGTCATCGTCTTGGAGCCGTTGGTCTGGAACACCAGACCCGGCGCGTGGGAGGAGGAGCCGCCGGTCGCGGGCACGTCTCCCTGGTCCACCACCGTGACGTCGGTCCAGCCGCGGGACGACAGCTCGTCGGCGAGTGCCGCGCCGACCACGCCGGCCCCGATGACAACGACTCTCGGGCCCGTCATAGCCACCTCCGTTGTTGCGACATATGCAACCAATCGCGCTTTCCGCAACAAGCGTCGCTCGCTGGATTGCGGGTGTCAAGGGGCGTTCTGTCTAATTCGGGTGGTATCTCCGGACGCATGCGAACCGGCCCGATCGCGCAGCGCGATCGGGCCGGTTCGCGGCGCCGTCAGCTCTTGGGGAGCCAGGCCTTGACCTTGTCCGGGTTGTCGGCCACCCACTTGGCGGCCGCCTCCTCGGCGGTCATCTTGTCCTCGGTGATGTACTTCGCCACGAGGTTCTGGTCGTCGTTGGTCCAGGTGAAGTTCTTGACCAGGTCGTACGCGGGACTCCCTGAGTCGGCGAACTTCTTGCTCACGATCTTGTCGAGCTCGTACGGCGGGTAGTCACAGGCCACCTTGGCCGCGTCGGCGTCACATCCGTCCTTGTAGGCGGGCAGATTGACCTTGACCAGCTTGAGCTCCGACAGGAACCACTGCGGCTCGTAGAAGTAGCCGATGAGTGGCGTCTGCTGCTTCTGCGACTGGCGGAAGGCGGTGATGAGCGCGGTCTCGCTGCCCGCGTAGACCACCTTGAAGTCCAGCTTGAGGTTCTTGACCAGGGCCTCGTCGTTGGTGACGAAGGAGGGGTCACCGTCGAGGAGCTGGCCCTTGCCGCCGGACTCGGAGGTCTTGAACAGGGAGGCGTACTTGTTGAGGTTGTTCCAGTCGGTGATGTCCGGGTACTTCTCGGCCATCCACGGTGCCACGTACCAGCCGATGACGCCCTTGTTGCCGGTCGGCCCCGCGGAGACGGCGGTCTTCTGGTCGTCGATGTACTTCTTCTTCAGGTCGTCGTGGCCCCAGTTCTCCACGACCGCGTCGACCTCGCCGGTGGAGAAGCCCTGCCAGGCCACCTCCTCCTTGAGGTCCTTCTTCACGACCTTGCAGCCGAGGTTCTTCTCGGCCACGTAGCCGATGACCGCGGCGTTGGCCTCGTAGCCCACCCATGGGTTGATCGCGAGGTTGAGGGTCCCGCACGCCTTGGCGCTGCCGCCGCCGGCGGCGGGCGCGGCCGTCTCGCCGACCTTCGCACCCGCGCAGGCGTTCAGCAGGAGGCCCATGCCGGCTACGAGCACGAGTACCCTGATCTTTCCGCTCCTCGAATTCGTCACCTAGGTCCTCCTGGTGGTTCCCGGGCCGAGGGCCCGTCGTCGGTTACTTGTGCGGTTGCCCGCCGTGAGCGGCCGCGTCGGCGCGTTCGGTGGCGGCGCGCATGACCCGGTCGAGCACGATGCCGAGCACGACGATCGCGAGCCCGGCGGCCAGCCCCTTCCCCCTGAGCTGGTGCTGCGAGAATCCGGCCACGACGTCGTAGCCGAGCGCTCCCGCTCCCACGAGGCCGCCCACGACGACCATCGAGAGGACGTAGATGAGCCCCTGGCTCGCCGCGAGCGTCATGCCGCTGCGGGCCATCGGCAGTTGCACCTTGGAGATGAGCTGCCAGGTGCTGGCCCCCACAGAGGTGGCGGCCTCGACGGTGGTGGGAGAGACCCGCCTGATGCCCTCGGCCACCAGCTTGATGGCGACGGGCGCCGCGAAGACCACGGCCGCGATGATCGCGGTGAACCGCGTCGGGCCGAACAGGCCCAGGATCGGCACCAGGTAGACGAAGGCGGGCATGGTCTGGCCGGCGTCGAGCACGGGACGCAGCACGGTGTCGGCCCGGTCGCTGCGGCCCATCCACACCCCGACTACCACGCCGAGCATCATGACCAGGATCGTCGCGACCAGGGTCGAGGCCAGCGTGACCATGCTGTCCTGCCAGAGCCCGAGCAGGACCAGCACCGCCAGGCCGGCCGCGGTCGCCAGGGCCGCGCGTGCGTTGCCCACCAGCAGGGCCACGGCCACGGCCACGGCGAAGACCAGCCACCAGGGAGAGCCGGTCAGCAGCGACTCGAACGGGTTGAGGAGCCCGTTGGTGAGCAGGTTCTTGACCGCGCCGGTGAAGCCGACCAGGCTGTCCTGCACCCAGACGCTCGCCGCGTCGGCGGCGCGGCGCACGACGGGGCCGATGTTGGCCTGTGCCGGGAACTCCGCCGCCCACACGTAGGTGTACGACAGATAGCCCAGCACCGCGGTGACGCCGAGCACGCCCGCCACCTGCAGCCGGCGCCGTCCGGGGGTGAGCAGCCGCCCGGCCCTGCGCTCGGCCTCCACCCGGCGGCTCGCCGCCGAGGTCACCCGGTCCAGCACCACCGCCATGATGACGATGGCCAGGCCCGCGTTGAACGCGGTGCCCACGTCCAGGGTCTGCAGCGCCTTCAACACCGTCTTGCCCAGGCCGGGCGCGTCGATGAGGGCCGCGATGGTGGCCATGGACAGGGCGGCCATGATGGTCTGGTTCACGCCGACGATGATCGTCTGCTTGGCCATCGGCAGCCGCACGTGCCGCAGCGACTGGGCGGTGGTGGCGCCCAGCGAGGCGCCTGCTTCGAGGGTGTCCGGGGAGACCTGGCGGATGCCGTGCGCGGTGATGCGGATGGCCGGCGGCACCGCGTAGATCATCGTGGCGACCGTGGCGCTGGCCGGGCCGATGAGGAAGAAGAGCGTGAGCGGTGCCAGATAGACGAACGTCGGCATCGTCTGCATGAAGTCCAGCACCGGGGTGACCAGCCGGTGGAAACGGTCGCTCATCCCCGCCCACACCCCGAGCGGGATGCCCACGGCCAGCGACAACACCACCGCGGTGAGCGTGAGGGCGAGCGTGTCCATGCTCTCCTGCCAGAGCCCCAGCAGCCCGAAGGAGACCAGGCCCGCGGCCGTGAGCAGCGCCGCCTTCCTGTTGCCGTACAGCAGGGCGATCGCGGTCGCCAGGCCCGTCACGCCCAGCCAGCCCAGCACGGGGACCGGGCGCCCGAAGGACGGCTGGCTGATCAGGGCCTGGACGAACGTCACGGCCTCGTCGAGGAAGAGCCGGATGTAGTTGATGAAGTAGAGGAAGAACGGGTTGCTGTTCCTGCTGTCGTCGACGGCGTCCATGCCCTCGCTGAGCGAGCTGTGCAGCGGCGTCAGCTCGGCGCCGCCGAGCGCCAGCGTGTCGCGCCCGTTCAGCAACGCCCATCCCAGCCCCCAGATCGCGAGCACCGCCAGGATCAGCAGCCCGCGGACCCGGAGCCGCGTGGCCACCCCCGTCACAGCACCCACCACTGGGGCCATCAGGACTGCCCTCCCGCGATGACCTCGAGGATCTCGGCGCTGGTGACCACGCCGAGGAGGGCGCCGTCCTGTGTCACGCGGACCGGCCGGTCGGCCGACATCACGGTGTGCACCGCGTCCCGGATGACCACGTCGGGGCCCAGCTCGGGGCCGTCCAGGGGCTCGTCCGGCAGCGCCTCGCGCATGATCCAGCGCAGCGTCAGCACGTGGGAGCGCGGCACGTCGCTGACGAAGTCCCTGACGTAGTCGTCGGCCGGCGCGCCCACGACCTCGTCGGGCGTGCCCACCTGGACCAGCTCGCCGTCGCGCATGATCAGGATGCGGTCGCCCAGCTTGAGCGCCTCGCTCAGGTCGTGGGTGATGAAGATCATGGTCTTGCCGACCTCGTGGTGCAGGCGGATGACCTCGTTCTGCATCTCGCGCCTGATCAGCGGGTCGAGCGCGGAGAACGGCTCGTCGAACAGCAGCACCTCGGGGTCGGCGGCCAGCGCGCGGGCCAGGCCGACACGCTGCTGCATGCCCCCGGAGAGCTGGTCGGGATAGGAGCTCTCGAAGCCGGTCAGACCCACCAGCCCGACGACTTCGCGCGCCCTGACGTAGCGGTCCTGCTTGGGCACGCCGCGGATCTCCAGCCCGAAGACGACGTTGTCCAGCACGCACCGGTGCGGCAGCAGCCCGAAGTGCTGGAAGACCATGGCCATGCGGTGCCTGCGCAGCTCCCGCAGCCGCTTCTCGTCGGCCTTGCGCACGTCGTCGCCGTCGAGCAGGATCTCGCCGGCCGTCGGCTCGATCAGCCTGGTGAGGCAGCGGACCAGGGTGGACTTGCCCGAGCCGGACAGGCCCATGACGACGAACACCTCGCCCCGTCGCACCGAGAAGGAGACGTCGCGGACGGCGGCGACGCAGCCGGTCTGCTCCTTCAGCTCCGTGCGGCCGAGAGCGGTGCCGACGACGCGGTCAGCCTTGGGCCCGAACACCTTCCAGAGCCCCTTCACCTCGAGGATGGGGGGTGTCTCGGTGCCGAGCGGTGTGCGTTCGGTCAGTGACGGTACGGTCATGACCACCTCTGGGTCGTCGGGCGTCAGTTCGCTGGGAACCACCGCTGGGGGCGTGGGCGGATGTTCTGCCAGACATGCTTGATCTCGCGGTACTCGTCCAGACCGGTGGGCCCGAGCTCACGGCCGATGCCTGACTGCTTGAAGCCACCCCACTCGGCCTGCGGTACGTAAGGGTGGTAGTCGTTGATCCACACCGTTCCGTGCCGCAACCGGCCCGCCACCCGCTGCGCCTTGCCGGCGTCCTGGGTCCAGACCGCGCCGGCCAGGCCGTACTCGGTGTCGTTGGCGAGGCGCACGGCCTCGTCCTCGGTGGAGAAACGTTCGACGGTGAGCACCGGGCCGAAGGACTCCTCGCGCACCACGCGCATGCCCTGCTTGCACTCGTCGAGCACGGTGGGGCGGTAGAAGAAGCCGTCGCCCGCCATCCGCTGCCCGCCGCAGCGCAGGACCGCGCCCTCGGCCAGGCCCGCCGCCACGTAATCCTCGACCTTGGCCAGGTGCGCGGCGGAGATCAGCGGGCCGGTGTGCGCGTCCGGGTCGAAGGGGCCGCCCAGGCGGATCAGCTCCGCCCGGCGGACCACCTCGTCCACGAAGGCGTCGTGCAGGGAGTCCTCGACGAGGAGGCGGGCGCCGGCCGAGCAGACCTGGCCCGAGTGCAGGAACACCGCGGTGAGGGCGAAGTCGATCGCCGTCTCGACGTCGGCGTCGGCGAAGACGATGTTGGGGTTCTTGCCGCCCAGCTCGAGCGCCACGCGCTTGACGGTGGAGGCGGCGGCGGCCATGATCCGGCGTCCCGTGGTCACGCCGCCGGTGAACGACACCAGG
Source organism: Nonomuraea turkmeniaca (assembly GCF_005889735.1). Lineage (GTDB taxonomy): Bacteria > Actinomycetota > Actinomycetes > Streptosporangiales > Streptosporangiaceae > Nonomuraea > Nonomuraea turkmeniaca. Next base: position 13,112 of record NZ_VCKY01000132.1, read on the forward strand.
TCCACGGCCGGGTGCTCGGCCAGCGGCGCACCCGCCTCGGGGCCCGCGCCGAGCACCAGGTTGGCCACACCCGCGGGCAGGCCCGCCTCCTCCAGCGCACGCATCAGCAGGATGGAGGTGCTGGGCGTGAGCTCGCTGGGCTTGAGCACGAACGTGTTGCCGGCGGCGAGTGCCGGGGCGACCTTCCACGTCGCCTGCAGCAGCGGATAGTTCCACGGCGTGATCAGGGCGCAGACGCCGACGGGTTCGTGGACGATCCGGCTGATGGCGTCGTCGCGGCCCGTGTCGATCACCCGCCCCGCGTCGGTGCCGGCCACCCCGGCGAAGTACCGCAGGGAGGAGATGGAGTCGTCGACGTCGTACTCGCTCTCCACGAGCCGCTTGCCGGTGTCGCCCGACTCAGCCCTCGCGAAGGTGTCGCGGTCGCGTTCCAGCAGGTCAGCTACCCTGTTGAGGAGCGCGCCCCGCTCGCGTGCCGGCGTCTCGGGCCAGGGGCCCGCGTCGAAGGCGTGCCGGGCGGCCTCGATCGCTCGCGTGGTGTCGGCCGCGGTGGCCTCCGCCACCGTGGCCACCAGGCCGCCGTCGGCGGGTGAATGGATGTGCCGCTGCCCACCGGCGATCGGCCTCGACCACGTGCCGCCGATGTAGAGGTCGGTCATCCGGCACACCCCTGATCGTTGCGCATGACGCAAGCTAGTGCTTATTGGGGAACAGGATTGACTGGCAGCTGGGCGTTCGTCAAGCCTTTGGGGGAATCACTGGCCGAATCCAGGTGTTGTGATGGGTTTTGCCCACTGTGCAGGCGCCATTTCTCCCTCTTGACGGAACCGCTGCTCTCCGTTCACGCTGTTGCGTATAAGTCACATATTTGCGTAATACGCAACTTCTGAGGAGGAGCGATGGCTGCTGGGCGCGAGTTCATCCTCACCGTCTCCTGCGCCGACAAGCCGGGGATCGTCTACGCGGTGAGCAGCTTCCTCATCCAGCACGGCGGGAACATGCTGCAGAGCAAGCAGTTCAACGACCGCAAGGGCGGCGGGTTCTTCATGCGTGTGCACTTCGCCTCCCAGGACGGGCTGGAGGAGCTGCGCGAAGGTTTCGCCTACGTCGCGGAGTCCTTCCAGATGGGCTGGCAGCTCAAGGACGCGGCCACGCCGACCCGCATGCTGATCATGGTGTCGAGGTTCGGTCACTGCATGAACGACCTGCTCTTCCGCCGCCAGGTCGGTGGCCTGAACATCGAGATCCCCGCCGTCGTCTCCAACCACCCGGACCTCGTGCCGCTGGCCGCCTCCTACGGCGTGCCCTTTCACCACGTGCCCGTGACGCCGGACGGCAAGGCCGAGGCCGAGAACAGGGTGCTGGAGCTGGTCGCCGAGTACGACGCGGACCTGGTGGTGCTCGCCCGCTACATGCAGATCCTGTCGGACGACCTGTGCAAGCAACTGGAGGGGCGGGCGATCAACATCCACCACTCCTTCCTGCCGGGGTTCAAGGGCGCCAAGCCGTACCACCAGGCGCACGAGCGCGGGGTGAAGCTCATCGGCGCGACGGCGCACTACGTCACGGCGGACCTGGACGAGGGGCCGATCATCGAGCAGGACGTGGCCAGGGTGGACCACGAACTCGACCCCGACGACCTGGTCGCCGTCGGCAGGGACGTCGAGGCCCAGGTGCTCGCCAGGGCGGTGAAGTGGCACAGCGAGCAGCGGGTGCTGCTCAACGGCGACCGCACGGTCGTCTTCCGCTGATCTTTCGGTATCCGGAGGCGGTGGGGGAGTCCCCCACCGCCTCCGTCGTTGTGTGGGCCGTCTTCCACGCATGCCGGAGTGCGGCGGGGTGGAGGAACGCAGGCAGGCCGGCGCGACGTGCGCGATACCGGGGTCAGGAGCGGTGCCGGTAGAACTCGGTCGTCTCCGCCGGGAGCGGGGTGTTGCCGAGGATCAGGTCGGCCGCCTTCTCCGCCAGCATCATGACCGGCGCGTAGATGTTGCCGTTCGTCACGTACGGCATGGCCGAGGCGTCGACCACCCGCAGCCCGTCCACGCCGTGCACGCGCATGCTCTCAGGATCGAGCACGGACATCTCGTCCACGCCCATCCGGGCCGTGCAGGACGGGTGCAGCGCCGTCTCGCCGTCCTTGGCCACCCAGTCCAGGATCTCCTCGTCGGTCTCCACGGAGGGTCCGGGTGACAGCTCGCCGGTGCTGTACGCGGCGAGCGCGGGCTGCCCGAGGATGTCGCGAGCCACCCTGATGGCCTCCACCCACTCGCGCCGGTCCTGGTCGGTGGACAGGTAGTTGAAGCGCAGGGCGGGATGGCGCCGCGGGTCGGTGCTCTTGATCTTCACGGAGCCGCGGGCGTCGGAGTACATGGGCCCGACGTGCACCTGGTAGCCGTGCCCGCCCGCGGGCGCGGAGCCGTCGTAGCGCACCGCGATCGGCAGGAAGTGGAACATGAGGTTGGGGTAGTCGACGTCGTCGTTGCTGCGGACGAAGCCGCCGGCCTCGAAGTGGTTGGTCGCGCCCGGCCCCTTGCGCAGGAACAGCCACTGGGCGCCGATCCACGGATGGCGCCACTTCTGCAGGTTCGGCTGCATCGAGACGGGCTTGTCGCACCCGTGCTGGATGTAGACCTCCAGGTGGTCCTGCAGGTTCTCGCCCACGCCCGGCAGGTGGTGCACGACGTCGATGCCGAGGGCGCCCAGCTCCTCGGCGTTGCCGATCCCGGACAGCTGGAGCAGCTGCGGCGAGTTGATCGCGCCGCCGCACAGGATGACCTCTCCCGCGCGCACCCTCCCGCCGTCGACTTCGACACCGACGGCCCGCTTGCCCTCGAAGAGGATCCGCGTCACGAACGCCCGCGTCTTCACCGTGAGGTTCGGCCGCTTCATCACCGGGTGCAGGTACGCCCGGGCCGCGCTGAGCCGGCGGCCCCGCCGGATGTTGCGGTCGAAGCGGGCGAAACCCTCCTGGCGGTAGCCGTTGACGTCATCGGTGAGCGGGTGGCCGGCCTGCTGCACCGCCTGGAAGAAGGCCGTGTAGAGGGGCGTGCTCGACGGCCCCCGCTCCAGCGCCAGCGGTCCCTCGTGGCCGCGCCAGGGGGTGCCGGGGTCGGCCAGGCAGTTCTCCATGCGCTTGAAGTACGGCAGGCAGTGGGCGTAGTCCCAGGTCTTCATCCCGGGATCCGCGCCCCAGCGCTCGTAGTCGAGCGGGTTGCCGCGCTGGAAGATCATGCCGTTGATGCTGCTGGAACCGCCCAGCACCTTCCCGCGCGCGTGATAGATCCGGCGGCCGTTCATGTGGGGCTCGGGCTCGGACTCGTACTGCCAGTCGTAGAAGCGGTTGCCGATCGGGAAGGGGAGCGCCGCCGGCATGTGGATGAAGACGTCCCAGGGGTAGTCGGGCCGGCCCGCTTCGAGCACCAGCACCCGGGTGGCAGGATCCGCGGAGAGCCGGTTGGCCAGGGCGCAGCCGGCCGAGCCGCCTCCGACGATGACGAAGTCATACTGCTGTGACGTCATGTTTGCCTCGTCTCGCTCTCGCGTTTCCGGAATCGTAGCGTTATGCGCATTTCGTTGCACTGCTCGCAACAGGAGATCTTTTGGCACTCGAGCTCGCGTGAGTTCCTCAGAGCACTTACAGTTTCGCTATGGGCAACGAGTCGGGCAGTGGGGGCGTGCAGTCGGTCGATCGGGCGATCAGCGTGCTGGAGATCCTCTCCCGGCGGGGCGAGGCCGGCGTCAGCGAGGTGGCCGCCGAGATCGACGTGCACAAGTCGACCGCCTTCCGCCTGCTCGGTGCCCTGGAGGCGCGCGGCCTGGTAGAGCAGGCCGAGGACCGGGGTAAATACCGCCTGGGCTTCGGCATCATCCGCCTGGCCGGAGGCGTCAACACCCAGATGGACATCTCCCGGCGCAGCCATCCTGTCTGCCAGCGGCTGGCCGAGGAGATCGGTGAGACCGTGAACATCGCGGTCCTCCGCTCCTCCTACGCGGTCAACCTGGACCAGGTACGCGGCCCGTCCGCCGTCACCGCCTACAACTGGGTCGGCCAGCTCACCCCACTCCACGCCACCTCCAGCGGCAAGGTGCTCCTTGCCCACGCCGACGACAGGCAGCGGGCGAAGCTGCTGTCCGACGGGCCGCTGGAGCCCCTGACGGACCGGACCATCACCGACGTGGCCGAGCTGGAGAGGCAGCTCGCCGAGATCAGGGAGACGGGCTATGCCTTCTGCCTGGAGGAGCTGGAGGACGGGCTGAACACCATAGCCGCGCCCATCCGCTCCTACCACGGTGACGTCGTGGCCGCCGTCAGTGCCTCCGGGCCGGCCTACCGTTTCCCCGCCGAGCGTATGCACGAGCTCGCCTCCGTCCTCATCAGCGGCGCCGACGAGATCAGCGGCCGGCTCGGCTACGCGGGCTAGCCCGCGCCGGCTGTATCACGTCCGGAATCGCTCAGCCGATCCGGTCCTGGACCCACTCGTGAAAGGCGCCGATGTGGTGCTCGCTCGGCACCAGCACGCCGCCCTTGGCGTACGTGCGCGAGCTCATCCGCGGCTGGGTGCGCTCGCACGCCTCGAAGTCCTGCTCGTTGACGCGGTGGAAGAGCTCGACCGACTTGTCCAGGTCCTTGCCGCCGGCCACGACGCCGGGCAGGTAGAGCCAGTCGCACTCGACCACCGTGCGGTCGACGGCCATGGGGAACATCCGGTGCAGGATCACGTGGTCGGGCACCAGGTTCACGAAGACCTGCGGCTTGATGGTGATCGCGTAATAGCGCCTGTCCTGATCCTCGCTCACCCCGGGGATGCGGTCGACCCCGGCTGACCCGTCGATGGTGAAGCCCTGGATCTCGTCGCCGAACTCGGCGCCGTGGCCGACGAAGTATTGGGCCGCGTAGCCGTCGGCGAACTCGGGCAGCACCTCGGTCAGCTCGGGGTGGATCGTGGCGCAGTGGTAGCACTCCATGAAGTTCTCGATGATGAGCTTCCAGTTGGCCTGGACGTCGTACACGATCCGCCGCCCGACCTCGAGGCTGGGCACGTCGTAGTTGTCGATCAGGTCCAGCGCGCCGAGGCGCTCGGTGACCGCGGCCAGCACGTCGTCCTCGAAGGAGGGCGGGTCGTCGGCCAGGCAGACCCACACGTAGCCGAGCCACTCCCGCACGTGCACCTTGACCAGGCCGTACTCGACCCGGTCCAGGTCGGCCATCTTGGTCAGGTTGGGCGCGGCGATGAGCTTGCCGTCCAGGTCGTAGGTCCACGCGTGGTACGGGCACTGGAACGTCCGCTTGACCTCGCCGGACTCCTCCGTGCGGATGGTGGCGCCGCGGTGGCGGCAGACGTTGTAGAACGCGCGCACCGCCCCGCTCCGCGCCCTGGTGACGAGGATGCTCTCGGTGCCGACCTGCACGGTCTTGAAGGCTCCCGGCTTGCCCAGATCGGACGAGCGCACCACGCAGAACCACATCGACTCGAAGATGTTCTTCTGCTCCAGGGCGAAGATCTCCGGGTCGACGTAGTAGCGGCCGGGGAGGGTGGGGATCACGCTTGACGTGGTCACGGGAGTACTCCTGTGGGGTGGGCCGGGTCAGTGTCCTCGGCGGATCCAGTCCTCGAGTTGCGGAGCCTCGGCTCCGACGGTGGTGTCGTCACCGTGCCCGGTGTGCACCACCGTCTCACCGGGCAGCGTGAGGAACGTCGTGCTGATCGACGAGATGATCGTCGGGAAGCCGCTGTACGACCTCCCGGTCGCGCCGGGGCCGCCGAGGAACAGCGTGTCGCCGGAGAACAGCACCCCTAGCTCCGGCACGTAGAGGCAGACCGCGCCGGGAGCGTGCCCCGGCGTGTGCAACACCTCGTCGTCCGGGTGCAGCAGGACGGGCGCGCCGGTACGGGCGACCAGGCCGGGCGCGGCGTTCACGTGGTCGTCGTGCGCGTGGCTGGACGTGCCCGAGGTGACCACGCGCTCCGCACGCATTAGAGCACCACCACCGAGCGCAGCACGTCGCCGTGGTGCATCTTGGCGAAGGCCGCCTCGACGCCGTCCAGGCCGATGGTCTCGGTGACGAAGGCGTCCAGGTCGAAGCGGCCCTGCAGGTAGAGGGAGATCAGCAGGGGGAAGTCGCGGCTCGGCAGGCAGTCGCCGTACCAGCTCGACTTGAGCGCCCCGCCCCGGCCGAACACGTCCAGGAGCGGCAGCTCGAGAGTCATCTCAGGGGTGGGCACGCCCACGAGCACCGCGGTGCCCGCCAGGTCGCGCGCGTAGAACGCCTGCTTGAACGTCTCGGGGCGGCCCACGGCGTCGATGACCACGTCGGCGCCGTTCCCGCCGGTCAGCTGCCTGATCGCCTCGACCGGGTCGGCCTCCTTGGCGTTCACCGTGTGCGTCGCGCCGAAGCCGCGCGCCCACTCCAGCTTCCGCTCGTCCACGTCCACCGCGATGATCGTGGTGGCGCCGACCAGCCGCGCGCCGGCGATCGCCGCGTTGCCGACACCGCCGCAGCCGATGACCGCGACCGAGTCGCCGCGGCTGACCGCGCCGGTGTTGACCGCCGCGCCGAGACCCGCCATCACGCCGCAGCCGAGCAGGCCCGCCGCAGCTGGGGAGGCGGCCGGATCGACTTTCGTGCACTGGCCCGCGGCCACCAGCGTCTTCTCCGCGAACGCGCCGATGCCGAGCGCCGGGCTCAGCGGGGTGCCGTCGGCCAGCGTCATCTTCTGCGTGGCGTTGTGCGTGGCGAAGCAGTACTGCGGCCGGCCGCGCAGGCACGCACGGCACGACCCGCACACCGCGCGCCAGTTGAGGATGACGAAGTCGCCGGGCGCGATGTCGGTGACCCCCGAGCCGACGGCCTCCACCATGCCCGACGCCTCGTGGCCGAGCAGGAACGGGAAGTCGTCGCTGATCCCGCCCTCGCGGTAGTGCAGGTCGGTGTGGCAGACGCCGCAGGCGAGCACCTTCACCAGCGCTTCGCCGGGACCGGGGTCGGGGACGAGGATCGTCGCCAAGCTGACCGGCTTGCCGTTGCCCGTCGCGACCACACCGCGTACTTCATGAGGCATTGATTCACTCCTGTTTTCAGACCGCCGCCGTCTCCAACTGTCGGCGCCAGCGGGAGAAGAGACGGACCTGGTTGACGCCCAGCACGGCCACCGGCCGTTCGCCCTGCCGGTAGACGGCGAGGAAGCTGTGATCGGCCGGATTGCCCTCCTCCACCACGACCGTGTCGGCGTGGCGGGCGTGCCCGACGAACTGGATCTTCACATCGAACTGGTCGGACCAGATGTAGGCCGGCCGCTGACGTGCGGGCCGGGCCGCGCCGCCCGACAGCAGCGTCTCCGCAGCGACGGCCGCCCGCCGGCGCGCGGCGGTCCAGTGCTCGCACCGGTCGTACCGGCCGAGCGCCGGATCGAACCAGGCCGCGCAGTCGCCGACCGCGACGATTCCCGGCGCCGCGTCGCCGATCTCCCCGCCGTCCTCGTCATGGATCGCTCGGCCGCCCCCGTCGCAGAGCACCCCGTCGCCCAGCCGCAGGCCGCTGCCGTGGAGCCACGCGATGTTGGGCGCCGCGCCGATCCCGGCGACGACCACGTCCGCGGGCAGTAGGGTGCCGTCGGTCAGTCGTACCCCGTCAACTCGCTCCTCGCCGGTCAGCTCCGCCACACGCGCGCCGCGCAGCAGCCGGACGCCACGCCTCTCGTGGAGCGCGGCGATGGCCTCGGCCATCTGGGCTCCCACCACACCGGCCAGCGGGGTCTTCCCCGCCTCCACGAGCGTGACCTCCAAGCCCAGGTCGCAGGCCGTCGCGGCGACCTCGGTGCCGATGAAACCGCCGCCGATGACGACCATCCGCTTGGCGCTCGCGAGGTCGTGGCGCAGGGACCGGGCGTCGTCCAGGGTGCGCAGGGTGTGCACGCCGGCAAGATCGTCCATGCCGGGCAGCCGGCGGGCCGAGGCGCCGGTGGCGATGACGATGCCGTCGGCCTCGACCTCGGTGCCGTCGCTCAGCCTGACACGGCGGGCGGCGGCGTCCAGGCCGACGGCGGCCACGCCGAGCCGCCATTCGGCGCCCAGGTCCTCGTCGTCGGCCTCCAACGCCAGATCGGCCTCGTCCAACGCGCCCTTGAGGAAGTCCTTGGACAGCGGGGGACGGTCGTAGGGGCGATGGGTCTCCGCACCCACCAGGACCAGGCGGCCGTCGTAACCCTGGGCGCGCAGCGCGCGGGCGGTCAACAGCCCGGCGAGCGAGGCCCCGACGACACAGACAATCCTCACGCCTGTCCCTTCACGGTGACGCCGGGAGGCAGGTTCGGCGGCGCGTCGGACGGCACGACGAAGACGACATCGTTCTCGACCACCACGCGGTGCGTGCGGACGGGGCGCTTGGCGGGCGGCGCGTCCACCTCGCCGGTCCTGAGGTCGAAGCGCGAGGCGTGCAGGGGGCACTCGATCTCGCAGCCCTCCAGCCAGCCGTCGGCGAGCGAGGCGTCCTGGTGCGTGCAGGTGTCGTCGATGGCGTAGATCTCGCCGTCCTCGGTGTGGAACACCGCGATGGGCGGATCGGCCTCGATGCGGAGGGCCTCACCTCGCGGCAGTGACGCCAGAGGGCACGCTGGAATCATCGAGTCACACCCCAGTTTCGCAAAGAGAAACATCAAGCGCTATACGCAACAGCGTGAGGGTGGAGCATGCAGATGTCAAGACTGATTTGTAGTGCTTCGTGGTGTTGCCGGTAGGTCTGTCACGCCTACCCTCGTCCACTCGATGAAGACCGCTCCGCGCCAAGGAGCCATACGTGCCGGCGTGGTCCACCGCGTCACGCGGTGAGCCGGGCGGGGCTCACGAGGAAGTCAGACGTCTCGACATGCGGAGGGGCGGAGGTGTTCGCCCCACTGTCTCGCTATTATCGGCGGCCCAATTCTGGGACATAGCTCGACAGCGGGCACCTCCGCCCCTCTTTCGGCCCCTGGGAGTCAGGACCGGCACCGTGACACTAACCCTGTGCACGCCGCCCGGTCTGCGCAGAACTACTCAGAACGGGCGCCCCACGCCTCCAGAATCGCGGCCTCCTTCTCCGGCGCGATCCCATGCGTGGTGTTGTTGCCAAAATTGCGGCGCTTCTCCGGGATCTCCTGCAACCATGCCCACGTGTCGCGTACGGTCTCCGCGACGGGACGGATGCGCAGCCCGGCCGCCTGAGCCTTGGTCGTCGGGACGCTCCAGAACGTCTCGGTCTCCTCGGACGGCGGCCCGCCCCACAACGGCAGCTCCACGAACGCCCCCGCCCCCTGCTCGGCCAGGAAGGTGCTGTCCACCCACACGAGCTCCGCGTCGGACCCGGTCGCCTCCTTGCACGACTCCAGCCACTCCCCGAACGTGGTCTGCCCGACAGGACCGGTCACCAGGAACCGGCCGGCCGTGCCGGTCTCGGCCTGGTCGAGCGTGAAGATCCCCAGGTCGCGCGCGTCCACGAACTGCATCGGCGCGTCCGGCTCGCCGGGCGCCAGCACCTGCCCGCCCCGGGCGATCCTGCTCAGCCACCACGGCAGCCTGGCGACGTCCTCGTACGGCCCCAGGATGATCCCGGGCTGCACGATCAGCACGTTGCCGTCGAACCCTTGCTCGACCGCCCGCTCGCACCCCGCCTTCAGCACCCCGTAGTTGCCGTCCTCGGGCCCCGCGTCGGGCTCGCAGGGCCAGATCTCCGCGCCGTCGCCGGCCGGCTTGCCGGGGAAACCGGCGAGCGCCGAGATGGTGGAGACGAACGCGTACGTCCCCGCGTGCCCGGACAACGCCCGCGCCGAAGCCCCCACCACCCGCGGCACGTAGCCGGACGTGTCGATCACGAAGTCCCACGTACGCCCGTCCACCAGCCGCTCGAGATCCTCCGGCGACTCCCGGTCGCCGCGGACCACCTCGACCCCGGGCACGTCCACGCCGGTGCGCCCTCTGTTGAATGTCGTGACCTCGTGTCCCCGGGCCAGCGCCTCCTCCACGACGGCACGCCCCAAGAAACCGGAACCACCGATGACAAGAACCCTCATAAGGGTCAATCTTCGCCTGCGGCCACCCTTCGATCAGTCGTCTTCACCAAGGGCGTAGCCCGCAGCGGCGGCACGAGGTGCACCCGGGCCGTCGCGATGTCGAAGAACAACCCCACCAGCTCCAGCTTCCCGGCCCTGACCTGCTCGTCCACCTTCCGGTACGTCCGCAGGTTCTCCAGCTGCTGCTGCACGTTGACCCGGCACAACACGTCCAGTGCCCCGCTGTGCAACCGGTCGCCCTCGGTCTCGATGAACGTGGCCAGGCTGTGGTCGCCGTGCCGCAGCCACCGGCGCAGCCCCGGCAGACTGCCCGCCTGCACGCCCGCGCTCAGCACCCCGGCCATCGCGCCGCACCCGGAGTGGCCGCACACCGTGATCGTGTGCACGCCCAGCACCTGCGTGGCGTACTCGATCGCCGCCACCACCGAGTCGTCGTGCGGCTCCGAACCCCTGCGCGGCACCAGGTTGCCGATGTTGCGCACCGTGAACAGGTCGCCGGGACCGCTCGCGGTGATCAGGCTCGGCACGATCCTGGAGTCGGCGCACGTGATGAACAGGTGCGTCGGCTGCTGCTTGCGGGCCAGCTCGGTGAAGATGGGCTTCACCAGCGGCGCCGTACGACGGTGGTATTCGCGCGCGCCCGCCGTCAGCTGGCACTCCACCTGCGTGGCACCGCCGTTCGACGGCACGGTACGGCTGCCGGGGCGGCGGCGCCGGTGCGCCCACGGCAGCCACCACCGGTCCGGCGCCATCGGCGGCGACTTGGCCGGGAACATGCGCGCCCCGCTGGCGGCCAGCGTGTACCACTCGTCGTGCAGCTCGTCGATGTCGACCGTGCCGCCCATCCGCTCGTGGTCCAGCCGCCAGGAGTGGATGGCCTCGAAGGCCGCGTTGTCCATGAAGTCGATGTTCAGGTCGAGGTCCACGGGCGTGCCCGCGGGGATCGTCCGGAGCTCGTGCGTCAGCCGCGGCACGCCCAGGAACGTCAGCGACCCGGAGATCGTCACGTGCAACCGGCCGTCCCTGTCCTCGCGCTTCAGCACGGTGACCCAGGTCAGGCGGCGCAGCGCGAGCAGCGCGGCCAGCGCCAGCCCGGCCAGCACGCCCTCGGCCAGCCCGAGCAGGATCACCGCGGCCAGCGTCACCACGTAGACCGGCACCTCGCCGTGGCCGTGCACCTTCTTGATGTGGCCCAGGTTCACCATCTGCACGCCGATGAACACCAGCAGCGCCGCCAGCGCCTCCATCGGGATCAGCTGGATCGTCCAGCCGAACCCGAGCGCGAACACCAGCACCCACACGCCGTGCAGGATCGTCGACCCGCGGGTACGTGCGCCGGCGTGCACGTTCGCGGTGCTCCGCACGATCACCCCGGCGACCGGCAGGCCGCCGAGGGCGCCGGTGACCATGTTGGCCACGCCCTGGCCGGTCAGCTCCTGGTCGAGGTCGGCGCGGCGGCCGCCGTGCATGCCGTCGACCGCCACGCAGCACAGCAGCGACTCGCACCCGGCCAGCAGCGCCACCAGCAGCACCGCCGCCACGACCAGGTGCCAGTCGCCCTGCGGCAGCACGGGGAAGGCCCACTCGGTGACGCTGTCGGACAGATCCACGCGGGTGACGTCCCAGCCGAACGCCCACGCCGTGACCGCCGCCACCAGCAGCGCGGCCAGTGGCGCGGGGATCGCCTTGACCTTCCTGGGCAGCCGCGTCCACACCGCCAGCACCGTGATCGTGAGCAGGCCGACCGCGACCTTGTGTCCGTGCAGGTCGGCGATCTGCCCGGGCAGCTCCATCAGATTCGCCACGGCCGACCGTTGCGAGCTGCCGCCCAGCACCACGTGGAGCTGCGACAGCGCGATGATCACGCCGACCGCCGCCAGCATGCCGTGGATGACGGCCGGCGACACCGCGAGCGCCGCCCTGGCCGCCTTGAAGACGCCCAGCAAGAGCTGCACGGCGCCCGCCAGCAGGGTGATCATGCAGGTGGCACGCCATCCGTACGTGTGCACCAGATCCACGACCACCAGGGACAATCCGGCGGCGGGGCCGCTGACCTGCACGGCCGAGCCGCCCAGCGCGCCCGCCACGATCCCGCCCACCACGGCGGCGATCAACCCGGCGGCGAGCGGCGCGCCCGAGGCCATCGCGATGCCCAGCGAAAGGGGCACCGCGACGAGGAAAACCACGAGCGAGGCTGGCACATCATGCCGGAGGGTGCCCAGCCAGCTACTCTTCGTGTCGCGGAACATGGAGCAAACCCTAATGCTTCGTCTTCCGCGCTTTAGCTCTGTGTCACATGGGTTTTACGTATTCCTGGCGGCGTGATCAGCGGTAGTAGTCGTGCGGATAGTCCTGCTCCGATGGGTGCCGGTGACCGTTGCCGCTGCCGTTGGAGGCCTGCGGCTGGTTGCCGAACATGTCGCCGCCGTACCCCGGCCAGGTCGACTGCGTGCCGTTGGGCGACGGCGGCTCCGGCCACGCGGCCGCGGGGGCGGTGGTGATGTCGCCCGTCTCGTACGCGGGGTACGCGGACGGAGGCGCCGGAGGCGTCGGAGTCGACAACACGTCGTCGTAGTTGGCCGAGACCGCCCGGCGGGGCGTGGTCGGGGCGCCGGTGACGGGGGACGGGCCGGTGAGCGCGTCGGAGTCGTCGGCCACCGCCCAGCCGGGGCGCACCTCGTACGAGGCGGGATAGGACGAGCGGGCGGCGGGCTGCTCGAACGCCGGCCAGGAGCTCCCCAGGTCGTACGAGGGGGCCGGGGTGGGGTCGTCCAGAATGTCCGGCGAGACAGTGGCCGGCCACGAACCCGACACGCTCGGCGTCGGCGGGGTGGTCCAGGTGGTCTCGAGCGGATCGGCAGCGCCGTTGTAGGCCGGGAACGGGTCGCTCGTCGGGGCCCCGTGCAGGGGCGCGGGCTGGGCGATCGGGAACGAGCCGCTGGAGGTCGGCCCCGCCGCGGGGAACGCGCCGCTGCCGCCGGCCGAGGGAGATGCCGGGAAGGAGCCGCTGCCGTTCGCCGGGGAGGCGGGGTAGGAGCCGGTGCCGTTGGAGGACGCGAACGAGCTGCCGCCGTTCGCGTAGGAGCCGTTGCCGTTGGCGAACGCGCCGGTGCCGTTCGCGGCCGTCGGCTGCGGGCGAGGAGACGGCATCGGCTCGGGGCGCGAGGCAGGGACGACCGGCTGGGCGCCGGCGCCGAGGATGCTCATCACGTCGGCTGTCGGGGCCGCGAAGGTCACGGTGCGCTGGTCGGCCAGATCGGGCTGCGAACGAGTGGCGCGGTTGGCGGGCTCGACCAGGTCGGCGAGGTTGGACGCCGCGGCGGGCGCCGGCTGGCGCTGCGGCAGGGGAGCCTGGACGGTGGTCGCGTCGGGGTCCGCGGCGGCGACGGGCTGGGGACTGGCCGTGCGTTCGCTGCGCCGCTCGGACCGGCTCGGGAGCTCGGCTGCGCGCTGCGGCTCACGCTCCCGGTCGCCCGGGCGGGCGGCGGCCTTCCTGGCGGCCACGGTGCCACCGGCGCCGAAGTTGCCCTGCTCCGCGTCGCTGCGGATGTTGGCCCAAAACTCCTCGTCCTCGTCGTCCGAGGTCGGGTTGCCCCACTCGTCGACGCCGCGCTTGCCACGCTGACCGGTCCGCACCGGTTTAGGCGCCTTGGGCGCGTCAATGGGGCTGAAGTCGGGACTGAAGTTGTTCATCCGCGGCTCGTGCGCGGCGAACTCGTCCGTCGAACGCGCGTGGGTCTTCTCCTCCTTCTCGGCCATCTCCTTCAGCCGTTCCGGAGGCAGGGAGCTCTCCCGCCGGTTCATTGAACGCACGCCCAGTGCCACGACGACGAGCACGAGGAGCACGACGGCGACCAAACTCACGATAACCGCAGTCATTGCACCACCCTCAAAGCCATGGCCTCCCTCTGGCATCGGTGAGATCGCGCGGCCATCGACGCGATCTGCCCCCATTGATCACCAATGCCTAACAATTGGATCTGATTGTGTCGGACCACTATGAGCGTTGTCACACCCTACGTGAAGAATTGGTACACCGTATTACCTGCGGTGTTCGGCCTCTCACTCGATGTCAACAGCGGTGAGCCGGCCGCGGGCTATGGTCTGATCCGCGATCTTCTTCAAGATCTCGGGGAGGGGCGCGCCCTCCTTGACATCGACCTTGGCGTTCAGCGTGTAAACCGTGAAGCGGTAGCTTCCTGGTTTGCACGGGGGGTCGTAGCCCGTCTTCCCGCTGGTCACCCTTGCCTGCCCGGTCCCTTCCGGAGGGTCCTCGGCGGCGTTGGGCCCCAGCTCGGTCGTGGTCGCGGGGACGTTGTAGAGCACCCAGTTGACGGTCGCCGCCGACGAGTCACGCGAGTCGACCACGATCGCGATCGACTTGGCGTCGGCCAGCGGCTGGCTCGACCAGCGCAGTGGCGGGCTGGTCCGGCCGCCCCGGCAGGAGAACTCGCGCGGCAGCGGCTTGCCGTCGCGCAACTCCGGGCTCGAGACGTTGATCTCCGCGATGTCCAGGGCTTGGGATCTGCCGATGAAACTGCCACAACCCGACAACGCGAACGCCGCGACCACCGTCGTCACAGTGACGCCGATCCGTCGCACGCGTGATGCCGTGTTACACAGCCCCATGCCGGACGATGCTACGCGGCTCTCGGCGGTGCGCAGACCGTTTCTCGATGGTCCGTGCTCGGTAAAGGATCCGAAATCGGCCAGAACCGAGGCATCCGGAGGGTGACGTTGACCACACCTGTGTCCTCCGCCCCACCTGTCGCTCCGCATCTGGGCCGGCCGCGGCACCCGCGCTGGCCTGCTGCGTCCCGCGATGGACGCCGGGCGGGATCTCACCCGGCGATCCGACAAAACGGACACTCGTTTCGGTCATGGTCCTTGGCAAAAACCAGGTGCGCCAGCTCGCCACAAACGGTAAAAGACCGGGACGCGGCGCGATGACACGGCTAAGGGCCACCCCGCTGGTCCGCTGCGGGGGGCGGGGCGGCCGGTGTGCGGACGGCGGCTGCCACGTTTCGTTGAGGCACTCGCGCTGCGGTGCGGTCCCGCGCTAGCCCCGGGGCCTGGCTGGCACGAACGTGGCGCCGCCGACGTGGCCATGCTCGACAGCCTGCGGCCGGCCGCCACCGAGCATGGCACCAGGGCCAGAACCCGGTGGGCAGACACGCCGCCGCGATCGCTGGATCTTTACCGCCCCGCAGGCAGATCACCTCGCGGGTACGCGTCCTAAGCTGGCCTTGTGACCTCAACAGGCCCGCTACGCGATCCGGCGAACCGCGTCTCGCCCAAGGCCGTCCGCCTGTGGCTGCTCGAAGCGCTGCTCGCCTTCGGGTTCTTCCTGGGCGGCTCGCTCCTGGTATCGCGGTGGGTCGGCGGCAGCGGGTGGTCGTGGGTGCCGGACTGGTTCGCCGCGAACTCCTGGCTGCTGCCCGTGGCCGTCGTCGTGGTGACGCTGCCGTTCCTGGCGGCCGAGCCGTTCGTCCGGTACGCCGTACATCGCTGGGAGCTCTCAGGTGACGTCGTCTACGCCAGGTCGGGGTACCTGACCAGGGAGTGGGTTTTCGTGCCCGTGAGCCGCATCCAGACGGTCGACAAGGGGCAAGGGTGGTTCGAGCGGATGCTCGGGCTGGCCACCCTGGAAATCCGCACCGCGTCCCACGCCGGCTCCTCGACGATCAAGGGGCTGGACTACGCCGTGGCGGCGGGCCTCGCCGAGCAGCTGGCGCACCGGGCCGAAGCGCTCAGGGACGACGCCACATGACCGACCCCCGGCCGCGCCGGCCCGAGGATGCCGGCCATGAGGGCCTGCCCGACGACGCGCCTGCACCGGCGCCAGGCCACGGGCTGCCGCCCGGGCCGAGATGGGCGGGCGACGGGCAGACGGGGCCTCCTGCGCCCCCGGTCCGGGTGCCGTTGCGGCTGAGCCCGAAGGTGCTGCTCATCGATCCGGTGCGCATGCTGCCCTCGCTGCTCCTGCCCCTCCTCGGCGTGCTGCTGGTGGGCGGCTTCTCGGCCAGGTCGTACGGCTGGGCAGTGCTCGGCATCGTCGGCACCGTGGTGTTCGCAGTCGTCAGGTGGGTCACCTTCACGTACGAGATCGCCGGTGACCGCCTGGAGACGAAACGGTCGCTGATCAGCCGGTCCGTCCGTACCATCCCGCTGGAGCGCATCCGCGGCGTCGACGTGTCCACGCCTCCCATGCATCGGCTGCTCGGCCTGGCCGTACTCAAGATCGACACGGGGGCGAGCGGCGGCGACGAGGAGGCTGAGCTCGACGGGGTCACGCGGGAGGAGGCCGACCGGCTCAAGGCGCTGCTCCTGCGGCGCGCGGCCCCGCGGGAAGGGCCCATGCCCGAGGCCGCCGCGACCGGGCCCGTGGAGCGGCCGATCGTCAGGGTGCCGCGCAGGTGGCTGCTGTACGGGCCGCTGTCGGGCGCGTACCTGCTCACCCCGTTCGCGCTGGCCGGCGGCGCCGTGGGGCTGGCGTTCCAGTGGGGGGACGAGTTGGGGTTCGGCCAGGACGCCGCCTGGAACGTGGGCCAATGGCTCTGGGAACACCCCTACCTGCTGCTGATCGCGGCCGTCCTGCTCGTCCTGGCGATGCCCATTCTCGGCGGGCTCATGTACGCGGTCTTCAACTGGGACTTCCAGCTCAAACGGCGCGATGGCTACCTGGTGGCGGAACGCGGGCTGATCAACCGGCGCAGCGTTTCGCTGGAGTCGGCGCGGGTGCGCGGCTACGAGATCGTGGACGGGCTCGCCGAGCGATGGGCCGGGGTCGTGCGCGTGTGGGCCATCGTGACCGGGCTCGGCGACTCGCAGACCCGGGGGCAATTGTTGCCTGATGTGCCGCGCGCGGTCGCGTACCAGGTGACCGGGGATGCGGTCGGTCCCTATACGGCCGCCCTGCGCCGTCACCCGCCCGTGGCCCGCAACCGCCGCCTGTTCCGCGCCGTTTTCCCGTGGGCGCTGATCGCGCTGGTCAGCGGCGTGGCGGTGGGGGTGACCGGCATGATGGTGTGGTGGATCCTGCTGGTCCTGTCGCTGCTGCTGGCCGGTGTGGGGATTCCCCTGGGGCTCGACCGGTACGCGTCGCTGGGGCACGGCTACGACGGGGTGCGGGTGGCGGTGCGGTCGGGCTCGCTGCGCCGGTCCCAGGCCGTGGTCGAACGCCGGGCCGTGGTGGGGTGGCGGCTGCGGCAGACGTGGTTCCAGCGTCGGGCCGGGGTGCTCACGTTGATCGCCGGAGTCGGGGCCGGCAAGGGCGGGTACGAGGCGATCGACGTCTCGAAGGCCCAGGCGGGGGGCTTCCCCGCCGAGGTGACCCCGGAG
>NZ_VCKY01000133.1 GCF_005889735.1 Nonomuraea turkmeniaca
GACCAGGAGGGCGGGGCGGGTGATCGTGCTGATGTCGCCTTCGTTCACGTCTGATGTGAGGAGCTCGCGGACGCCTGTCACGCCGAGCACGTCGCCCTCGGCGCCGAGCACCGGGTAGCGGGAGTGGCCGCGCCGGCGCATGACCGCGAGCAGGTCGGAGATCGGCTGAGTGTCGCGGAGCACGACGACACGCGGGCGGGGGACCATGATCTCCTCCGCGGTGCGGTCGCCGAACTCCAGGGCGCGTTCCAGGAGTTCGGACAGGGGTTGGGGGAGCTCGCCGGCTCTCTTCGACTCTTCGATGATGCGGGACAGCTCCTCGGGGGTCGCGCCGTGCTCCACCTCCTCCACCGGCTCGATGCCGACGCGCCTGAGCAGGCCCGTGGCGGCCGAGTCGAACAGGCGCACCACGGGGCCGACCACGGCCAAGTAGGCCAGGGTCGCGCTCGCCAGGGACTTGGCCACCGGCTCTGGGCGGGAGATGCCCAGGTTCTTCGGCGCCAGCTCGCCCAGGACCATTTGCACCACCGTGGCCACGAGCACGCCGGTCGCCACTGAGATGCCGGAGATCATGGTGGTGGACAGTCCGGTGTCCTCCAGCCAGGGGCGGACGAGCACCGAGATCGCCGGCTCGGCCAGGAAGCCGACCAGCAGGGCCGTCACCGTGATGCCCAGCTGGGCGCCGGAGAGCATGAAGGACAGCCGCGAGGCCACCTGGAGTGCCTTCTCGGCGGACTTGTCGCCGGCGGCGGCCTGCTCACGGAGTATGCCGCGATCCGCGGCGACGAAGGCGAACTCCTGAGCGACGAAGAAACCCGTTGCCGCGGTCAGGAGGAACAGGGCCAACAGCCCGAAATAGACGCTCACCGCAGTGAGCCCTCAGAGGAACCCGTGCCCCAGCACGGGCAAAGACTCCACGGGTCCGGAGCGGACACGATCATCCCTTCGATAGCGGTCGTCCCTAACCTAACGACACGGGCGGCGACTATGTTTCCACGGTCACTATGTGTGATGACTTCTGGCGGATCCGCTGGTTCTCGGTAGTTTTCCCTAGACAAAGCTTTGGCGGGGGTCTGCACTTGCCGGGGGTTCGACGTACCGTCTATGGCAAGCGAAGGGAAGAAGGCGACGTGACTGAGGACGACCGGACGAGGGCCATGCGCTCGCCAGGCGACGGCCGCCCGCTGCCACCGAGGCCCTCCGACGGACTGCGTTCCGGCGGTGCGCCTGCCTATCAGGTGCCGGCCGGCGGGGCGGGAGCGCCCACGCACAAGCTTCCCGTCGCTTCGCAGGTCCCTGAAGCGCCGGCTCCGCGGACCGTCCCCGGAGGGTCGGGAGACGAGCCACCCCGGGCCGGCTCGCGTGTGTACGGGCGGGAGCGGTCGGGCAGCAGCCCGGTCAAGCCGCTGCGGTCCGGCCGCGAGCCGTCGCAGCGGGCCCCCAGAGGGCCGCGCAAGCGGCCGTCGGGCAAGACGATACTGAAGATCGTCGCCGGGCTGCTGGCGGTGCTGCTGGTGGCGGCCGTGGGCATGTTCTTCTGGATCGACTCCCGGTTGAGCGGGATCGACGGGGTCCTCGACGACTACGAGGGCCGACCGGCCGACACTCCGGGCACCAACTGGCTGCTCGTGGGCTCCGACAGCCGCAAGGGCCTGTCGGCGGCCGAGCGTAAGAAGCTTCGCACCGGGCGCGCCGTCGGGCAGCGTACGGACTCGATGATGTTGCTGCACATCCCCGAGGGCAGCGACAAGCCGACGCTGGTCAGCCTGCCCCGCGACTCGGCCGTCACCATCCCCGGCAAGGGGCGCGACAAGCTCAACTCCGCCTACGCGCTCGGCGGGCCGAAGCTGCTGGCCCGCACCGTGGAGACGGTCACGGGGATATACATCGACAATTACATGGAGATCGGGTTCGCCGGTTTCGTGGACATCGTGGACGCCATCGGCGGCGTCGAGATCAACGTACGTGCCGCCGTGGACGACCCGCTGGCGGGGCTCAAGCTGAAGAAGGGCACGCAGGTGCTCAACGGCGCCCAGGCGCTCGGCTACGTACGGACCCGCAAGGGCGGCGCCCTTCCCGACTTCGAGCGGACCAAGCGGCAGCGGCAGTTCCTGGGGGCGGTCGTGAAGAAGGCGGCCAGTCCGGGGATCCTGCTCAATCCGTTCACGTCGATTCCGCTGGCCATGAGCGCCACGGACGCGGTTCAGGTCGACTCCGGCACGGGGGCGTTCGACATGCTCTCGCTGGGGCTGGCCATGGGTGACAGTCCGGTGACGACGGTGGTGCCGTTCGGCGGGGAGGAGCCCGTGCCGAGCGGGGGCACGGCGATCAAGTGGGACCGGAACAAGGCCCTGGCGCTCTTCGACGCGCTGAAGAACGACAAGCCGGTCCCGAAGAACGTCCTCGACGCCGGCTGATTCATCCGGTTCGTCCATGTCACGCCGGGGTGTTGGCGCACCCCGGCGGACGTGGAGTCGGAGGGCGGTCGGGTGAGATGCCGGGCTAGCCGGAGGAGGCGACGGTTGCGGCCGTGGCGGCGGAGATCGCCGCTATGGCGGCCGCGTTGATGGCGGCGATGGTCTTGGCGACCGCGTCGCCTGCCCAGGCGCCCTCGGCGATCTCCTTGACGCGTGCCTTGCTCGCTCCAGGGAATGCCTTGCGATCCAGCTTGGCCGCGTGCATGATCGCGATCAGGACGGCCGAGCGGGCGTCCGGGTCCGCGCCCGCGAGCACGGCGGACACCCGCTCACGGACGTTCGCCTCGACTCCTGGCTGCGCCTCCGGCCAGCGGGTGATCGGGAAGATACTCAGCACCTTGCTCCGCTCCTCGGTCAGCACGCCTGCCGCGGCCAGCTTGGTGAGCAGGCGCTTGCGTAGCTTGGCCGACTTCAGCCGCTGCACCCACCACTCGGGTTTGCGGTCCTTGCGCTCCGCGGCGATGCGGGTGAGCGTGGCGTCCAGCTCGTCGTCGCCGAGCGGGGCCGGGTCCTTGAGCGTGACCTTCTTGCCGGACAGCTCCACACGATCCGCGACGGCGAGCTCGGCCAGGATCGCGCCCGCCAGCGCCGGGTCGAGCTGCATCGAGTTGATGAGCGGCTTGCCGGCCTCGTTGTAGGCCAGCAGGAGGAGTTCCTCGGCGATCGTCACCGTCATGATTCGACACTAATCTCCCAGCCATGACTTTGTCGGAGACGTTGCACGCCGTCGGTCGCCCGCTGCTCCAGGCGCAGCTGGAGCATCCCACCGTGGCCGGGATCGCACGGGGCGACCTGGCCGAGCCAGTGTTCAGGTCGTGGCTGGAGCAGGACTACCTGTTCCTGCTGGACTACGTGCGGGTGTTCGCCCGGCTGGCCTGGCAGGCGCCCGACGCGCATCTGGGCGATCTGGTGGATCTGGCGCACTCGACGTTCCACGACGAGTTGAGCCTGCATCGGTCGTTGTCGGCGGAGTTCGGGGCGGATCTGGACGGGGCGGTGAAGGGGCCGGCGTGCGCGGCGTACACGGCTTTCCTGCTGGAGTCGGCCGCGTCGTACGGGGAAGGGCTGGCGGCGCTCTATCCGTGCATGTGGGGGTATTCGAGCCTCGGGCGGATCCTGGCGGAGAATCCGCCTGCCGAGCCGCGGTACCGGGCATGGGTGGACACGTACGCGGATCCGGGGTTCGCGGCGCTGACGGTGCGGATCGCGCAGATGATCGATGAGGCCGGCCCGGATCCGGCGCGGGCGGAGGCGCTGTTCAGGGAAGGGATGGCGCACGAGCTGGCCTTCTGGGACGTGCCGTAGTTTCCACAGGCTGTGGACGGCCGGGTGTGCGCCGTACCCTGGTGGCATGCCGGAACTTCCCGAAGTGGAGTCTCTGGCCCACTTCCTGCGCGAACGGGCGGTGGGCCGCACCATCCTGGGTGTCGACGTGGTCGCCATCCAGGCGCTCAAGACGTTCGACCCGCCGGTCGGCGCGCTCGGCGGGCTGACCGTGACCGCCGTGGCCAGGCACGGCAAGTTCCTCGATCTCGACTGCGACGGGTTGCACCTGGTCATCCATCTGGCCCGTGCTGGGTGGCTGCGGTGGCGCGAGGATCTGTCCGGGGCGAAGCCGGTCCGTCCGGGGAAGGGGCCGCTCGCGGTGCGGGTGCGGCTGGCGCCCGATGACGAGGGCATGGCGCCCGGGTTCGAGCTGACCGAGGCGGGGACGCAGAAGCGCCTCGCCGTCTACGTCACGAAAAATCCGGACGACGTCCCCGGCGTCGCCGCCCTCGGCCCCGATCCCCTCGTCGAGTCCTTCACCGTGGAGGCGCTCAAGCGGATCGTGGGCGGCAACCGTACCCAGATCAAGGGGCTGCTGCGCGACCAGAAGATCATCGCGGGGATCGGGAACGCTTACTCCGACGAGGTGCTGCACGCGGCCAAGATGTCACCGTTCAAGATCGCGGCTACGTTGACGGACGCTCAGATCGCTGATCTGCACGAAGCCATCGTCGTCACGCTGGGGGAGGCGGTCGAGCGGGCGCACGGGCTGGCGGCCAAGGACCTCAAGGCGGAGAAGAAGTCGGGGCTTCGGGTGCACAACCGGGCGGGGCAGCCGTGTGATGTGTGCGGTGACACGATCCGCGAGGTGTCGTTCGCCGACTCGTCGCTCCAGTACTGCCCCACCTGCCAGACCGGCGGCAAGCCGCTTGCCGATCGGCGCCTTTCCCGTCTCCTCAAGTAGCCCATTTTTTACTTTTTACGGTCGCCCGGCGTCACCGCACGCGCCGACTTTCGTTTCCGTCTGTCATGGCCGGTCGTGAAGGCTCACGGGTGGCTCGCCGTGACGGAGCGCCTGGTTGGCCGGGTTCCGTGGTCCGGGGGTGGGGCGCTGTGCTTCGTTGCGCCGGGCCCCGCCGCACGCCGACCCGGCGACCCGGAGCCCATGCTGCCCCCGCCCGTCCAGACGGCCTCTTTCGCTCGGCCTGCTCACCCGGCTTCCTTCCCGCCGGGCTTTTCCTTGCCCGGCCTGCCCGCCCGGCCAAAGCCCGCCCCGTTCGGCCCATTCGGCCTGCCCACCCCGTTCGGCCCATTCGGCCTGCCCGGACCGTTTGGGTGGCCTCCGGCCCGTTCGGGTGGCCTCCAGCCCGTTCAGGCGGTCTCGGGACCGCCCGGACGGCTCGCGTTCGTTCGGACGGCCTGGCGCGTGTGGATGGCCTTGCCCAACGGTGTGTTGCCTGCTGGATGGGTTGGCGGTGGCAGGGGTGCTCGGTCGACGGGCCGCCGTCGGTGGGTGTCGGCTGAACGGGCGCCGATGTGGTGCCCATGCCACCCCTCGCCCTTCGGATGGCCTTGCCCAGGGCGAGGGTGGCCGACACAGGCGGGTCGTGTGGTTCTCGGGTGGTGCCGTCAGGCCTTGACCGGGACTCGGTCGCTTGTTCGTGTGCGGGTGCGGAGGCCGATGGTGGCGATGGCCGCGGCCAGCAAGGTGGCGGTCACCGGGGCCACCAGGGCGGTGCGCAGGGCGGTCAGGCCTGCTTGCGGGCTGGTTTCGGCAGCAAGGGCGGCTACGTTGATCGCTGTTACCGCCGACAGGCCCAGGGCGGCGCCGAACTGGAAGGAAGAGTTGATGAGGCCGCCGGCCAAGCCCTGTTCGTGCTCGGCGATGCCGTCCGTGGCCACGATGGTGAGCGGGCCGTACACGAAGGCGAACATCAGGCCGATGAGCAGCATCGACGGCAGCATGGCCGCATACGTCCAGTCCAGGCCGACGCCCAGGAACAACCCGTACGCCAGCAGGCCCGACAGCAGCCCGCCCAGGACGACCTTGGCGTTGCCGTACCGGTTGACGAGCCACGGCGTGAGCGTCGGGGCGAGCACCACGTCGGCGGCGGCCGCCAGCAGGGCCAGACCCGTCTGGATGGTGGACCATCCGCGTAGCTCCTGCAGGTAGAGCGTGACCAGGAACTGGAAGCCGAAGAACGAGGCGGTCAGCAGGGCGGCCATCAGGTTGGCCCGGACCAATGGGCCCGACCTGAGGATGCCGAGGCGGACCAGCGGGCTGGCGGAGCGGCGCTCCACGGTGGCGAAGGCCGCCAGCAGGGCCAGGCCGCCGGCGAAGGCCGCGACGGTCAGCGGCCACCCGTCGGCCGGGTGCTCCAGCCGTACGACGCCGTAGACGAGCAGCATCATCGCGCCCGTGATGGTGACGGCGCCCGCCAGGTCGAAGCCCTGGACCGGAGTCCGGTCGGTGACCGGCTCCTTGATCAGGGGGATCGCGACGGCCAGGATCAGCCCCGACATCAGCACCGGCGCGAAGAAGACCCAGCGCCAGCCGAGCGCCGTCAGCAGGCCGCCGATCACCAGGCCGAGCGCGAAGCCGCCCGCGGCCGTCCCCGCGTAGATCAGCAGGGCCTTGTTGCGCAGCCGGCCTTCGGGGAACGTCGTGGTGATCAAGGACAGGCCGGCCGGAGTCATGAAGGCGGCGGCGACTCCGGTGACGAAACGCGCGATCAGCAGAACCCAGCCCTCGTCCGCGAAGCCGCCGAGGCCGGAGAACACCAAGAACACCCCGAGCCAGAGCAGGAACATCCGGCGACGGCCCAACAGGTCGGCCGCGCGGCCGCCGAGCAGCATGAAACCGCCGTAGCCGAGCACGTACGCGCTCACGACCCCGCTCAGCATGCCCGTGGACAACCCCAGGTCGGCCCGGATGGACGGGAGTGCGACGTTCAGCATGGCCACGTCGATGCCCTCGAGAAAAATGGCGCCGCACAAGACGGCGAGTACGCCCCAGGAACGGGCAGGCATGACAAACCCCCGGTTACGTATAGGCAGTCGGTTCTCTCTTGTAACCGTCCACATCTTGGGCCAACATGAAATGTCATGGAAGACGGCACTTTGAGATCACTCAGTTACTGCGAGAGCACCGTGGACGACGACTACGACGTGCGCCAGTGGGACACCCGGGAGGACTGCGAGGTCCGCCAGATACTCGACCGCATCGCGGACAAGTGGTCGCTACTGGTCATCGCGCTGCTCGACTGCCAGAGCCTGCGTTTCACCCAGTTGCGCCGCGAGATCGATGGCGTCAGCCAGCGCATGCTCAGCGTGACCCTGCGTCATCTGGAACGCGACGGGCTGCTGTCCCGCACGGTCCACCCCGTGGTGCCGCCCAGGGTGGACTACGCGTTGACGCCGCTCGGCCGTACGCTGCACCAGACGATCAAAGCGCTGGTCACGTGGACCGAGGAGCACCAGGCGGAGATCGCGACGGCGCGTGCCGAGTACGACACACGTGCTCATGGCCCCACTCAGTGAGGTGGGGGCTCGGTCGCCGGACGCCGCCGCCCCCGGTCGCACCTCCTCCAGGCGGCGGCACTTCCTCGCCGCGAGATGATGGAGACATGACTGTTCCTGAGATCGAGGCCACTGCCCTTCCTGGTGACGCCTACCTGCTTGACGTACGGGAGCAGGATGAGTGGGTGGCCGGCCATGCCCCTGACGCCGTGCACATTCCCATGACCCAGATCCAGCAGCGGGTCGACGAGGTGCCCGGCGACCGGACGGTCTACGTCGTCTGCCGGGTGGGCGGCCGGTCGCTGCAGGTCGCGGCCTGGCTCAACCAGCTCGGGCGGGATGCGGTCAACGTCGGTGGCGGCATGCAGTCGTGGGAGGCCGCGCGCCGCCCGATGGTCAGCGAGACCGGACAGCAACCTTTCGTGGCCTAACGCGCGGTTCGCCCTTTATGGCATCATGAGGGCGCTAACTTCAGATTGTCGCGGGAGCTCGGGGTGCCGGGCTGAGAGGGCAGCTATCCATCCGCTGCCGACCGCCTGAACCTGTCCGGGTAATGCCGGCGTAGGGAGTGTGCGATGACGCATGTCGCCGACGAAGTTCCGCTGACCCTCGAAGGAACGCCCCCCAAAACGCTCGGCGTCCTCGACCAAGGCGCGCTCTGGGCGAACCTCGGCGTCAGTCTCCTGGGTTTCTCCTTTGCCCTCTACCTGATCGACCCGCTCGGCAACGCACCGCTCAGCGTGGGCGCCGCGCTCACCGCCACCGTGGTCGGCAGCCTGATCGGCACGTCCATGGTGGGCCTGGCGGCCATCCCCGGCACGCAGACCGGGCAGCCCTCGATGGTGCTGCTGCGCGGCCTGTTCGGGGCCAAGGCGTCGTACGTGCCCACGATGCTGAACATCGTCCAGATGCTCGGCTGGGGCGCCTTCGAGCTCTGGGTGATCGCCGAGGCCGCCGGCGCTATCTTCGGCGGCGTGCCGTACGCGGTGTGGGTGATCGCGGCCGGGGCGCTCACCACGGTGCTGTCGATCTGGCCGCTCGGGGCGGTACGCGTGCTGCGGCGCTACGTCACCATCGGTGTCATCGTGGCGATGATCTGGTTCACCTGGTTCCTGGTGTCCGAGGCCCCCACGCAGACCGGCGGGAGCTGGACCGCCTTCCCCGCCGCCGTCGACTTCGTCATCGCGCTGTCGGTGTCGTGGGTGCCGATGGCCGCGGACTTCGCCCGGCACTCCAGGTCCAGCAAGGCAGCCTTCACCGGTGTGGTCGGTGGCTATACGCTGGCCCAGGTCGCCTGCCTCGGACTCGGCGTCTACGCGGTCGCCATCGCCGGGGCCGACGCGGTGAAGGCCGATGGCACGGCGGTGTTCGCCCCGTTCGTGGCGGTGCCGCTGGGTGCGTTGTTCTTCGCCATCCTGGTGCTGCGCGAGACCGACCAGTCCTTCGCCAACGTCTACTCCACCACCATGTCGCTGCAGAACCTCATGCCGCGCGTGGACCGGCGGGTCTTCTCGACCGCCATCGGGGTGGTCACCATCGCGATCGCGCTGGTCGTGGACGTCAATTCGTACGGCGCGTTCCTCACCGTGATCGGGGCGGTCTTCGTGCCGATGTTCGCGGTGCTCGCCGTGGATTACTTCGTCTTCGCCCGCTCCGACCGCTGGGACACCGCCGAGAACGCGCCCTCGCGCTGGTCGATGCTGGTGCCGTGGGTCTTGGGCTTCGTGGCCTACTGGCTGACGACCTCGTCGCTGACCGTCCCCGCCTGGGACGAGCTCTGGGCGAGCGTCCGCGCGGCCATCGGGTTCACCCGGGAGCCGTGGATGAACGGCGCGCTCGGCGGGGCCTTGGTGGCCGCGCTGGTGACGCTGCTCATCGGCCTGCTGCTGCGGCGCGCTGTTCGACGTTGAGCAGGTGCTGCTTGGCGGCCGGGCCGCCCGCGTAGTCGCCGATCGTGCCGTCCTCACGCACCACCCGGTGGCACGGCACGATCACGCAGACGGGGTTGGAGGCCAGCGCGTTGCCGATCGCCCGCAACGCGCGCGGCCTGCCGATGCTCACGCCGATCGCCTCCAGCGTCGTGGTCGTGCCGTACGGCACCGCCATGGTCTTCTGCAGCACCGTACGCGCGAAGGGCGTGGCCAGCGCCAGGTCGACCGGCGTGGCGAAGGCGCGCAGGCGGCTGGAGAAGTAGGCGTCCAACTCCCTGCGCACCGGGTCGAGCCGGCGCGGGTCCGGGCCGATGAACCTGCCCACATGCCTGGTGACCAGCTCGAAGACGTCGTTCTCCGGCTCGAAGGAGCAGGCGGCGATGCCCTTGCCGGTCACGGCGAGCACCAACTGGCCCAGCGCGCCGTCATATTTGCCGAAGGCGATGTCCGGCGGCGTCTCGCCCCGATAGGTGGGAGAGGTCACACGCAGCAGGGCATCCAGATCGCCGCTCGCCATGCCCCCACCCTTCCCCGCGACAGAGAAATCGCCGTGACCGCAGCGTATCGGACGGATCGCCCGACGCACCCACCTCGCCACGGGCACTATGGAGGTGTGGGGGACCAATGGGCCGGTAGTGACGATGAGATAGCCCGCGCGGTGCTCGCCAGCTCGCCCAACGCCGTCGTGGCGCTCGACAGGGACCAGAGCGTGCTGGTCTGGAACGACGCCGCCGAGCGGCTCTTCGGGTGGACGGCCAAGGAGATGCTCGGCCGCAGGGCGCCGATCGTGCCCGCGGAGCTGACCGCCGAGCTCAACGCCGTGCTCGAACGCGTGCGTACCGGCGGTCAGGTGTCCCTGCGCACCAAACGCCTGCACAGCGATGGCAGCGTGGTCGACGTGCGGGTCGACATCAGCGCGTTGCGGCTGGGCAGCGCCGTGGCCGGGTACGTGTGCGTGCACCACTTGGCCAGGGCCGACGAGGTCGCCAAGAACCGGATGGCGCGCCGCGCCAGGCTCGTGCGCAGGCTGACCGACGTGGTCGGCGACATCAACTCCGAGCTGGAGCTGTCGGCCGTGCTGGACCGGATCTCGGCCAGTCTCACCGAGCTGACCGGGGCGGACGCGGGTGGGTTCGTGCTGATCGAGGGGGAGCGGCTGCGGCTGGTGAGCACGTACCAGCTGCCGGAGTCGATCAGAGGGACCACCACCGACTTGCGCACGAGCCTCGTGGACCGGCTCTTACGAACCGGCAAGACCGTCCTGTTGCAGTCGAACGAGCTCGACGAGCTGGTGTGGGCGCGGTTGAAGGGGCTGCACACGATCGCGCTCGGCCTGGCCGCCGTCGGCGGGCGGCCGTATGGCGCGCTCTACGCGCTGTTCTCCCGGCGCACGCCGGGGCATCTCGAACTCGAGCTGCTGGAGTTGCTGGCCGGACACGCGGGCATCGCCGTCGGCAACGCGGTCGCCTACCAGGAGGCGGTCCGCCAGCGGGCGCACGAACAGGCCGTCTTCGACGCCAGTGCCGACGGGATCGCCGTGGTCGACGAGGCCGGGCGCGTCGTGCGATGGAACCCGGCCGCCGCAGAGATCACCGCGTTCCCCGCCGACGCCGTCATCGGTGGGCCGCCGCCGTTCCCGTTGCCCGAGGCGGGGGAGAAGCTCACCTACCAGATGGGGAGTGGACGGTGGCTGGACGTGGTGAGCGCCCGGGTCGAGGAGACCGGCGAGGTCGTCGTCGACTTCCGCGACGTGACCGCGGCCAAGGAGCTGGAGGAGGCCAAGGATCTGTTCCTGGCAACGACCAGTCATGAGCTGCGGACGCCGATCACGATCGTGCGGGGGTTCGCGAGCACGCTGGACTCGCGCTGGGACAAGATGAGCGATCCCGAGCGGCGCTCGGCCGTGCACACGATCGCCGAGCGGGCCAGGTCGCTGGGGCAGCTCATGGACCACCTGCTGCTGGGCGCCAGGGCGGGCGCGGACGAGCTCAAGGTGCGGATCGAGACGTTCGACCTGGCCGACCGCATTCACGCGGCCACGCTGGGGCTGCCCTCGTTGTCGGACAAGCATCGGGTGGAGGTCGTGCTTCCCGACAAGCTGCCGCAGGTGCTCGGCGACGCGCTCGCCACGGACATCGTGCTGGGACAGCTGCTGGAGAACGCGTTCAAGTACTCGCCGAAGGGCGGGCTGATCAGCGTCGAGGCCTGGCAGGAGGACGACAACGTGGTCGTGGTGGTCGACGACGAGGGCGTCGGCATCGCCCCGCCGGACCGCGAGCGGATCTTTGAGAGATTCGTGCAAGTGGACAGCGGCGACCGGAGAAGGTTTGGTGGAGTAGGGCTCGGTCTCTACATCGTCCGCAGCCTCGCCAGAGCACAGGAAGGCGATGTGAGCGCTCATCCGAGACCTGGAGGTGGCACCAGGATGCGGCTCGTTCTGCGATGCGCTTCCCCTATCGGATCCGACACACCGGTGCGGTAACGAGGTGGTCACGGTTGAGCTGACCTATCGTCCAATGTGTACAAGCTGTGATCGAGATGCGGTTTCTGGGATCGAGTAACGGGGCATTTCGGTCGTACCGGGGTAGTGTTCCCGCGGGGGGCACAGGGAGCGGGGAGGTGGGTGTGTCAAGCGTGGTGCTGCTGCCGTACGCGCCGTCCAGCGTCGCCGTCGCCCGCCAGCGTCTGAGCACTGACCTGCAGGAAAATGGGGTCTTTTCCACGGCGATCGACGATGCGGTGCTGGTGGTGAGCGAGTTGCTGAGCAACGCGCTGCGGCATGCGCATCCGCTGCCGTCGGGCATGGTGAGAGTCGCCTGGCTGCGCAGTGACGATCACATCGAGGTGGCGGTCAGCGACGGGGGCGCGGCGACCGAGCCGCGGGCCGGCCGCCCGACCCTGTCCTCGCTGGGGGGCCGGGGGCTCGGCATCGTGGAGTACGTGGCGGAGAGCTGGGGGGTACGTCACGACGGGGACACCACGACGGTGTGGGCCATCCTGCCCGCCCCGAAAGGATCGCTGAACGGGCAGGTCGCGGCGCTCAAAGAGGCCGGCTAGCCAGCACGGCGCGCTCGCCCGTCGCCCATGCCGTGGACACCAGCAGGTAAAGCCCGGCCGCCAGCGGAAGCACGAGCGCCGCCAGCACGGAGCCGTACGGCAGCAGTCGCATGATCCTTCTCATCACCTCAGGCTGCTCCTCGGGAACCTTGATCTGCCGTGCCGACAGCCATGCCACCGCTGTGACCAGTGCGATGACCAGAAAAAAGACCAAAACTGGGGCACTGGCCAGACCGTAATTGGCCACCAAGCCGGCCACCTGATGCCCCAGCGGTGCGCCGAAAAGGTCATGACCGGCCAGCGCCGTAGGATGCGTGGCCACCCGGTACATCAGCCACATGAACGGCAGCTGCGCCAGCATCGGCAGGAACCCGGCGAACGGCGAACTGCCTTCCTTCGCGTAGAGCGCCCGCGTCTCCTCGACCAGCCGCTCAGGCTTACGCGCGTAGCGTTTCTGCAGCTCGCGAAGCTTGGGAGCCAGGCGCTCGCGGATCTTCACCGTACGGGCCTGCCGGACGTTGAGCGGCAGCAGCGCGAACCGGACCGCCACCGTGAACAGCACGATGGCGAGCGCGGCGTTGCCCCCGGACATGCCGATGACGAACGTGACAAGAGAATCGATCATGAGCCCTTCAATCAAGGAGAAGTGAATCAGGGCTCACGTACGGGCGAGCCCCGCTTGCGTGTGGAAGCGGGGCATACCTAAGGGGCTCGCGGTCGCGGACGTCCGGCCGCGTCCGGGTCGCGCTGGCGCTGGAAGGCCGTACGGCGCGCGTAAGTCAGCGGAAAGCTCGGCGGCTCCCCGCTGAGGACGGGCGGCAGCATGGCCGCCCACGTGGCCAGCAGCAGGATCGCCACCATGGTGATCCCGACCAGCCACGGATCAAGCAGGAAAAGCGTCAATGTGACCGGGAGGACTTGCCGATGACGGTGACCGCGATGAAGGCGACCAGACCGACCACACCGATGATCAGCGCGATCTTGAACAGGAATGCCAGCATCGGCAGCAGGAAGTTGAACACCACGAAGAGACCCAGCAAGGTCCCTATGACAAGCATCACGACTCTACCCATGCAGCCACCGTACGTCCTCTGGCCATGATCCGCGAGGCTTACGAACCGATGACGTCCGTGCCACTTCCGCGGGGCCCGGCCGTACCGTGAAAGCGTGAACACGCGCATCCTGGTGGTCGATGACGACCCGACCGTCTCCGAGGTCGTCGCCCGCTATTTGGAGCGCGACGGGCACGAGGTCGAGTGCGTGGGCGACGGCGCGGAGGCGCTGCGCAGGGCGCTGGCGCACCCGCCGGACCTCATGGTGCTCGATCTCATGCTGCCCAAGATCGACGGGCTGCAGGTGTGCAGGAAGCTCAGGGAACGCTGGCCGGTGCCGGTGATCATGCTGACCGCGCTCGGCGAGGAGATCGACCGCGTCGTCGGTCTGGAGACCGGGGCCGACGACTACGTGACCAAGCCGTTCAGCCCGCGCGAGCTGGCCCTGCGTGTGCAGTCGGTGCTGCGGCGGGCCAGGGGCGCCTCCGTGACCGGCGGGACCGGGGTGCTGCGTGACGGTGACCTCCTGGTGGACGTGGGAGCCCATGAGGTACGGCTGGGCGGGGACGAGGTCATGCTGACGGCCCGGGAGTTCGACCTGCTGGCGTACCTCATGCGTAACCCGCGCCAGGCCTTCAGCCGCTCGGCGCTGCTGAACCAGGTGTGGGGGTGGTCGTTCGGAGACTCGTCCACGGTGACCGTGCACGTACGGCGGTTGCGGGAGAAGATCGAGCCGGATCCGACCGAGCCGCGCAGGATCGTCACGGTGTGGGGAGTCGGGTACCGGTACGAGCCTTTGGAGGGCAGCCCCTGATGCGCGGGGAGCTCTGGATGGTCGTCGCCGTGGCCGCGGGGCTCGGGCTGCTGGTCGCGCTCGCCGGCCTCTGGGTGATGGGGCGGCTGCGTACCAAGTCCATCGGCGTGATGCTGGCCGTGGTCGTGGTGGTCGCCGTGGCCGCGACGCTGGGCGGCGTCGTGGCGATCATCATGAAGATGATCATCGAGGGGCCGGTCAAGGACTTCGTGCTGAGCGTGGTGGCCGTCGGCGGGCTGGTGGGGCTGGGGGTCGCGTTCGTGCTGGCCAAGCGGGTGGTGCGGGAGAGCAGGCGGCTCGTGGACGCCGTACGTCACCTGCCCTTCGCGGCCCCGCAGGGGTTGCCCGCCGAGCTGCAGACGATCGCGAACACGCTGGAGGAGGCGTACGCGCGGGAGCGGGCACTGGAAGAGGCCCGGCGCGAGCTCGTCGCCTGGGTGAGTCACGACCTGCGGACCCCGCTGGCCGGCATGCGCGCCATGGCGGAGGCGCTGGAGGACGGGGTGGTGTCGGATCCCGAGACCGTGGCCCGTTACCACGGCCAGATCAAGCTGGAGGTGGAGCGGCTCTCCGCCATGGTGGACGACCTGTTCGAACTGTCGCGCATCCACGCCGGGGCCCTGCGGTTGTCCAGGGCCCGGATCGGGCTGGCCGACCTCGTCGCCGACACGCTGGCGGGCGCCGAGCCGCTCGCCAGGGCCAAAGGCGTGGTGCTCACGGCCGAGGCGGCGGAGGCCGTGCCGGTGGAGGCCGACGCCGGGGCGCTCGGCCGGGCGCTCGGCAACCTTGTGGTCAACGCCATCCGGCACACGCCGTCGGACCGGACCGTGGTGTTGCGGGCCGGGGTGGACAAGGGGATGGCGTGCTTGTCCGTGACGGACTGTTGCGGGGGCATTCCCGACGACGATCTGTCTCGGGTGTTCGAGGTGGCCTTCCGCGGGGAGGCGGCGCGGACTCCTACCCCTGACGGCGGCGCGGGGCTCGGGCTGGCCATCGCGCAGGGCATCGTGGAGGCGCACGACGGGGTGATCGGGGTGGTCAACGATGGGCCGGGATGCCGGTTCGAGATCCGGCTTCCCCTGGTCAGCTGATCGTCTCCCGCGGCCCGGCGCCGTTCGCGGCCGCCGTGCCGGCACTTGTGTCATCCGGGTCCGGCGGCGTGCCGAACGACTCCAACATTGCCCGAAATGTCGGGCATGGCCAGCGCCACATGCAACTCCGGCACCGGAGGATCGGGTGCGCGGCGTCGCTGGTGATGCCCCCCGCGTCCCTCGGCTGGTGCAGATCGAGCAGCCTCAGCCCCAGTTCGGAGAACCTCAGCAGATCGCTACGGGCGCCCGCGAGGAACTCCAGGTCCTCGGTCGCCAGCCGGGTCCGGATGGGGACGTAGCCCTCGTGGTTCACCAGGCCACGGAGTCGTCCTGCTTCGTCATGCCACGAAGTGGCCTTCTCTGTACGGATGAGGATGGACTCCAGGCGTTCTCGGAGCCCCTGACGCTGAAGATCTTCGGGATTGTCGGCCTTCATCGATACGGGGTCCGTCCCTCCTCCTCGACGTGCCGTCGGCTGATTCGGTGTCACACTGTCAAGCTTCGCGTACTCTCCGTTTCCATGGAGCCCAAACGGACGACAAAAACCTGTGGTCGTCCTCTCGGCGTGACAACGTGACCGGAAGGCTTCGCGCCGCTAGCCTGCCCATGTGGAGCTCAAGGTCTCGACTCGATCACATGCCGGGTGCGCGGTCGTCGCGGTCACCGGGGAAATCGACCTCTATACGGCGCCTCACCTGCAGTCCGAGTTCACTCGGCTGCTGCAGGAGGGGCCCAGCCGGGTGGTCATCGACATGTCCGCCGTGGATTTTTGCGACTCCACGGGGATGAACGTGCTGCTTTCGGCGCTCAAACGGATGAAGGAACAGGGCGGGACCTTGGAGGTCGCCGCGCCGCGTCCCGCCGTACGCAAGATCCTGCAGGTCACCGGGCTTGACTCGGTGTTCACCGTGCATGATGAGGTGCCACAGGAGATCCTCATCACCGAGGGATCATGACGGGAGCCGTACGCGTGTGCGGGGGCGGTGGTCGCGCGGCGCGACGCCGCGCCCGCTCCACGTACGGCTGGGGCGACGTCCCGTTCTGGCGATGTCCTCTCCCCGGGACGACTACCGTGGAGGGCGATGCTGTCCTGTCCATGGAGGGTGACGCCCAGTGACCGGTGACACCGCGGTGATCATCCCGGCCGCCAACGAAGCCGACCGCATCGCGGCCACCGTCAAGGCCGCCGCGGCCCTGCCCGGCGTGGACCTCGTCGTGGTCGTGGACGACGGCTCGCGGGACCAGACCGGCAGAGTGGCGCGCGCGGCGGGAGCCCGGGTGGTGCGGCACAGCCGCAACAGGGGCAAGGCCGCAGCGATGGAGACCGGAGCGGAGGCCGTACGTCTCCTGGACGAGGACGCCGCCCATCACCTGCTCTTCCTCGACGCGGACCTGGGCGAGACGGCGGGCGCCGCGGCTCCGCTGATCGAGCCGGTACGCGCGGGTCAGGCCGACATGACCATCGCCGTGTTCGCCACCAGGGTGAAGCTCGGCGGCCACGGCTTAGTCGTACGCCTGTCCAGGGAGGGCATCCGCCGGGCCACCGGCCTGGAGCTCACTCAGCCGCTCAACGGTCAGCGCTGCCTGACCAGAGCCGCCTTCGAGGCGGCCCGGCCGCTGGCGCACGGGTTCGGCGTAGAGACCGCGCTGACGATCGACCTGGTGCGCAAGGGGTATCGGGTGACGGAGGTCGAGGTGGACATGGCGCATCGGGCCACGGGGACGGATTGGCGGGCGCAGCTCCACCGTGCGATCCAACTCCGTGACGTGACCCGCGCCCTGGCGATCCGCGACCCGCTGGTCACCCAAAACCTCCACAAACTTCGCCCCAAACGCTGACCATCTCCCTGCGCCAGACTGTTCGAGTACGCTGCCGGCCCGGAACGCGGTGCCGAGTTTCTCCAAAGAGGGCCGTACGCGGCCCGAGCGGACTCTTGGCTGAGGCGCGCCTGGCGTTTCCTGGAGTCCCGTTCGCCGGGCCGCGGTCCTTGCTCCCTTGAGCCGGCCTGTTGTCGGCTGGTCATCCACAGGGAGCCCACATCCGGCCGAAGGCGGTCGGCCGGTGTGCTGGAATTTGCGGGTGACTTCGGAGACGCGGCACGACAAGGCACGAATCCGGCTGGCGGGGGCGGGCATGGGGGCGATCGGCGCCTCCATCCTGCTGACGATCACCATCAGCCTCCTCGGCCCGTCACCCATGGTGCCCGCATTGGGCGGCCCGTCCTGGCAACCGCCGTACTCTCTCGACGTCGATCCCGCGCCGCACCTGACGATCGCCCTCGCCGCCGTCGCGCTCGCCCTCGGCGGGCTCGGCCTCCTGGCCGCCCTGTTCGCGCTCCGCACCGCACCCACGGCCGACGCGAGAGTCCCGGTTCCGGTCGGATCCGGCTCCGCCGAGAAACGCGCTCAAGCCGCGCCAGGCCAAGAAGCCCGCGCAATGGCGAGGTGGCGGGCCGGAGGGCTCGGTGGCCTGCCGAACGCCCGCCTCCTGGTGCTCATGGGCTCCCTCGCCGCCGGGATCCTCGCGTTCCTGCCTCCCTCGGGCTCCGCCGACCACCTCAACTACGCCGCGTACGGCCGCATGGTGGCACTGGGCCTCAGCCCGTACACCCATGGCGCCACCGACCTGCCGGGTGACCCTGTCGCCGACGCGGTCGAGGAGCCGTGGCGTGAGGAGCCGAGCGTGTACGGCCCGGTGGCGACGGCTCTGCAGGCGGCCGCGAGCTGGGTCGGCGGTGACTCGCTCCGGCTGACGATCTTCGTTCTGGCGCTGTTCAACGCCGCGGCCTTCATCGCGACCGGCCTCCTCATAGACCGTTTCACCAGGGACGACCCGGACAGGCGGCTGCGGGCGGCCCTGCTGTGGACGGCCAACCCGCTTCTGCTCTATCACCTGGTCGCGGGCATGCACGTGGACACTCTGGCCATCGCCTGCATGGTCGCGGCGCTCCTGGCCAGGAGCCGCCCCGTGGGCTCGGGCGCCCTTCTCGGGCTGGGGGTGGCGATCAAGCTCAATGCCGGTCTGGTAGCCCTCGGCCCTGCCTGGGAGCTGCGCCGCCGCCCGGTCCGGCTGGCCCTCATGGCCGCCTGCGCTCTGGCGCTGGTGGCGATCGGGTACGCCATCGTCGGCGCGGAGGCGATCACGCCGGTGACGCGCACCAGCAAGTCGATCTCGCATGCCTCGTACTGGAAGCTCGTCCAGGGCTGGCTCCAGTCGATCGTGGGGACCGGTAGCGCGTATCGGGGCGAGATCCAGGTGGGCTCACTGCTGGTGCTGGCGCTCGTCGCCTGGTTCCTACTCCGCTGGGCCTCCCGCACAGGCTGGGCGAGCGCTCTCCAAGGCATGCCCGGGTCTGGTGGCGCTGCCGGGGGCGGCCGGCCAGGCGGAGATGGCGGGCCGCACAGCGGACATGGGGTCGGCGGGCCGCACAGCGGACATGGGGCCGGCGGGCTGGAGGCGCCGGTCGTGGCGGCGGGGCTGGTGGTGGCGTACCTCTTCGCCACGCCGTACATCCTCCCCTGGTACGACGGGCTGGCGTTCGGGATGTTGGCGCTCGTGGCGGCGTCGGCGGTGGACGGGTTCATGGTCGTTCACCTGCTGGCCCTGTCCCTCGCCTACCTGCCTGCCCGGGTCGAGGGACAGCCCGCCGACCTGGAGTGGCTCAGGACGGTGGTCCGGCCTCAGATCGGGTGGGTGCTGCTCGCTCTGACCGTGGCCCTGGCGGTGTGGGCGTGGCGAGCTGCAGGGCGCGCACACAGGCGGCCAGCGTCAGCGGGACCGCCACTGTTAGCGCCATAGCCGGGATGGCGATGCCCGAGTCGTTCATCAGGAAGCCGACGAAGGCGCACGTCAAGGCGCCCAACAGGCCTGCTCTGAGCGCCGGGGCCAGCGCGTACGCCTGGCCGAGCGCCGGCGCGCCCCAGCGTGAGGGCCGGGCAAGGATCAGGAACAGGAACGCCAGCGCGACCACCGAGAGGAGAGTCAGTGACCAGTTGCCGACCGTTACACCGATCATGGCGCTGAACTTGCGTCCGACGACGGTCAACGCCTGACCATCGATGACCTGCTGCACGAACGTCCCCAGATGGGTCCGCTGGGCCTCGGGCCGCAGCCAGTCGACCACGGACAGAGCGCCGACCAGCACGCCTCCCGCCAGGCCGACCAGCAGGAGACGCAGCACGGACACCCGCCGGCCCGAGAGCAGGATGAGGAAGACGGCCAATCCGACCACGAACGCCGGCACCCCGCCGAAGTCCGCACCCCACGACGGCCAGCCGTCCGCGAACACCGCGAAGCCCCCGTACAACGTGCACGCCGCCACCACCACGAACCTGGACACCCCCCTGCTCAGCAACCACTGCGCCACCCCGGCCAGCCCGAGGACGGTTCCCGTGGCGTAGACGGCGAAGGCGATGTTGCTGAAGCCGTAGAACCGGCCGCCGGTCACGGGCTCGTAGCCGGTCACGGCGTTCACCTGCAGTTTGGAGCCGGTCATGACGTCGATGAGGAGGGCGAGGGAGGTGGTCGCCGCTACGGCGGTCAGCGGGCCGAGCACGTGAGCCCGCCAGGGACCGGCGAAGGCGACGGCGGTGATCAGCCCGGCGATCGCGAGGATCGTCACGATGACGGAAAGCATCGGCACCGGCAGCGCCCACCAGGGCACCAACTGCGCCAGGAACGTGGAGACGGCAATGGCCCCGCTGACGACTGCGACGACTTGGACGGCGCGGAGAAGCTTGGAGGCGCTCGCGAGCGGGTCTGTGGCACCGGAGGTCGAGATGCCCGTGTCTGAGGTGGAGTCACCTGTGTCTGAGGCGGAGCTGGCTGTGGCTGAGGTCGAGCTGCCTGTGTCTGAGGCGGAGCTGCCTGTGCCGGAGGTCGAGGTGCCCGTGACTGAGGTGGAGCTGCCGGATGTCGCGGTGGCCGAGGTGCCGGTGTCGGAGTGACCGGTGCCGGTGGAGGCGTTCGAGGTGGCGCGGGTGGCGAGCGGTGGATGGTCGGGGCGGCGGCGGCGGAGGGCGAGGGCGGCCCAGGCGTAGAAGAGGAGCTGGACCGTCACCAGGACAGTGAAGAACGGGCCGCGGACCTCGCGGAGAACCTGA
Organism: Nonomuraea turkmeniaca; assembly: GCF_005889735.1. GTDB lineage: Bacteria > Actinomycetota > Actinomycetes > Streptosporangiales > Streptosporangiaceae > Nonomuraea > Nonomuraea turkmeniaca. Next base: position 20,311 of record NZ_VCKY01000133.1, read on the forward strand.
CTGGCCAGGTCACCGTCCGCCAGCTCCGCCACCGTGCCCGCCGGGGTGGCGGGCGCGGGACCACCCGGCTGCCAGGGGCGGCCGACCACCTCGCGCGGGGCGGTCAGGCCCAGGAGCTGGATGGTGGTGGCGGTGAGGTCGGTGATCGTGACCAGGGCGTCCTGGCGGGTGGAGGTGGCGGTGAGATGGCCGTGCGGGTACGGTTCGCCGCTCGGGGACGGGCCGGTGGCGATCGCCACGTGCAGGTGCGCGTTCGGGGTCACGTCGGAGATGCCGGCCACCAGGATCGTCGTGCCGGGCTGCAGCCGGCCCGCCAGGGCGCCGATCTGCTGGTCCACGCGCGCGACGGCGGCCTGGCGCGCCGCCGCGGGCAGCGGTGCCGGGACGCCGTACTCGTCGAGGGGCTGGCGGGTCCAGGCGTCCGCGAGCTCGCCGGCTTCGAGAACGATCAGCTTGTACGGGGCAGGGTCGCCCAGAGCCTCGAGCGTGGGGGCGTATTTGGCGACATTTCCAGATTTGTCGGCCCCGGCGATCGCGGCGCCCGGCCCGATGGCGGCGACCTTGCCACCCCCGTCCGTCACCAATTGCCCCAGGGTCCCGAGCCGCGCGTCGTAGCCGGTTTCGGCCTGATAAGCGGTCAACGCCGACCAGTTGGGGACGCTCGCGCCCGTGGCCGTCGGCTGGGGTTCGGCGGGCACGGGGCAGCCTGTGCCCGCGGTGCCGGCCCGCTGGCCCGCGGAGACCGTCAGCCAGCCGGCGATGGGGCAGGTGATGCCACGGTCCGGGGGCGGCACGGCGCGGGTCGAAAGCGAGGCTGAGGCGCCCTGGCTGACCAGGCGCCACAGGTTGGGGGTCCGTGCCCGGTCGAGATCGCTCCACTCGAGCCCGGGCACGCCGATGAGGGCCACGCGCCCCTTGGCCGCAGATCCGCCCCGCGCTGCGGTGGCGGCTGTCTCTTGTGCCGTGGCCGTGGCCGCGGTCGCCGGGACAAGGGATCCTGCGATGGCCATGCCGAGCAGGAGTGCCACGTACAGCACGCGACCCACCAGCGCACGCCTGACGTGGCGTGCCCCGTACCAGCCGTTGGTCGGGTTTGGCATGGCGTCGTTCGGCATGGACGGAACCGTTCCTCAAGACTGAGCGGGAGTGTAGGCCTGATGTCAGAGCCTATGCTCACCGACGCGCAAACCCCGGTCGCCGGGTAACGTGCCACATCGTGACAAGTGGCGAGGTGCGGGTGATCCGGCGGCAGTGGTGGGCGTGGGTGGTCGCGGCGCTCGTCGTCACGGCGGCCGTGGCGCCGTTGGTGTACACCTGGCTGACGAACCCGGACGATCAGCGCCTGGTCGACCTGGACGTTTACCGCACCGGGGGGCAGATGCTCCTCGACGGGCGATCGGTGTACGGCTACTTCACGCCCGCGCCGCAGCTGCTGCCGTTCACGTACCCGCCCATCGCCGCGATGCTGGCCGTGGTGCTGGCGAAGATGTCCTGGGTGACGGCTCAGTGGGTGTGGACGGCCGGGATATTCGTGGCGCTGGCCGTGACGGTGTGGCTTTCGTTCAGGGAGGCGTTGAGCGGGCCGGCGGTGCGGAAGTACGTGCCGTGGGCGCTCGCGTTGCTCATGGTGGCCTGCACATACCTGATGCCGATCAGGGACCAGGTGCGGTTCGGGCAGGTGGACATCATGCTCGTGGCGCTGTGCCTGGCCGACTGCATGGCGAGGCGGCCGTGGTGGCCTCGGGGGTTCCTGATCGGGCTGGCCACGGCGGTGAAGCTGACCCCCGGCGTCTTCCTGATCTACCTGCTGATCACGAGGCAGTGGCGGACGTTCTTCATGGCGTCGTTCGCGGCGGCGGTGCTCACGTTGTTGCCGTTCGCGGTGATTCCGCAGGACGCGGGCGACTTCTGGTTCTCGGCGCTGCTCGATCCCGAACGCCTCGGCTCGAACGCGGCCACCACCAACCAGTCGATCCGCGGCATGCTCATTCGCCTCTACATGCCTGAGGCGCTGACGTCGGTGTTGTGGCTCGCGATCGTGGCGGCGGTGGGCTGGTACGGCTTCCGTGGCGCGCGCGACGCGTACCGGGCGGGTGACCCGCTCACGGCGGTCGCGCTGGTCGGGCTGATGGCCGTGCTGCTCTCGCCTGTCGCCTGGATCCACCACCTGGCCTGGGTGGTCGTGGTGCTCGGGGCGATCGTCGGCGACGGGCGGGATCCGGTCAGGCTGCGGGTGGCGGCGGGGGTGTGGTTGTACTACGTGGTCCCGATCCCGTGGTGGGGCGTTTCGCTCAAGGCCGCGGACATACCCGGGGTCAGTCTGGTGCTGGGGAAGATCGTCCAGAACGGGTTCGGCCTTGGGGCCTTGGCTCTGGTGTGGATGTTGGTGTCCTGGTTGCCGAAACGACGGGAGATCGCTTGACCCAGGCATTACCCTCTGTGTCGTGCTCGTTACCACATGGGTCGTCGTGGGCGTCGTCGCCGGGGTCAGTGGCGTAATGATCGGTTATCTGGCGCTCCGGCAGGCCAGAGCCGTCGTGGAGGAGTGCCAGCGGATGCTGGCGAGACAGACCAGCGAGGGCAGGGGCGATCTCAAGGCCATCAGGGACGTGGCCGTCTGCCGGTACGACGCGCTCTCCGAGATGACGGGGCGGTTGTCGTTCTCGGTCGCGATGATCAATGGGCTGGGTGACGGGATCGTTCTGACCTCGATCAACGGGCGGAGCGAGACCCGTACATACGTGCGGCCGGTGGTGGCCGGCAAGGGGCAGCAGCCGCTGTCGCCGGAGGAGGAAGAAGCGGTGCGCGCGGCCCGGCTGGGGCTAGGGCCGTTGGTCCCGTCCCGGGCAACAGGACCGCTCTGACGGCCTTGGCCGGCCGGCTGGTTCAGGTGAGGGTGGCGGCCGGCTGACGGTTGCGGCCGGGGTGCGTGCCCGCTGGCGGGACGGGTGGCGGGACGGGTGGCGTTGCGGCCGTGGGCGAAAGGTCGCGCGCGCCGTGTCGACCTGCGGATACTCTAGACGCATGCCCAGACTCGCCTATCTCGGACCGGAAGGGACCTTCACCGAAGAGGCCCTGAGGCTCCTGGACCCCACCGCCGAGCGGCTCCCCTGCGCCACGGTCAGTGCCGCGCTCAACGCCGCCCGCACGGGAGAGGCCGACGGGGCCGTGGTCCCGCTGGAAAACTCGATCGAGGGCGCGATCACCACGACGCTCGACGAGTTCGCCTGGGGCGAGCCGTTGATGATCACGGCCGAGCTGCTGCTGCCCGTGCAGTTCTCGCTGCTGGCCCGGCCCGACACCGAGATCCCGCACATCAAGCGGGTCTACACGCATCCGGCGGCCATCACCCAGTGCCGCGCCTTCATCGCCCGTGAGCTGCCCGACGCGGTCGTGGTGGCCGCGCCCTCGACGGCGGCCGCGGCGCAGGAGGTGTCGTTGCCGGGTTCCCCGTACGACGCCGCCATCGCCGCCCGCATCGCCGGCGAGCACTACGGGCTGGTGGAGCTGGCCACCGACATCGGTGACAGGTCGGACACCGTGACCAGGTTCATCAGGGTGAGCCGTCCGGGGCCGCTGCCGGAGCCGACCGGCTCCGACCGCACCACGCTCGTCGTTTTCCTCGCCGACGACCACCCGGGCGCGCTGCTGGAGATGCTGACCGAGTTCTCCGTACGCGGGGTCAACCTGACGCGCATCGAGTCGCGGCCCACCGGTGACGGCATCGGGCGTTACTTCTTCCACTTCGACTTCGAGGGGCACGTGGCCGACGCCCGGGTCGGCGAGGCCATCTCCGGGCTGCACCGCATCTGCGGCGAGGTGCGGTTCCTGGGCAGCTACCCACGGGCCGACGGCATCGCGCCGCAGATCAAGCGGGGCACGGCCGACGCCGATTTCTCGGAGGCGGGCGAGTGGCTCGCCCGCATCCGCGCCGGTCAGGTGTGACCGTCGCCTGCGCGAGGGTCCTCCGGCTCTCGGGCTGAGGCGGCCAGGGAGAGCGGACGCTGTGAGGTCCAGGCCTGACGCGGGGCGTTCCGGGTTGGGTGCGGTGTGGGCGCGTGCGGCGTGGCGGTCCTGAGGTGATCCTTTGGCTGGTCCCGGGGCACGCGTAACCCGTTAGCGCCGTAATCCGGGGGCGGACGGTCGCCGGGCGCCGGTAGCCTTTCCTTGTGATTGACCTGCGTACCCTTCGTGAGGATCCCGACCGGCTACGGGCGTCGCAGCGTGCCCGCGGTGAGGACGACTCCGTCGTCGACACGCTGCTCGACCTCGACGAGCGCCGCCGATCCGCGCTGACCTCGTTCGAGTCTCTGCGCGCCGAGCAGAAGAGCATGGGCAAGTCGGTCTCCAAGGCGCAGGGCGAGGAGAAGGCGGCGCTGCTCCAGCGTGCCAAGGACCTCGCGAGCCAGGTCAAGGCGGCCGAGGCGGAGGCGGAGAAGCTCGGGGCCGAGCTCGACGAGCTCATCCAGGCGGTGCCCAACATCGTCGAGGAGGGTGCGCCGGCCGGCGGCGAGGACGACTACGTGGTGCTGGAGACCCACGGCGAGCCGCGGAAGTTCGACTTCGAGCCCAAGGACCACCTGGAGCTGGGCGAGGCGCTCGGCGCCATCGACATGGAGCGGGGCGCCAAGGTGTCCGGCTCGCGGTTCTTCTTCCTCAAGGGTGTGGGCGCGCGTCTGCAGCTGGGCCTGCTCAACATGGCCATGCAGCAGGCGATCGAGGCCGGGTTCACGCCGATGATCACCCCGGTGCTCGTCAAGCCGGAGACCATGCAGGGCACCGGCTTCCACGTGGCCCACGACAAGGAGATCTACCGGCTGCCGGAGGACGACCTCTACCTGGTCGGCACCTCGGAGGTCTCGCTGGCCGGCTACCACGCCCAGGAGATCCTCGACGCCGGCGAGCTGCCGCTGCGGTACGCGGGCTGGTCGTCGTGCTTCCGCCGCGAGGCGGGCTCGTACGGCAAGGACACCAGGGGCATCATCCGGGTCCACCAGTTCGACAAGGTCGAGATGTTCTCGTACGTACGCCCCGAGGACGCCCACGAGGAACACCAGCGCCTGCTCGCCTGGGAGAAGGAGATGCTGGCGAAGATCGAGGTTCCTTACCGGATCATCGACACGGCGGCGGGCGACCTCGGCATGTCGGCCGCCCGCAAGTTCGACTGCGAGGCCTGGATCCCCACCCAGGGCCGCTACCGGGAGCTGACCTCGACCTCCAACTGCACCGAGTTCCAGGCCCGCAGGCTCGGCGCCCGCTTCCGCGACAAGGAGGGCAAGCCGCGCCACCTGGCCACGCTCAACGGCACGCTCGCCACGACCCGCTGGATCGTGGCGATCCTCGAGAACCACCAGCAGGCCGACGGCTCCGTGGTGGTTCCCGAGGCGCTGCGGCCGTACGTGGGCCTCGACGTCCTCGCGCCTGCCAAGTAGGTCACACGGGCCAAGTAGGTCACACGGGCCAAGTAGGTCACACGGGCCAAGCAGGTCACACGGGCCAAGCAGGACCGCCCGCCGGCGAGCTCGCCTGGCGGGCGTCCTTCCTGATGAGGGCGAGGGCGGCCAGCAGCACCAGGCCGGTCAGCACGACGGCGAGCGCGACGGCCACCCAGTAGGGCCCGGGCGTGCCCGCGGCCCACCCGTGGAAGGGCAGGTAAACGCTCAGGTAGACCAGCGGTGCCCCCAGCACCCCGACCGCCACGGGCGCGGGCCGCGCCCGTCCGGTGATGAGCAGCGCGACGCACACCACGAAGCCCACCGGGATCGTGATCACCCCGAGGAGCCGCACCAAGGCGTCGAGGTCGGCAAATCCGGTGAGGTGCTGGGAGTTCGCCACGGCCAGGTAACTCAGGCAGGCGGCCGCCGCGAAGCTCAGGTAGAGGCGGTGGTACCGGCGCAGCCCGGCCCCGGCGGCGCCGAACAACAAGCACCCCGCCAGGAAGATCGCCAGGTTGATCTCGGGAAAGAGATCCATCGCGGGGCTCTCCGCCTCCTGGCCCGGCCAGCCGAGCCGCCGCCAGGTGCCCGACTGGTCCCGCACCACGATGCCGTCCAGGCCGTTCGCGACGACCACGACGTGCCCGCCGCGCCAGGCCTGTACGGCGAGGCCCATCGACTGCAGCCGCGACTGGTCGTCGTACCGCCTGACGAGGCGCTCGCGCTCGTCGCGATCGGACAGGGACCACGAGGGGTTCCAGCTCTTGCCGCCGTCGTCGGACTGTTCCACGGCCATCTGGCCGGGCACCACGCGGTAGCAGCGCGTCGCCTGGTAGTGCGCACACGCGGCGCCCTGCGGCTGCTTGACCTTCTGGAGCTGCTTGCGGATGCCCGGAGGGATGTCGTCGAAGGGCACGCTGCTCGACGACCAGGTGGCCCCGTGGTCCCCGGACTCCCAGATGGTGAAGTCGTCGGCGTACACCATGATCCGATCGTCCTTCACCTCGACCGCGCCGGCCGTGGGCGGGCCAGGAGCGGCGGAGGTGGCGGTGACCGCCAGGACGGCCAGCGGCATCGTCACGATGACCCGCCAACGCGGGGAGGAGCGCTCGGAGAGGCTGCGCCGGCGTACCCACCAGGCCAGGGCGAGCGCCGGCAGGGCGAGAAGGTCCGTGGGATCGGCCAGGACGCGCGAAGGGCCCGCCACAAGGGTCCAGACTTGGGAGGCGGCCTCAGCGCCCGTCTCCGTCGTTTTCACGAGCGCGAACAGCACTCCTGTCAGGACGGTGGCGGCCAGGTCGGCCCGGCGCCAGAGGAGCAGGGCCAGCAGCGCGGGCGCCACGACGAGGCCGGCCACGTCGCTGAGCTTGCCCGTCACGAACCCGGGCCAGGCCTGCTTGAGCAGATGGTCGTTGACCAGGAGCACGATCACCCCGGCGACGGTCACGGGATGACATAACCACGCGTACCTCATATAGGTGTGGACGGTGGCGACGGTCCGCCGGTTGGGGGTCAGGCCCAGCCGTGACCAACCCGACACATGCAAAAGACCGAGGCCCGCTGGAAGCGGACCCCGGTCTTACTCGCTAACTACAGGTACAGGTCAGACGGCGCGAACCTGGGAGGCCTGCGGCCCCTTCTGGCCCTGCGTGATCTCGAACTCGACCCGCTGGCCGTCTTCAAGGCTGCGGTAGCCACTGCCGACGATCTCGGAGAAGTGCACGAACACGTCCGGCGCACCGCCGTCCGGGGCGATGAAGCCGAAGCCCTTCTCGGCGTTGAACCACTTGACGGTTCCCTGAGCCATAAAAGCTCTCCCTCAGGATGTGAATCTATGGGACCCACACCTCGTGGGTCCCGGTGTGTCGTACAGCAAGCACCCGGGGTGGCTCAGACAAAGTCATGCTGGTTTTCACTACGGGATCAGCTAATACAACGCCTCCACATCTAACACCATTCTGGAGCGTTGGTGTTCCCGTCCCATGGAAGATTTCTGTCACGCGGCAGCACCAGGCAAACTGGAACCTGTTATGCAGAGCCTTCCCGCACCCCGGCTAGTGGCCACCGACCTCGACGGTACCGCCTTGCGTCCGGACGGAACCGTCTCCCCCCGCACGGTCGCGGCCTTCGGCCGAGTCGAGGAATCGGGCGCTGTGCTGGTGTTCGTGACCGGCCGGCCGCCCCGGTGGATGGGCGGAGTCGCGAATGCGGTACGTCACCGAGGGCTCGCGATCTGTGCGAATGGGGCGCTGATCTACGATCTCCATACCGAACGGATAGTGGAATCTCACCTCATCACCGTCGAGGTACTGGAGGAAGTCGTCGCTCAGCTAAGAGCGAACGTGTCCGATCTCGTATTTTCGGTCGAGTATGAAGCCGGTTTTGCGCATGAGTCCGATTTCCTGCTGGGTGGCCTGGACCGCAAGGGCGCAGGTGCCGTCCGTGCCGACTCCGTGACGGCCCACCCCTGCGCCAAGCTGCTGGCCCTGCACCCGCACATGGGTCCGGACGAGCTGCAGGGCGTCGTGCACGAGCTGGTCGGGCACCTGGTGACCGCCACCCACTCCAGCAACAGGGGCTTGATCGAGATGAGCGCGCAGGGCGTGACGAAGGCGACCGCCCTGGCCGCGCTCGCCGCGCAGCTCGAGATCAAGTCGTCGCAGGTCATCGCGTTCGGTGACATGCCGAACGACCTGCCCATGCTGAGCTGGGCAGGCACGTCGTACGCGGTCGCGAACGCGCACCCCGACGTGCTCGCGGCGGTCGACCATGTGACCGCCGCCAACCACGACGACGGGGTCGCGCAGGTCCTGGAGAAGTTGTTCTAGAGGTACGGCCCCGAGCCGCCGGGCGGCCGATGACCCGGTTCGTCGTGCGGCACGCCGGGCAGCGCCCTGCGCATCTGCTCCAGCTGGGCACGTGCCGCCATCTGTTGCGCGAAAAGCGTGGTCTGGATGCCGTGGAACAACCCCTCGAGCCAGCCGACCAGCTGGGCGTGCGCGATGCGCAGCTCGGCCTCGCTCGGCGGCGTGCCGTTGTCGTCGGTGAACGGCAGCGACAGGCGCTCCAGCTCGTCGACCAGCTCCGGCGCCAGACCGTCCTCGAGCTCCTTGATGGAGGACGCGTGGATCTCCTTCAACCGCTTGCGGCTGGCCTCGTCGAGGGGAGCCGCGCGGACCTCCTCCAGAAGCTGTCTGATCATGCTGCCGATACGCATCACCTTGGCGGGCTGCTCGACCAGTTGCGTGACCGAGCGGTCCTCTTCGCCACTATCGCCCTGACCTTGGAAGTCGGGGCCCACCACCACGATGTGGGGGGTGTTGTTGTCCTCAGCATTCATAACACTCACCGTACTAGCAGGATCTTGCCGACGTGCTGCCCCGAATCCAACATACGGTGTGCTTCAGCCGCCTCGGGCATGGGGACTTCGGCGTACACCACGGGACGCACCGCACCCGCCGCGACCAGTGGCCAGACGTTGTCCACGACGCTCCGTACGATGACGCCCTTCTCCTCCACCGGCCGCGAACGCAGTGTGGTGCCGTGGACGGCGGCGCGCTTGGTCATCAGGGCGCTGATGTCGAGCTCGGCCTTCCGTCCGCCCTGCATCCCGATGATCACCAGCCGGCCGCCGGTGCGCAGCGCTCGGACGTTCCCCGCGAGATATTTGGCGCCCATGATGTCGAGAATCACGTCGGCCTTGACCTTCTCGGCGAAATCCTCCTCGCGGTAGTTGACGACCTCGTCGGCGCCCAGCCGCCGGACCTGCTCGGCCTTGTCGGCCGTGCCGACGGTCGCGACCACGTGCGAGCCGAGCGCCTTGGCCAGCTGGACGGCGAACGTCCCCACTCCGCTGGCCCCGCCGTGCACCAGCAGCGTCTCGCCGCGGCGCAGCCGCCCGACCATGAACACGTTGGACCAGACCGTGCAGGCCGCCTCCGGCAGCCCCGCCGCGACGGTCAGCGGCACGCCGTCCGGCACCGGCATCACCTGCTGCCACGGCACGGCTACGCGCTCGGCGTAACCGCCGCCCCCGAGCAGCGCGCACACCTCGTCCCCGACCTTGAACTGCTCGACGTCCGCGCCGACTTCGGCCACCACGCCGGAGACCTCCAGCCCCGGGTACGGCGGCGTGCCGGGCGGAGGGTCATAGAATCCGTTGCGTTGCAGGACGTCGGCACGATTCACCGCCGAGGCCGCCACGTCGATGAGCACATCTCCGCGCTCGACACGTGGCTCCGGCACCTCGCGCCACTCCAGCACCTCTGGTCCGCCCGGCTCGGTGATCTCAATGGCTCGCATGCGAACCACGGTAGCCGGGCAAAGAAGTTGCGGGTTGCCGGGCTTGACGGCAACCCGTGGCGTTACTCTGCAAGGTATTTGCTGCCCCTTTAGACCCACCCGAGGGGGAACACGGTGGCAAGACACGATCGAGAAGAATCACTCGAGGAACAGCTGGCGTGGCTGGACGCGATCAAGGAGACGGAAGAGGCTCCGATCGCGGTCAGCGCCTCGACTGGTTCTGCCGACGACCCCGCCGCCTCGCCGTACCCCAAAGACCCGTGGCTGCTCGTCCCGACGCAGCACGAGACGCCGACACCGCCGCTGTTCAGGGCCGCCGTCGACTCGGTGTACGGCCCCGCGGCGGCCGAGGACCTGCCCGAGGCCGAGAGCGAGGCCGGGGAGTGGCTCGACAAGGCGACCACCAGGGAGGAGCCCCAGAGC
>NZ_VCKY01000134.1 GCF_005889735.1 Nonomuraea turkmeniaca
GCTCCACGGCCTCCCGCGTCCCGGCCCGCGCCGCCGTCGGCATCACGGCCGCCCCGTGCCGCACCCCGGCTCGGGCCGCCGCCGGCCCCTTGGTTCCCCCTGCTATTCATGCCGTCAGACTTCCCCGATCGGGTCACTCGAAGGTCTCTTTGCCCTCCGGGCGGACTCCGCGAGCCCACTCGACGGCCCCCATCAGCCGCTTGCCCTGCGGCTGCACCTCACCCAGCACGACCGCGTCGGTGGCGGTGCCGACCAGCACGGTCGTCTTCGTGGCGGCGATCTCGCCGGGCGCCAGCCGCTCGCCGGGGACCGGCCGCACGGGCCCGAGCTTGATCCGCTGGCCCCGGAACACACTCCACGCGCCGGGGTTGGGCGTGCAGGCCCGGACGAGCCGGTCCACGTGCATGGCGGGCTTGGCCCAGTCCACCAGGGCGTCGTCAGCGTTGATCTTGGGGGCGACGGTCACGCCGTCGGCCGGCTGCGGCCGGGCCTCCAGGGCGCCGTCCTCGACGCCGTCGAGGGTGGCCGCGAGCAGCCCCGCCCCGGACACCGACAGCCGCTCCAGCAGCGTCCCGCTGGTGTCGGTGGTGCGGATCTCCTCGGTGACCACGCCGTAGACGGGCCCGGCGTCCAGCTCCTTGACGATCTGGAACGTGGTCGCGCCGGTGATCTCGTCACCGTGCAGGATCGCGTGCTGGACGGGGGCGGCACCGCGCCAGGCGGGCAGGATCGAGAAGTGCAGGTTGATCCACCCGTGGCGGGGCACGTCGAGCGCGGACTGCGGCAGCAGCGCCCCGTACGCCACGACCGGGCAGCAGTCGGGCTCCAGCTCGCGCAGCCGGTCGAGGAAGGCCGGGTCGCCTGCCTTCGGCGGGCGCAGCACCTCGATGCCCGCCTCCTCGGCGAGCGCGGCCACCGGCGACGGGTGCACCCTGCGCCCCCGCCCTGACTGGGCGTCGGGTCGGGTGACGACCGCCACGACCTCGTGCCGCGGTGAGTCGATCAAGGTGCGGAGCGACGGCAGCGCCGTCTCCGGTGTGCCCGCGAAGACCAGACGCATGCTCTCAGAGCGCCCTTCCGCCGGTCGCGTGCGGCGAGAACTTGACGACGGGGGCGGACAGGCCGCTCCACTCGGCCTCGCGGACCGCCTTCATGGCCAGCTTGCGCTGCTTGGGGTCCATGCGGTCGATGAACAGGATGCCGTCGAGGTGGTCGGTCTCGTGCTGGAAGCAGCGCGCCATGAGGTCGGTGCCCTCCAGCATGACCGGCTCCCCGTGCATGTTGAAGCCCTTGGCGACGGCGCGGATCGCCCGCGGCGTCGGGAAGGCCAGGCCGGGGAAGGACAGGCAGCCTTCCTCGCCCTCCTCGTCGAGCTCGGACGACAGGTCGAGGTCGGGGTTGATCAGGTGGCCGAGCTGCTCGTCCACGTAGTAGGTGAACACCCGAAGACCGACGCCGATCTGCGGGGCCGCCAGGCCGGCGCCCGGCGCGTCCATCATCGTGTCGGTGAGGTCTTTGACCAGCTTGCGAAGCTCCTTGTCGAAGTCGACGACCGGGGCCGCCGGGGTGCGCAGCACAGGGTCTCCGAACAGCCGGATCGACTGGATCGCCAAGGGTCACTCCGTTTCTCAAGCCTGAATCAGGCCAGTTTAGTGTGCTCGAGCGAGCGCGCCTTCATCGCGGCTTTGCGGGCGGCCTTGGCCACCGCCCGGTCGTCGTGGGCCGTGGCCAGCATGTCGAGCACGGCGATCGTGTCGGGGTGGCCGACGCCGGGCATCTCGGCGACCAGCTTGATCAGGTCCTCGCCCGGCTCGGGCGGGTCGAGCCTGCCCGCGGCCGGCCCCGACAGGTGCATGAGGGCGGCCAGCGAGTCGACCGCGATCCACGTGTGATCCTCGGGGCTGAGCGGCGGGGCCTCCAGATCGCGGATGTGCAGCCAGGAAGCGGCGTAGCGGCGCGTCATCGGATGGTCGAGCGCTTGCCTCACCGGTGCCTCGGCCTCCGGTCCCAGCTCTTCCAGGATCGCGCCGACCGCGCCGCGCTGGCCGGCCGTGCCGGACGTGGCGATCTCGATCAGGTCGCGCGCGGCCGACTCCGGCGAGCGGCGCTCCAGCCAGCCGGCGACGGCGCTCTGCGTGGCCGAGCCCTTGACGAGCGCTTCGACCAGCTCGGCCGCCGACAGGTCGGCGAACACCTCCACCTCTTCCGTGGTCGGCGCGTCGTGCCCCTCGCGCAGCAGGTCACGGCGGATGGCCCACACGCCGAGCGGGGTGAGCGCGGTGCGGCCCGCGGCGGTCTGCTCGACCAGGCCGCAGTACGTCAGCAGCGACAGCGCCTCGAGCAACTCGGCGGGCAGCGCGGCGGCGATCCTGCGCATCTCGACGGGTCCGGGCGCGCAGGCGACCTCGTGGGATTGCAGGATGCCCCGGGCGAGGTTGGCGGTGGCGACGCCGGAGCGCACCGAGTAGATCGTGGCCAGCATCTCGGCCAGGTGGCCGTCGACCACGGCCGAGCCGGTCAGGCCGTCGTCGGCGCGGTCGAGCACGTCCATGACCACGCCGTCCCAGAACTCCAGCGTGGCCTCGGCCGTCAGTTGCGTCGGCAGCGGCCCGCGGGACGCTCGGCCACCGAGGATCCGCAGCATCCCGGTGTTGACCGCGACGATCCAGACGAGCCTGAGCCGGGCGGCGGGCAGGCCGAGCTGTTCGGCGGCGGCCACCGCGTCGGCGTCGCCCAGGTGCCCGTCGGCGCTCACCTCGCGGGCGCCCGTCCAGGTGGTGAGCCTGATGGCGTCGGCCACGAGCGGCACCGCGGGAACCGCCGCGGCCAGCTCGCCGTCGGGTGCCAGCAGGACCGGCGGGAAGGTCAGCGCTTCGTGCTCCTCCGCGGGAGGCTCGTCGGCTGGCCGTGGCGGCACGGCGGCCTGCTCATCGATCAGCTTGCGCAGCTCGGAGAGGTCGAAGACGTTGTTGGCCACCCACGAAACTTACTGCACAGCCGTCACATGAGCGTACTCAACGGATGGCGCGGGAGCGTGCTTTGAACGCGGCCTTGCGTGCCGCCTTGGCGACCGTGGTGTCGGGGATGGAGCGTCCGAGCAGCTCCAGGACGTCGACGACGTCGGGGTGGTCGACCCGCCACATTTCCTCGATCAGGTGGGCGGGCGGGCCGGAGGCGGCCATGTTCTCGGCGAAGATCTCGGGGTCCTCCTCGGCCGCGGGCATGGCCAGCGCGAGCATGTCGACGCTGACCCAGAGCAGCTCCTCCTGGGTGAGCTGCGGGGCGGGCAGACCGCGGGCGGCGAGCCAGTGGATGGCGTGCGGGCGCAGCTCCTGGTGGTCGAGGTAGTCACGGACCTGGGGCTCGGCCTCCGCGCCGAGCCGGTCGACGATCGTGATCGCGATGCCGCGGGCCACGGCGGGCGCGCCGGAGGCGGCGGCCAGCAACTCGCCGGCGGCCTCGGGGGCCGTCCTGCCGGTCAGCCAGCGGCTGATGTCGTCCTCGGCGAGCTCAGCGGGCACGCCTTCGAGCAGGGCCTCGATGAGGTCCAGCGCGTCGGCCTCGGCCAGGTCCGGGGCCTGCGGTGCGTCGAGGCCGAGCGACAGGTAGTGCTCACGCAGCGCCCAGACGGCCAGCGGGGTGAGCTCGGCGTCGTCGTCCTCAATCTTGACCATGCCGCACCAGGCCAGCCGGTCGAGTACGGAGGCAAGGCCGAGCCCGTCGTCGCCGGCGATCTCGTCGAGGTAGTCGCCGATCACGGTGATCGGCACGCGTACCTGCAGCCGGTAGAGCATGTCGAAAAGGTCGTAGAGGCCCTCGTCGACGTCTGCGGAGCCGGTGATCGCGCCGCGCGTGTCGCGGTCGAGGATGCGGGCGACGGCCTCGGCCCACTCGCGCAGCGGGTCGCCGGTGTTCGGCAGTGGCCGCTCCCGCAGCATTGGCACGGTCCTGAGCGCGGCGACGAGCTCGTCGCGCGGGGCCAGCCTGGCGGCGGGCAGCGGTGTGCAGCCCGGGCAGTCGCAGGGCTCCTCGCCCAGGTCGGGCAGCTCGCCGGATGGGATGGCGACCGACTGCTCGAGCGATTCTGGGCCGATGGAGCTGAACAGGCTCTTGGCCATGCCGAAGTTGGCCGGGTCGGCGAGCGCCTCCGGCATGCGCGGCTCGATGTCGTCGAGCCGCTCGCGCATCCGCGCCGCCCGCGTCTCCGGCACGGTGCCCGCCTCGCTGAGGTAGTCGACCAGGGTACGGGCGGCGGCGATGGTCTCGTGCGCGCTCTCCGGCGGCGCGATGACCTTGCGCGGATAGATGGACAGCAGCAGCTCGTCGAAGGTTTCCGGAGCGAAGTCACCGAGTTCGTTGACGTTGAGGTAGTCGCTGGCGTAGTCGCAGAGCAGGCGGACCTCGTCCGCATCGACCTCGACTTCCCGCGCGCGCCCCCAGGCGCGCAGGTCGTCGATGGCCTGATTCACCCATTCGATCGACACAGGGGCACGCTAACGGCTGGTCACCAGATGAGCGAATCGGGGAAATGGGCTAAATCAGGTCGAGAGGGTCGACACTCACCCTCACGACATCTGGCGTCTTACGCGCCGCACGTACCCCACTGGCCCCCTTGAGGGCGGCGGCCAGCGCGGCACCGCCGCTCCTGCGCACGCGGATCATGGCGCGTTCCTGGCCGGCGTCGTCGATCGGGACGGGGCCGAGCACCTGGGCGTCGGACGGGAGGCGCACCTCGTCGAGCATCTGCCTGACCGCACTGGCCGCGCCGGTGAGCGTGGCCATCCTGACCGCGGGCGGGAAGCCCAGCTCGGCGCGGTCGGCCAACTCCCGCTCGGCGTGGGTGACCGGGTCCCACCGCAGCAGCGCCTGTACGGCGGGCAGCGCGGCGTCCGCGAGCACCACCAGCTCGGCGGCGGGGCGGAGGAGCGCGGCGGCGTTCATCCAGCGGCGTACGGCCTCCTCGCCGGCCCGCAGGTCGGCCCGGCCCAGCAGCGCCCACCCGTCGAGCAGCACGGCCGCCGCGTAACCGCCCTCGGCGACCGGCTCGGCGCCGGGTGTGGCGACGACCAGGGTGCGCGTGGCGGGCACGGTGGCCAGCACGCCGTCGCGGCCGGAGGTGCGTATCTGGACCGACGGGAAGGCTCTGCCCAGTTCTTCGGCGGTGCGGCGGGCGCCGACGACCACGGCGCGCAGGCGCGGGCTGCCGCAGGAGGGGCACCGCCAGTCGGCGTCCACGCGCCCGCACCAGCGGCAGTAGGGAGCGGCGTGGCCGCCCCTCAGCGCGAGCGGCCCGTGGCAGACCGGCTTCGGCTCGGTGAGCGACCCCGCGAACGCCGTGTCACCACCCAGCGGCGCCGTGGACGCCGCACCACCGCTCGCCGGTCCCGCGGCGTCCTGCTGTCCTATGGAGGCCGGACGACGTCCCTGCGGCCCCGCTCCGCCCACTCCGCCGGGGGACCCCGGCTCTCCCAGGGACCCCGGTCCGCCCTGGGCTTCCGGCCCGCCCGGCCTGCCTGAGCCTCTCGCGCCGCCGAGGCCTCCGGCGGGGGCCTGCCCGGCGGGGTCCGCCGGCAGCACGGCCGAGCCGTCCAGCAGGAGAGCACCGAGCGGGCCGGCCGCCCGGAGGGCCCCCGGAGACCCGGCGCCGGGCCCTCCGGGCGGCACGGCCGCCGCCAAGAGGCCCGGGGCCATCCGGGTGGGCGGAAGGGTGCAACGGGCGGGCGCGCGGCAGTGACGGCAGGCGAGGGCAGGCAGGTAGCCGCGCCTGGGGACCTGGACCAACACGGGCCCGCTCTCCAGCCCGTGGCGCAGGGCGCGCCACGCGATGCTGGGCAGCCTGGCCTGCCGGGCGGCCTGGTCCTTGGCCAGTTCGGCGTCCTCCCCCGCGGGCCGCACCCGTGGGGCGAGGCTCCTGAGCGTCGTCCGGGCGGCCACGATGGGCCTGGCCCAGCGACCGGCGATGAGCTGCGTGGCCTCGGCCGTGCGGGCGTATCCGCCGATCAGCATGGCCGCGCCGGTCCTGTGCGCTCTGAGACCGAGGACCTCGCGGGCGTGCGGGTACGGGGCCAGGCGTTCGGCGTGCAGGTCGTCGCCGTCGTCCCAGATGGCCACCAGGCCGAGCTCTCCGACGGGGGCGAACATGGCGGCGCGGGTGCCGACGACGGCGCTTACCTGGCCTCTCAGGACCTTCAGCCACCGCCTGTAGCGCTCGGCGGGCCCCAGGTCGGCGGTGAGCGCCACGTGCCTGCCCGGCCCGAGCACCCGCTCGAACTCGGCGTCGGCAAGCGCCACGTCCTTGCCGTCGGGAACGACGACGACCGCTCCCCTGCCTCCGTCCAGCGTCGCCCGCACGGCCTCGGCCATCGCCCCGGCCCACCCTCTGGCGCCCGGCAGAGCCGTCCACACGGCCCTGGGGGCGCGCCCGCTGCGCAGCGCGTCCAGGAACGAGGGACCGGTGGGGTACGCGTCCCACGCGCTCCCGCCGTGCGCCTGCTCTTCATCGGGGCCGCCCGGCCGGGCCTCTGCGGCGGCAGGCTCGTCCTGCTTGGGCGTCTCCGCCTCGGCCCTGGCGTGGCGTGGCGGGACGGCGAGGCGGAGCACGTCGGTGAGGGTGCCCGCGTACCGGTCCGCGACCGCTCTGGCGAGCCCGGCGACCTCCGGCGTCAGCACCCGCTCCGGGGACACCACGCGCTCGAGCGGCGTCAGCTTGCCCTCATGCTCGCTCTCTCCGACCCGCTCCAGCAGGAACCCGTCGGCCAGCTTGCCCGCGAACCGCACCCGCACCCGCACGCCCGGCTGGGCCGTCTCGTGCATGGCGGCGGGGATCAGGTAGTCGAAGAGCCGGTCGAGGTGCGGCAGCGGGCTGTCCACCGCCACCCTCGCCACCGGCAGATCCGGAGCGGGGACGACGGCGCCCTTGGTGTCCTTCGACGACACTGGGGGCCGCACGGCATCGAGCGGCAGAAGGGCGTCGTCGGAGTCGGTCACGCCTAACGTCTACCAGACCGTTCCTAAACAGGATCCAGGAGTGACATCTGATGCCACGTCCCGGAACTGCGCGCATCCCGAACGGTTTTGGATGCGCTGGTCTCCCGCGTTCTCGTTCCCTCCGTCCGGCGATGTGCATCGTGTGCACGTTCCGTGACGGGGTGGCGGGGTTCCTCACACCCTCGGACACCACGGTCGGCCTGGATGGTCCGATGCCCACGACGATCGCTCTGGTCGTCGTGGGGCG
Organism: Nonomuraea turkmeniaca; assembly: GCF_005889735.1. Taxonomy (GTDB): domain Bacteria; phylum Actinomycetota; class Actinomycetes; order Streptosporangiales; family Streptosporangiaceae; genus Nonomuraea; species Nonomuraea turkmeniaca. The sequence goes on from NZ_VCKY01000134.1 coordinate 7,235, forward strand.
GTGCCGTCCGTCGCCGGATCGGGTGCCCGAGGGCGCGTCGCCCGATCGCGACACCAGCAGCATCGTGACGGGACATCTTCCTTTTGTTGCTGGTCAGTGGCTTTCGCCAGTGCTGGTCGCCCCACATCGACGTATACGCCGGGTCGACAGCAACGATGGCGAGGCCCTGCTCGGCGGCCATCGACACTAGGCGGGCGCAGAGCTTGCCCGTCGGGATTCCGGAGATCAGCTGCCGGAACCGCTCCCGCGAGCCCGCCGAGCCCGCACCGACCACGAGGCCGCCTCCACGCCCGGCGGCCAGGCCGGCGAACGCCCGCTCAGGGCCGACAAAGCCCAGAGGCGTGCCATCATGCGAAGGCGACGCCTCTGGGCGGCAGAAAAGGTGTCAGAGGCCGGCGGCGGTCCGCAGGGCCTCGGCGCGGTCGGTGGACTCCCAGGAGAAGCCCTCACGCCCGAAGTGCCCGTAGGCGGCGGTCTCGGAGTAGATCGGCCGCAGCAGGTCCAGGTCACGGATGATCGCAGCCGGACGCAGGTCGAACACCTGCAGGACGGCGGCCTGGATCTTCTCCACCGGCAGCTTCTCGGTGCCGAAGCACTCCACGAACAGCCCGACCGGCTGAGCCTTGCCGATCGCGTACGCCACCTGCACCTCGCAGCGGTCGGCGAGACCGGCGGCGACGACATTCTTGGCGACCCAGCGCATCGCGTAGGCGGCCGAGCGGTCCACCTTGGACGGGTCCTTGCCGGAGAAGGCGCCGCCACCGTGGCGGGCCATGCCGCCGTAGGTGTCGATGATGATCTTGCGGCCGGTCAGTCCGGCGTCGCCCATCGGGCCGCCGATCTCGAAGCGCCCGGTCGGGTTGACCAGCAGCCGGTAGCCCTCGGTCTCGATGTCGAGGCCCGCGAGCACGGGGTCGACCACGTGCTCCTTGATGTCCGGTGCCAGCATCTCCTTGAGGTCGATCTCGGCCGCGTGCTGCGTCGAGACGACCACGGTGTCGAGCCGCACCGGCCGGTCGCCGTCGTATTCGATCGTGACCTGCGTCTTGCCGTCAGGGCGCAGGTAGGGCACCGTGCCGCTCTTGCGCACCTGCGACAGCCGCTGGGCCAGGCGGTGGGCCAGCGTGATCGGCAGCGGCATCAGCTCGGGCGTCTCGCGGCAGGCGTAGCCGAACATGAGGCCCTGGTCGCCCGCGCCCTGCCGGTCCAGCTCGTCGCCGTCGCCGTCCACGCGGTGCTCATAGGCGTCGTCGACGCCCTGGGCGATGTCGGGCGACTGGGCGCCGATGGACACCGACACGCCACACGAGGCGCCGTCGAAGCCCTTGTGGGAGGCGTCGTAGCCGATCTCCAGGATCTTCTCCCGGATGACGCCGGGGATGTCGACGTAGGTCTCGGTCGTGACCTCGCCTGCGACGTGAACCTGGCCGGTAGTGATCATCGTCTCGACGGCGACCCGGCTCTTGGGGTCGTCCTTGAGCATGGCGTCGAGAATCGCGTCACTGATCTGGTCGGCGATCTTGTCCGGGTGGCCTTCGGTGACCGACTCGGAGGTGAACAGGCGACGTGACAACTCAGTGGCTCCTCATGCAGCGGCTGCTGACGGATTTAAGGCCCGGGACACAGGGACACATGCCAGGGCCTCGCCGAAGTCTAGCCCTACCCGGTGCCGGGTCGCGAAACCGTACACTACCCGGCCGTCGATCACAGGTCGGGGAGGGGATCGGGTGGCAGGGTCTCCGGCGCGAAGATCTCGGCGTCGGCGGCCGACACCACCGCGGCGTACTCCTCGTCGAACTCGAACGCCATGGAGCCCAGCTGGATGATCGGTCCAGGCAGGATAGGACCGAGTCTGGTGTGCCGCGGGAACTCCACGAACACCGAGACCGGCCGGTCACTCCTCAGCGTCCTGGTGGCCAGCACCGCGATGGACGCGTCCGTCACCACGATCAGGAAGTGGCCCGTTCCTAACGGACTTGAGGTTAATGCCGGGAAGACGTAGTGGATCTCCCCCTGGTCCCCGAGCAATGTCCTGCAACGATCCCTGACAGCGGAACCCACCGGCATTCTGTCCCCCTTCTGCCCAAGTATCCGCAGGCGTCCGGGGGTGTTGCAACAGCTGATCGGGTAATCGGTCTTGCACGATTTGTGCGATCTACGCCCCGTGTGTCACACGCCGTGCCCGCTCAGCCGAGGCGCGCGGCGACCAGGTCCCAGACGGTGTCGGCGACGTCTTCCTTGGGCCCGAGCGGCACGTCGACCGGCTCGCCGCCCGCGACGAGCACAGTCGCCGCGTTGTCGGGCGTGCCGAAGACCAGGCCCTCCCCCACCCGGTTGACGACCAGCAGGTCACAGCCCTTGCGCGCCAGCTTGGCCTGCCCGTTGGCGAGCACGTCGTGCGTCTCGGCCGCAAACCCGACGATCACCAGCGGGTACGCCCCGCGCCCCGGCCGCGCATCGCCGGCGTCCCGCACCCCGAGGCCGGGGTCACTCGCCGGGAGAACGGCATCCCCGGCCTGGCGGCGGCGTTCGCCCAGCTCGGCCAGGATGTCGGGGTTCTTGGTCAGGTGGATGGGCTCCGGCTCCGCATCCGACTTCTTGATCTTCGCATCATGCCGCGTCGCGGGCCGGAAGTCGGCCACGGCGGCGGCCATCACCACCACGTCGGCGCCGTCCGAGGCGGCCAGCACCGCCTCACGCAACTGGGCCGCCGACTCCACCCGCACCACGCTTGCCCCGGCGGGGTCGGGCAGCACGACGTTCGCGGCCACGAGCGTCACCTCGGCGCCTCGGGCGACCGCCGTGCGGGCGAGGGCGTACCCCTGCAGGCCGGACGAACGGTTGCCGATGTAGCGGACCGGGTCGATCGCCTCGCGGGTGCCGCCGGCGGACACCACGATCTTGCGCCCGGCCAGGTCACGCGGCCGGCCGCGCAGCACGCGCAGGCAGACCTGGAAGATCTCGGCGGGGTCGGGCAGGCGGCCGGGGCCGGTGTCGGCGCCGGTGAGCCGCCCGACGGCGGGGTCGATCACCACGGCCCCGCGCTCGCGCAGCGTCGCGACGTTGGCGCGGGTGGCGGGATGCTGCCACATCTCGGTGTGCATCGCGGGCGCGAACACGACCGGGCACGTCGCGGTCAGCAGCGTGTTGGTGAGCAGGTCGCCGGCCAGCCCGTACGCGGCCTTGGCCAGCACGTCCGCGGTCGCCGGCGCCACCACGACGAGGTCGGCCTGCTTGCCGATCCGCACGTGGGGCACCTCGTGAACGTCGTCCCACACCTCCGCCGACACGGGGTTGCCCGACAGGGCGGCCCAGGTGGGCGCGCCCACGAACTTGAGGGCTTCGCGGGTCGGGACGACCCGCACCTCGTGCCCGGACTCGGTGAACAGGCGCAGCAGCTCACACGCCTTGTACGCGGCGATGCCACCGCTGACGCCCAGGACGACCTTCATCGAAGGGGTCAGACCGCGCCTTCGATGGGCTCGGCGTTGAGCAGGCCCTCGGAGACCTCGCGCAGCGCGATGGACAGCGGCTTCTCTTGGGCGTGCGTCTCGACCAGCGGGCCGACGTATTCCAGCAGACCCTCGCCGAGCTGGGAGTAGTAGGCGTTGATCTGACGAGCGCGCTTGGCGCCCATGATCACCAGGGAGTATTTGCTGTCGACGATGTCGAGCAGCGCGTCGATCGGCGGGTTGGTGATGCCCTCCGCGGCCGCGGTAGTGCCTGCCACGATTGTCAGACCTCTCGTTTGGTGGTTGTCGTGACCCCCTGAGGGTCAGTCATCAAGGCTATCAGCCGGCGGCACACTTCCTGGACGCTCGTGTTGACCAACGTCAGGTCGAACTCCGACTCGGCCGCCATCTCGATCCGCCCGGCATCCAGGCGACGCGCGATGACGTCCTCGGGCTCGGTGCCGCGCCCGCGCAGCCGCTTCTCCAGCTCCTCCCAGGAGGGCGGAGCCAGGAACACCAGCAGCGCGTCCGGCATCGTCCCGCGCACCTGTCTGGCGCCCTCGAGGTCGATCTCGAGCAGGGTGGGCACGCCCTCGGCGAGCTTCTTCAGCACGGGCTCGCGCGGAGTGCCATAGCGGTTGCCCGCGAACTCCGCCCACTCGAGCAGCTCGCCGGCCTCCACCAGCCGGTCGAACTCCTCGCCGTCGACGAAGAAGTAGTGGATCCCGTTGACCTCACCGGGCCGGGGCCTCCTGGTGGTCACCGAGACCGACAGCCACACCTCTGGGTGTGCCCGCCGGAGCTCGGCGACGACCGTGGACTTGCCGACGCCCGACGGCCCTGAAAGGACCGTCAGCCGTCGTTCGCTCATGGGCAGGAATCCGACCTCCATCCCCGGTCCGATCGCCTCGTGGGCACTGACCTCGCCGGACCAGGAGCTGCTGGTCACTTTCCTACCCCCCGTTGAACCTGCGCTTTCGTGTGGAACAGAGATTAGCTCTCGTTGCCACCGAACTCGCGCTCGAGGGAAGCCCTCTGGTTCGCGCCGAGACCCCGCACGCGGCGGGACTCGGCGATGGCAAGCCGCTCCATGAGCTGCTTGGCGCGGACCTTGCCCACGCCGGGAAGCGATTCCAACAAAGCCGACACCTTCATCTTGCCGATGACGTCGTCGGTCTGCCCATCCTTGAGCACCTCAGCCAGAGAAACCGCGCCATGCTTGAGCCGGTTCTTGACCTCGGCACGCTCTTTACGGGCCTTGGCAGCCTTCTCCAGGGCTGCGGCGCGCTGCTCAGGGGTCAGGGGAGGAAGAGCCACGCCGGGTCACCTCGAATTTCTGTCGATGTACTCGGACGGGAAGGGAAACTAGCTGGTCATCGCCCCCTAAGCAACGTCAAGCGCGGTTTCTCTCCCTACAAAATCCACTTCATCACTTTGGGTAATCGTAAAATCACACACTGCTGATCAAATCGCCCTCACTTCCCGATTCGCCCGTCGGCACGCGACGATGTCGCGAAACGCAACGATGATCGCATTCAAGTCATCACCCCATGTCCGAAATCCACCCCGGACCAGGCCCGAAATCACGATCAAGAGCCGGCGGACATCCTTTGGATCTTGCCGGAAAGACCCGCTATGATCTTGTACGCACCGCATGGCAGACCGCCGGCTCACCACGGCGTCGGTCAAGCGCGCGTTCGTCACGGCGAGCAACCCGCGAGCCTTCACGACCGGCCATGACGGACGGCAACGGGGTACGGCGCGTGCGGGCACGGTGGCTTGCCGTAAAAGATCTTCTGTTGCGTACGGCGGGCGCACGGCCGAGGCGCGACAGCCCGCCGCGTCACGGCTGAGACTTGCGACGTGGCCCCCAGCAGCCGCACGCAAAGCCGGCGAGGCCGCCAGGCCGACGCGAAACGAGCACAAGGCTCGAGGCCGGCACGGAACGCGACGTGAGGACGCCGCGCGTGGCGAGACGGCACGGGCCCGGGAGCGCGGCCTGCCAGCAGAAACCAGCGTCGAGACGCTCCAGCCCCGCAGGCAGAAACCAGCGCGGGGCCCGGGTGTGGTCGGCGGGGGGCGTGGAGACGCGCGGCGCGTGCGGGTTACGTGGCGCGGCGGAGGGAGGCGGCGATGGCGGCGGCGGTGGCCCCCGGGTCCGCGGAGCCGGTGATGGGGCGACCGATGACGAGCAGGTCGGCGCCGTCCGCCAGCGCCTGCTCGGGCGTGGCGACCCGCATCTGGTCCTGCGTGGCCGCGCCGGTGGGCCGCACGCCGGGCGTGATGAGCGTGATGCCGTCCCCCACTTCGGCCCGCACCGCCGACACCTCGTTGGGCGAGCACACCAGCGCCGTGGCGCCCGCCTCGACCGACAGGGCGGACAGGCGGCGCACCGCGTCGTCGGCGGGTCCGAGGAGCCCGATGCGATCCAGGTCGGCCTCGGTGAGCGAGGTCAGGACGGTCACCGCGGCGATCTTGGTGTGGGGCGCGGACTCCACGGCGGCCCGGATCATGGCGGCGCCGCCGGCCGCGTGGACCGTGAGGATCGAGGGCCGCAGCCGGGCGACGGCGCGGGCGGCGCCGGCGACGGTGTTCGGGATGTCGTGCAGCTTGAGGTCGAGGAACACCTGCACGCCGCTGGCGCCCCGCACGGAGGCGATCACGTCGGGACCGTAGCGGAGGTAGAGCTCCAGGCCCACCTTGACCGTGCTGACATGGGGTGTCACGAGGGCCGCCCAATGGGCGGCGGTCTCCAGGTCAGGAGCGTCGAGGGCGACGGCGATCGGTGCGGGTGTCAAGACGTGCTCTCCTCGGTTTCTGTGCTCAAGACGTGCATTCCTCGGAGCCGAGGAGTCATGCGGCCGGGCGGGCTGGGCGGTGCTGATCGAGTGGCCCAGGAGGCACGAGGGGCGCTCGGCACTGCGTCAAGGCGTGCTCTCCTCGGTGTCGACGAGAAGGTGCCTGGGCGCGCTCCCCGGCGGCCGGTGGGCCAGCCCGACGGCGTCGGCCAGCCGCTGGAGCCCGCGGGCCCTCAGCAGGTCCTCAAGCTCACGCTCGATGCGCAGGCACGCGTACGGGTCGTGGAACAACGCGGTGCCCACACCGACCACACAGGCGCCCGCCAGCACGAGCTGGAAGGCGTCCCTGCCGCTCATCACCCCGCCGATGCCGATGAGCGGCACCCCGGGCAGCGCGGCGTGGACCTGCCACACGCACCGCACGGCCAGCGGCAGGACGGCGGGCCCGGACAGGCCGCCGGTGACGGCGGCGAGCGAGGGCCGCAGCGTCTCGGTGTCGATGGCCATGCCCAGCGGATTGTTGATCATGGACAGGGCGTCCGCCCCGGCGTCCACGCAGGCCCGCGCCACGGCCACGATGTCCGCCACGTCGGGCGCGAGCTTGGCCACGACCGGCACGTCGTACCGCATGATGGACCGCACGGAGGCGATCACCTCGGCGGCGGCGCTGCCTTCGCGGGCGAAGACCCGCCCGCGGTCCTCCATGTTCGGGCAGGAGAGGTTGATCTCCAGGGCGGTCACCCCGGGCGCGTCGGCGAGCCTGCGGGCCAGCTCGGAGTATTCGGCGACGGTGCCGCCGCCGATGGAGACGATGGTCTTGATGCCGCGCTGGGCCAGCCAGGGCAGCTCCCGCTCCAGGAACGCGTCGATGCCCGGCCCCTGCAGCCCCACGGCGTTGAGCATGCCGGAGGGCGTCTCGGCCATGCGGGGCGTGGGCCGCCCGGCGCGCGGCGCCATGGTGATCGAGCGGGTGGTGAGCGCTCCGAGCCGGTGCAGGTCGAAGAACTGGGCGAGCTCCCGCCCGGAGGAGGCGCACCCGGCGGCCGTGGTGATCGGGTTCGCCAGCTCCACATGCGCCAGAAATGTCCGCATATCAACTGACATGTCGTGCACCGCCTCCGGGGGCGCCGAGCGCGTCGAACGGGATCGTTCCCACGTCCTCGAAGCGCACCCGCTCCCCCCGGAACACCGGCCCCTCAGCGCAGGCCCGGACCATCCTGGTGGCCCCGTCGTCCCCGATGACCGGTATCACGCACGTCATGCACACCCCGATGCCGCAGGCCATCTGCTCCTCGACCGCCACCTGCACCGGAATGTCGAACTCCATCCCCACCGCCGTCACGGCCCGCAGCGTCTCCATGGGCGCGCACGCATAGACGGCGTCCGCCCGCGTGTCGGCGATCACCGACGGCAGCGCGTCGGTGACCTTGCCGCGCAGGCCGAGCGAACCGTCCTCGGTGGTCAGCGTGGTGGTCTCGGCGATCCTGCGCGCCCGCATGGCGCCGAAGACCCGCTCGGCTCCGGCCCCGCCCAGCACGAAGTCCACCCGGCAGCCCCGCGCCAGCAGCGCGTCGGCCAGCGGGAACAGCACGGCGGAGCCGTACTCGGAGCCGACCAGCACGCAGTGGACGGGGTCGCGCGGCAGCGGAAAGGGCCGGCCGAGCGGCCCGACCAGGTCGAGCGTGTCGCGGGCGCGTCGCTCGGCCAGCCAGGCCGTGCCGCGCCCGCCGGCGGTGAAGACGAGCTCGACCGTGCCGCCGTAGTCGGCCTTCACGTCGTGGATGGAGAACGCCCGGCGCGTCACCATCGACGTGTGGATCCCGCCGACGGCCACGGAGACGAAGTGACCAGGGCGGAAGCGCTCGGCGATGCCGGGCGCCACCACCGTCAGCGCATGGTAGGCGTCGACCCGGCGCGTCGTCAGCACCGTGCCCGTCACCTGCACCGGAGTGCCGGCCAGTCGTCTTCACCTCCCGTGCGGGTGTCAGCCCCGGAGAGCCTGCGCGTGCTCCTGGAGAGACCGTACGCCGACGTCGCCCCGCACGATGGCCTGGATGCCCGCCGCCGCGGCGGCCAGCCCCGCCACCGTGGTGATGCACGGGATGCCGCGCAGCACGGCCGCGGTGCGGATCTCGTAGCCGTCGAGCCGCGGCCCCGACTGCCCGGGGCTGCCGAAGGGCGTGTTGACGATCAGGTCGACCTCGCCGTCGAGAATGGCCTGCACGCTCGTACGCTCACCTCCGGGCCCCGGCCCCTCGCTCTGCTTTCGCACGATCTTGGCATGGACGCCGTTGCGGCGCAGCACCTCGGCCGTGCCCTCGGTCGCGAGGATCTCGAAACCGAGATCCGCCAGCGCCTTCACCGGGAAGATCATCGCACGCTTGTCCCTGTTGGCCACGGACACGAACGCGCGTCCCTTCGTGGGAAGTTCGCCGTAGGCGCCGGCCTGCGACTTGGCGTACGCGATCCCGAAGAACTCGTCGATGCCCATGACCTCGCCCGTGGAGCGCATCTCGGGCCCCAGGACGATGTCCACGCCGCGGAACCGGTTGAACGGCAGCACCGCCTCCTTGACCGCGATGGACGCGTCCAGGGGCAGCGTGCCGCCGTCCCCGGTGGCCGGCAGCATGCCCTCCGCGCGCAGCCCGGCGATCGTGGCGCCGAGCATCACCCGCGCCGCCGCCTTGGCCAGCGGCGCCGCCGTGGCCTTGGACACGAACGGCACCGTACGGGAAGCACGCGGGTTGGCCTCCAGGACGTAGAGGACGCCGGCGGACATGGCGTACTGGACGTTCAGCAGCCCGCGCACGCCCACGCCGCGGGCGATGGCCTCGGTGGCGGCGCGGATGCGCTTGATGTCGTGGCTGCCGAGCGTGATGGGCGGCAGCGCGCACGCCGAGTCGCCGGAGTGGATGCCGGCCTCCTCGATGTGCTCCATGACGCCGCCCAGGTAGAGCTCCTCACCGTCGTAGAGGGCGTCGACGTCGATCTCGATGGCCTCGTCGAGGAACTTGTCGACCAGCACCGGGTGGCCGCCCTCCTGGGCCGCCATGTAGGTGGTGAGCGTCTCGTCGTCGTACACGATGGCCATGCCGGCCCCGCCGAGCACGTACGAGGGCCGCACGAGCACGGGGTAGCCGATCTCCTCGGCGATCTCCAGCGCCTCGGCCACGGTCAGCGCGGTGCCGTGCTTGGGCGCCGGCAGGCCGGCCTCGGCCAGCACGCGCCCGAAGGCGCCGCGTTCCTCGGCCAGGTGGATGGACTCCGGCGGGGTGCCCACGACGGGCACGCCGGCGTCCTTGAGCGCCTGCGCCAGGCCCAGCGGCGTCTGCCCGCCGAGCTGCACGATCACGCCCGCGACCGGCCCGGTCTGCTGCTCGGCGTGCACCACCTCGAGGACGTCCTCCAGGGTGAGCGGCTCGAAGTAGAGCCGGTCGGAGGTGTCGTAGTCGGTGGAGACGGTCTCGGGGTTGCAGTTGACCATGACGGTCTCGAACCCGGCCCTGGACAGCTCGAACGAGGCGTGCACGCACGCGTAGTCGAACTCGATGCCCTGCCCGATGCGGTTGGGCCCGGAGCCGAGGATGATGACCTTCTGCCGCTCCCCGTAGGGGACCTCGGTCTCCTCGTCGTAGGTGGAGTAGAGGTAGGGGGTCTTGGCGGCGAACTCGGCGGCGCACGTGTCCACGGTGTTGTAGACCGGCCGGAGACCGAGGGCGTGCCGCAGGTCGCGCACCCGGGCCTCGTCGATGCCGCGGATCTCGCCGAGCTGCGCGTCGCTGAAGCCGTGGTGCTTGGCCCGCTCCAGCACCTCAGCGGTCAGCTCGGCCGCCTCGGCGACCGCCCGCGCCTCCTCGTCGATCAGGAAGAGCTGGTCGATGAACCACGGGTCGACGTTCGTCGCCGCGAACAGCTCCTCGGGCGTGGCGCCGGCGCGGATGGCCTGCTGCATCGTGCGCAGCCGCCCGTCGTGCGGGGTGCGGCACGCCTCCAGCAGCTCGTCCTTCTCTCCGAGGGGGCCGGTCCAGGTGAAGGACGAGTCCTTCTTCTCCAGCGAGCGCAGCGCCTTCTGCAGCGCCTCGGGGAAGGACCGGCCGATGGCCATCGCCTCGCCCACGGACTTCATGTGCGTGGTGAGCGTCTGGTCGGCCCCGCGGAACTTCTCGAACGCGAATCGCGGCACCTTGACCACGATGTAGTCGAGCGTCGGCTCGAAGGAGGCCGGGGTCTCCTTGGTGATGTCGTTCGGGATCTCGTCGAGCGTGTAGCCGATGGCCAGCTTGGCCGCGATCTTCGCGATCGGGAACCCGGTGGCCTTCGAGGCCAGGGCGCTCGACCGGGACACGCGCGGGTTCATCTCGATGACGATCATGCGGCCGGTGCGCGGGTCGACCGCGAACTGGATGTTGCAGCCGCCGGTGTCCACGCCGACCTCGCGGATGACCGCGATGGCGACGTCACGCATGTTCTGGTATTCGCGGTCGGTCAGGGTCAGCGCGGGCGCGACGGTGACGCTGTCGCCGGTGTGCACGCCCATCGGGTCGATGTTCTCGATGGAGCACACGATGACCACGTTGTCGTGCTTGTCGCGCATGACCTCGAGCTCGTACTCCTTCCACCCGAGGATCGACTCCTCCAGGAGCACCTCGGTGGTCGGCGAGGCGTCGAGCCCGGACCCGGCGATGCGCCGCAGGTCTTCTTCGGTGTACGCGAACCCGGACCCGGCGCCGCCCATCGTGAACGACGGCCGGACGACCAGCGGGTAGCCGAGCTCCTCGGCGCCGGCCAGCACCTCGTCCATCGTGTGGCAGATGACCGATCTGGCCGACTCGGCGTTGAGCCCGTGCTCGCGGGCGACCTTGGCGACGATCTCCTTGAACCGCTCGCGGTTCTCGCCTGCCTGGATCGCGTCGAAGTCGGCGCCGATCAGCTCGACCTCGTACTTCTCCAGCACGCCCGACTCGTGCAGCGCGACCGCCGTGTTGAGCGCGGTCTGGCCGCCCAGCGTCGGCAGCAGCGCGTCGGGCCGCTCCTTGGCGATGATCTTCTCGACGAACTCGGGGGTGATCGGCTCGACGTACGTGGCGTCGGCGAACTCGGGGTCCGTCATGATCGTCGCCGGGTTGCTGTTGACCAGGATGACGCGGAAGCCCTCGGCCCGCAGCACCCGGCACGCCTGGGTGCCCGAGTAGTCGAACTCGCACGCCTGGCCGATCACGATCGGTCCCGACCCGATCACCAGGACGGACCTGATGTCTTCACGCTTGGGCACGGCTCATGACCTCGCAGAACTCGTCGAAATCGGACGCTGTGCGACGTCGTGCTGCACGGACGCCATCACCGAGCAGAACTCGTCGAAAAGGTAGGCGGCGTCGTGCGGCCCGGCCGCGGCCTCGGGGTGGTATTGGACGCTGAAGGCCCGCCCGTCGAGCAGGCGCAGCCCCTCCACGCAGCGGTCGTTGAGGTTGACGTGGCTCACCTCGGCCGGCCCGTACGGGGTGTCGAACGGCCCGTCGAGCGGCGCGTCCACCGCGAACCCGTGGTTGTGGGCCGAGATCTCCACCTTCCCGGTCCGCACGTCCTGCACCGGCTGGTTGACGCCGCGGTGCCCGTAGCGCAGCTTGTAGGTCGACAGTCCCAGGGCCCTGCCGAAGATCTGGTTGCCGAAGCAGATCCCGAAGAACGGCACCCTTGCCTCCAGGACCTTCCGCAGGACGGTGACGTCCACGGTGGCCGGGTCGCCTGGCCCGTTGGACAGGAACACCCCGTCCGGCTCGACCGCCATGATCTGCTCGAACGTGGCGTCCGCCGGCAGCACGTGCACCTCGCAGCCGCGCTCGGCCATCCGGTGCGGCGTCATGCCCTTGATGCCCAGGTCCACGGCGGCGACGGTGAACTTCTTCGCCCCGATCGCCGGGACGACGTACGGCTCGGTGGTGGCCACCTCGCCCGACAGCGCGGCGCCCTCCATGCGGGGCGACTGCCGCACCCGCTCGACGAGCTCCTCGACCGGCTCCGCGGGCGAGGTGAAGATCCCGGCGCGCATGGCGCCGCGCTCGCGCAGGTGGCGGGTGAGCGCGCGGGTGCCGGAGATGGCGATCCCGACGACGCCCTGCTCCTTGAGGTAGTCGTCCAGCGAGCGGTCGGCCCGCCAGTTGGAGACGATCCTGGACGGCTCCCGCACGACGTAGCCGGCCACCCAGACCCGCCGGGACTCGGGGTCCTCGTCGTTGACGCCCGTGTTGCCGATGTGCGGCGCCGTCATGGCGACGATCTGCCGATGGTAGGAGGGGTCGGTGAGGGTCTCCTGGTAGCCGGTCATGCCGGTGTTGAAGACCATTTCGCCGAACGTCTCGCCTTCGGCGCCGTATGGAGATCCGTGGAAGACGCGGCCGTCTTCCAGGACGAGCACCGCTGTGTTCAAACCAGCTTCCCTTCGAGTACGGTCGGCCTGCCGCGCAGGAACGTCGCCACCACCCTGCCAGGCAACGTCATCCCCTCGTATGGGGTGTTCCTGCTCTTCGACACGAAGGCGGAGGGGTCCACCTCGGTGCGTACGGACGGGTCGTACAGCGTGATGTTGGCCGGAGCCCCGACCTCCAGCGGCTGCCCCTGCCCGGCCAGCCGGCCGATACGCGCGGGCGTGACGGACATACGCTGGGCGACGCTCGCCCAGTCCAGCAGCCCGGTCTCGACCATGGCCTCCTGGACCACACTGAGCGCGGTCTCCAGGCCTACCATGCCCATGGCCGCGGCCGACCACTCGGTCTCCTTGTCCTCGACCGGGTGGGGCGCGTGGTCGGTGGCGACGACGTCGATCGTGCCGTCGGCCAGCGCGGCCCGCAGCGCCTCGACGTCCGCGCGGGTGCGCAGCGGCGGGTTGACCTTGTAGATCGGGTTGTACGCGCCCACCGGAGACTCCTCGACCAGGTCGTCGGTGAGCAGCAGGTGGTGCGGGGTGACCTCGGCGGTGACGTTCCAGCCCTTGGACTTGGCCCAGCGGATGATCTCGACCGAGCCGGCGGTGGACAGGTGGCAGACGTGCAGCCGGGAGCCGACGTGTGCGGCCAGCAGGCAGTCGCGGGCGATGATCGCCTCCTCGGCGACCGCGGGCCAGCCGGTCAGGCCGAGCCTGCCGGAGACGACGCCCTCGTTCATCTGGGCGCCCTCGGTCAGCCTGGGCTCCTGGGCGTGCTGGGCGACGACGCCGTCGAACGCCTTGACGTACTCCAGGGCGCGGCGCATCAGCACCGCGTCGTCCACGCACTTGCCATCGTCGGAGAAGACCCGCACGCGGGCGGCCGAGTCGGCCATCGCGCCCAGCTCGGCCAGGTGCCTGCCCCCCAGCCCGACGGTGACGGCCCCGACCGGATGCACGTCACAATGCCCGAACTCCCGGCCCAGCCGCCACACCTGCTCCACGACCCCGGCGGTGTCGGCGACGGGCGAGGTGTTGGCCATGGCATGCACGGCGGTGAAGCCGCCGCGGGCCGCCGACTGCGTCCCTGTCTGCACGGTCTCGGCGTCCTCACGCCCGGGCTCCCGCAGGTGCGTGTGCAGGTCCACCAGCCCCGGCAGCGCGATCGCGCCCTTGCCGTCGACCACGAGACCGTCCCCGTCCGCGCCGCCCACGACGCCACCGGGCCCGGCGCCACCGGCGCCCTCTTGTCCCGAAGGACGGCCACCACTGATCACGTCCGCCTGGGGGCCGGTGGGCGTGATCGCCGTGATCACCCCATGAGCGACCCGGATGTCGGCGAGCTCCCCGCCCAGAATCCTGACGTTGCGAATGATAGTCATCAGGCGCTCTCTCCCCCGAGCAGCAGGTACAGGACGGCCATGCGGATGGTCACGCCGTTGGCGACCTGCTCCACGATCGTGGACCGCGCCGAGTCGGCCACCTCGGCGGCGATCTCCATGCCCCGGTTCATCGGCCCGGGGTGCATGACGATCGCCTCGTCCGGCATCTTGGCGAACCGGTCCCGGTCCAGCCCGTAGCGCCGCGAGTATTCGCGCTCGGAAGGGAAGTAAGCGGCGTTCATCCGCTCCTTCTGCACGCGCAACATCATCACCACGTCCGACTTGGGCAGCACCGCGTCGAGGTCGTACGACACCTCACACGGCCAGGTCCCCACGGAGACCGGCAGCAGCGTCGGCGGGGCCACCAGCGTGACCTCGGCGCCGAGCGTGTTGAGCAGCAGCACGTTGGAGCGGGCGACCCGGCTGTGCAGGACGTCGCCGACGATCGTGACCTTGCGCCCTTCGAGCCCGCCCAGGCGGCGGCGCATGGAGAAGGCGTCGAGCAGCGCCTGCGTGGGGTGCTCGTGGGTGCCGTCGCCGGCGTTGACCACGCTGCCGCGCACCCAGTTGGCCAGGCGGTGCGGCGCCCCGGAGGCGCTGTGGCGGATGACGACCGCGTCGGCGCCCATGGCCTCGAGGGTGAGCGCGGTGTCCTTGAGGGACTCGCCCTTGGACACGCTCGACCCCTTGGCCGAGAAGTTGATCACGTCTGCGGACAGCCGCTTGGCCGCCGCCTCGAACGAGATGCGCGTCCGCGTGGAGTCCTCGAAGAACAGGTTGACCACGGTGCGGCCGCGCAGCGTCGGCAGTTTCTTGATGGAACGTTCCGTGACCCTCGCCAGCTCCTCGGCGGTGTCGAGGATGAGCAGCGCGTCGTCCTTGGTGAGGTCGCCCGCGGAGATCAGATGCCGGTTCACCTGGCGTCCTCCTTCATGAGCAGCACGGCGTCGCGCCCGTCGATCTCCTGGAGATAGACCTTGACCTTCTCGCTCTTGGCCGTGGGGAGGTTCTTGCCGACGTAGTCGGCGCGGATGGGCAGCTCGCGGTGGCCGCGGTCGACCAGCGTGGCGAGCTGGACGGCGGTGGGGCGGCCGAGGTCGTTGAGCGCGTCGAGCGCGGCCCGCACGGTGCGGCCGGAGTAGAGGACGTCGTCGACGAGGACGACGACCTTGCCGTCGATGCCGTCGGACGGAAGCTCGGTGCGGCCGAGCGGCCGGGCCGGCTTGAGCCGCAGGTCGTCGCGGTACATCGTGATGTCGACCGAGCCGACGGGGATCTTGACGCCTTCGAACTGCTCGATGCGGTCACCGAGCCGGCGGGCCAGCGTGGCGCCGCGGGTGGGGATGCCGAGGAGGACGACGTCGCCGGCGCCCTTGGTGCGTTCGAGGATCTCGTGCGCGATGCGGGTCAGCGCCCGGTGGACGTCCGGGGCTTCCAGGACTGCCCTGGAATCAGACATGGCGAAGCTCACCACCTTTCCCGCCTCACGGGACGGGTCTTAAAAGGGTGTTGGTCGGGACACACAGTACCAGGGGCTACCAGCCACAACGTGTGTGCCCTCCCGTGCCGGAGTGAACGTCGCGCGTGACATCCGGCCCTTCGCGGGGGATACCGCAAGGATGACATTCCACGTCGACTCGGAGGTAGGGCGGCTGCGGCAGGTCCTCCTGCACAGGCCCGATCTGGCGCTCAAGCGGCTGACCCCGGCGAACAAGGACTCGTTCCTGTTCGACGACGTGCTGTGGGTGCAGCGCGCGATGGAGGAGCACGAGGAGTTCCAGCAGGTGCTGCGCGAGCGGGGCGTCACGGTCCACCTGCTGGACGTCCTGCTGCGGGAGACGGTCGACATTCCCGAGGCCCGCAAGCACATCCTCGACGCGGTCGTCGACGAACGGTGGCTGGGCCCGGTGGCGATCGACGACGTCCGCAACACGCTCGACGCCATGGACGCCGCCACCCTGCAGCTCTACCTGACCGGCGGCATCACCAAGCGGGAGCTGGTGGAGCTCGGCTGCGATCCGCAATCTGTGACATTTCACACGTTGGGGGACGACGACTTCATCCTGCCGCCGCTGCCCAACCACCTGTTCACGCGCGACACCTCCTGCTGGGTGTACGACGGCGTGTCGATCAACGCGATGAAGAAGAAGGCCCGCATGCGGGAGACGGTCAACATGGAGGCCGTCTACATGTATCACCCGATGTTCGCTCCCGGGTTCAACCGGCCGGACCACGGCGGCTACCACTGCTGGCTGCCGGGCCATCACGTGGCCCCGGCGACCATCGAGGGCGGCGACGTGCTCGTCATCGGGCGCGGCACGGTGCTCATCGGGATCAGCGAGCGCACCCAGCCGCAGGCGGTCGAGATGTTCGCGCAGCGGTTGTTCCAGGCCGGCTCCGCCCGCAAGATCGTGGCGCTGGACATGCCGAAGGCGCGGGCGTTCATGCATCTGGACACGGTGATGACGATGCTGGACGTGGGCGTGTTCACGAAGTACGCGGGCCTGGGCATGCTGCCGGCGTACACGATCGAGCCGGGCGGCACCCACAAGGAGCTCACGTTCACCGACCACCCGCCGCAGGACATGCACAAGGCCATCGCGCACGCCCTCGACATGGCCGACATCACGGTCCTCACCCCGACGCAGGACGTACGGGCCGCGGCGCGGGAGCAATGGGACGACGGCTGCAATGGGCTGGCGCTGGAGCCCGGCGTGGTCGTCGCCTACGAGCGCAACACCACCACGAACAACTACCTGCGCGACAACGGCATCGAGGTCATCACGATCAGGGGCAGCGAGCTCGGCCGGGGCCGCGGCGGGCCACGCTGCATGAGCTGCCCGCTCGAGCGGGACGGGATCTGAGGATGCGGGTCATCGTCGCGCTGGGCGGCAACGCGGTGCTCAGGCGGGGCCAGCAGCCGGACGCCGCCGTGCAGATCGCCAACGTACGCGCGGCCGTCAGGACGCTCGCCCGGCTGGCGGGCGAGCACGAGCTGGTCATCACCCACGGGAACGGCCCCCAGGTGGGCCTGCTGGCGCTGCAGAGCGCCGCCGACCCGAACCTGTCCGGGCCCTACCCGTTCGACACGCTCGGCGCGCAGACGCAGGGCATGATCGGCTACTGGATGCAGCAGGCGATGCAGAACGCCCTGCCGGGCCGGCCGGTGCTCGCCGTGGTCACGCAGACCCTGGTGACCGCCGTGGACCCGGCCTTCGAGAACCCCGCCAAGTTCGTCGGCCCCGTCTACGACCGGGAGGAGGCGGAGAAGCTGGCCGCCGAGCACGGCTGGACGGTCAAGCAGGACGGCCGGCAATGGCGGCGGGTGGTGCCCTCCCCCGCGCCACGCCGCATCGTGGAGACCCGGCTGATCCGCAAGCTCATCCGCGAGGGCGTGATCGTGATCTGCGCGGGCGGCGGCGGCATCCCCGTGGTCCGCGACGAGCGCGGCCGGCTGACCGGCGTGGAGGCGGTCGTGGACAAGGACCTGACCGCGTCGGTGCTGGCCGAGGCGCTGGAGTGCGACGCGTTCCTCAGCCTGACCGACGTGCCGCGGGTGCTGCGCGGTTTCGGCACGCCGCACGAGAGTGAGATCGCCCACACGACGCCGCACGAGTTGCGGGCGCTGGAGTTCCCGGCGGGATCGATGGGGCCGAAGGTGGAGGCGGCGTGCAGGTTCGTGGAGACGACCGGCGACATGGCCGCGATCGGAAGGCTGGACGAGGCCGAGCGCATACTCAGCGGCTCAGCGGGAACGATCGTGACACCCAACGGCAGGTGGCCGCTGACGAGCACGTTGTAGGGGGTGTCTGGTGACACTGGCCCAGCGGCTCCTGCGCATCAAGCCCACCGAGCGCATCGTGGCCGAAGGCGGCCACGGTGAGGGTGGCGAGCTGCGGCGCACGATGTCCCTGTGGCAGCTGACGTTGTTCAGCGTGGGCGCCACGCTCGGCACCGGGATCTTCGTCATCCTGGGGCAGGCGGTGCCCAAGGCGGGGCCCGCGGTGGTGCTGTCGTTCGTGCTGGCGGCGATCACGGCGTTGTTCTCCGCGCTGTCGTACGCCGAGCTGGCCGGGACGATCCCGGTGTCCGGCTCGTCCTACTCCTACGCGTACGCGACGCTGGGCGAGCTCGTGGCGTGGATCTGCGGCTGGTGCCTCATGCTGGAGTACGCCGTGTCCGTGGCGGCCGTCTCCGTGGGCTGGGGCGAATACCTCAACTCGTTCCTGCGGTCGTTGTTCGGCTTCACGCTGCCGGAGGCGATCACCCGTTCCCCCGGCCAGGAAGGCGGCGTGGTCAACGTCACGGCGATCCTCATCGTGCTGCTGGCCACCTGGCTACTGCTGTACGGCGCCTCGGAGAGCGCCATAGCCAACGCGATCTTCGTGTTGATCAAGGTCGTGGTGCTGCTGTTCTTCTGCGCGGTGGCGTTCACGGCCTTCCGGACGGGGAACTTCGCGCCGTTCGCGCCCATGGGGGTGGCCGGGATCACGGCGGCGGCGTCGCAGGTGTTCTTCTCGTACATCGGCTTCGACGCGGCCTCCACCGCCGGCGAGGAGGCGAAGAATCCCAAACGGGACCTGCCCCTGGCGATCATGCTCTCGCTGGCCATCGTGACCGCCATCTACGTGCTCGTCACGGTGGCGGCCGTGGGCGCGATGCCGTGGACGCAGTTCGACCCGGAGACCACCGAGGCGAGCCTGTCGTACATCGCGGACCTGGCCACCGGCGCCACCTGGCCGGGCCTGATCGTCTCGTTCGGCGCGGTCATCGCCATCGCCAGCGTCGTGCTCACCGTCATCTTCGGGCAGACGCGCATCCTGTTCGCGATGTCCCGCGACGGGCTCATCCCGCGTGTGTTCCAGCGGGTCAACCCGCGCCGCCAGGTTCCGATCGCCAACACGCTCATCGTCGCCGCGTTCATCTCGGTGCTGGCCGGGCTGGTGCCGCTCGGGCAGCTGGCCGAGGCGACCAGCATCGGCACGTTGTTCGCCTTCGCCATCGTGAACGTCGGCGTGCTCGTCCTGCGCTATCGCAGCCCCGAGCTGCCGCGCAGCTTCCGCGTCCCGCTCTTCCCCGTCACGCCGGTGCTGGGGGCGGTGTTCTGCGTGCTCGTGATGGCGGGGCTGGCGGGGGTCACCTGGCTGGCGTTCGGACTCTGGATGCTGGTGGGCCTGGTCTGCTACTTCCTGTATGGCTATGGCCATTCCCGGCTGAATGCCGAGGTGCCTGGATGAAGCTCGACAACGTGCTGGCCGGCTACATCCCTGAGACGCGAGGCAGGGACGGCCTCGCGCTGGCCACGCTGCTCACGGGGCAGGCCCACGCGCACCTGACGGTGGCGATCGTCCAGCCGCCCGCCCGGTCCACGCCCGGGCCCGCGCGGGCCGAGCAGAGCGAGTGGCGGGCCTACCTCAAGGAGCAGGCCGAGGCGACGCTCACGCAGGCGCGGGAGCTGGCCGGCCCGGACGCCGACTACTGGATCCACACGCACCGGGGCAGCGGGCGCGGGCTGGTCGAGCTGGCACGCAAGCGCGACGCGGACGTCGTGGTGATCGGCTCCGCCTCCGGCGGCGGCCGGGGCCGCATCGCCGTCGGCAGCACCGCCGACCAGCTCCTGCACTCCTCCTCCGTTCCCGTCCTGCTCGCCCCGCGCGGCTACGGCGACAAGCCGCCCGCCGCCTTCGACCGCCTCACCGTCGCCTACCGGCGCGGCCCCGGATGCGACGTGGCGCTCAAGGACGCCGCCGCCGTGGCCGTGCGGCTCGGCCTCCCGCTGCGGCTGGTCACGCTGGTCATCAGGAAGACCAGGCGCGCCAAGATCGAGGAAGAGATGCTCGTACGCCTGCGCGAGCAGGCCGCGGCGGACCTGCGCGCGGCGGCACAGGACCACTCGAAGCGGCTGAAGGTGGAGGTCGAGCTGCTCGAGGGCCGCAACGTCGCCCAGGCGCTCGGCACGACCTCGTGGCTCCCCGGCGAGATGATCATCTGCGCTTCGAGCGACACCGGGCCGCTCAGGCGGGTGTTCCTCGGGGACACCTCGCTCAAGATCGTACGGGCCTCGACGTGCCCTGTCATGATTCTCACCCGCCAGTCCTGACTCGGCGGTCCGGCTCGGCAAACTATGACGAAGTAGCGTTACCAGTGGGACATGAGGGGCGTATGTGGCGTTCCATGCCGGACCGGATTCGGCATCTTTTTTCCAATCAGCTTGACCTTCGGCGTCCACCCCTTTACCGTCACTGTGCGTAACCACACCTCGCGGCGATCCGGGGTAAACCCAGAGCCATGGCTACCGATGGTGCCGAACCTCGCACCGTACCCCCGGTGGTTAGGGCATTCGTCGCAAGGGAGCACAATCTACTGAGAGCTATACATACGAGAGCCGGGGGGCCACACGATGCCGTCTGAGTACGCAAAGTCGCTGGGTGCACGACTCCGCGCCATCCGCACCCAGCAGGGCCTGTCCCTGCATGGAGTCGAGGAGAAGTCGCGTGGCAGGTGGAAAGCCGTAGTCGTGGGCTCCTATGAGCGTGGCGACCGAGCGGTCACGGTGCAGAAGCTTGCCGAGCTTGCCGATTTCTACGGGGTGCCCGTATCCGAGCTGCTACCGGGCGGCGCCGCCCCGAGCCCGCTCGGGCCGACCCCCAAGCTTGTGATCGACCTGGAGCGGCTCGCGACGCTGCCCAAGGAGAAGGCCGGGGCCCTTGCCAGGTACGCCGCCACGATCCAGAGCCAGCGTGGCGACTACAACGGCAAGGTCCTGTCCATCCGCCAGGAGGACCTGCGCTCCCTGGCCGTGATCTACGACAAGTCGCCCAGCGAGCTGACCGAGGAGCTCATCAGCTGGGGCGTCCTCGACGCCGAGGCCCGCCGGGCCGTCGAGTCGTTCTGACGCCACCCTGACGACACGGCCTGACCAGCGAGGCTCCCCGGCCTGCCGGGATCCCCGCCTGACCATTCCGGCTCTCAGGCCGGTCACTCGGCACGAAGGAGTCCGCCACGCGCCGGCGGGCTCCTTCGTCATGTCCGGGCGGCAACGATCTCTGGCCGGCTTCAACGGCCGACGGCCTCCCACTGGGCACCGGTCGGCACACGTAAGCCGGTCCAGTGGTTGCCCACTCGCCGATCGGGCCGACAGCCGGCTCACGTAAGCCGGCCCGGTTGCCCACCCGCTGATCGGCCGGCAGGCAAGGCCCGTCCTGTGCTCGTGAGATCCACGTCGACGGCCCACTCCGTGCCGATCGGGCCGGTGTGCAGGAGCCAGTCCTCGTCCGCTCTGCACCGTCAGCCAAGCGCCAGCCGCCGGCTGGCATGCGCCACACCCATCGGGCCTGAGCCACATCTCGGCCCGCGCCACGAGCCCGCGCCAGGGGCTGAGCCGCGTCCAGCTGGCCTGCGGCCACAAGCCCGCGCGGGGCGGGCCGACGGTGCGCCCGGACGGCCCTACCGCCAGCAGGCCGCCTGGAAGCCCACCCTCAGCGGCCGGAGGTACGCGCCGACCAGCCAGATGCCGGCTCCGCGCCTACGACGCGCTCATCAACGACTCACGCTGTGCCGGTCGACCACGTGTTGTCGTCGGGGTGGGGCGGGTTGGTCAGTCAACCGGCGAGTGGCACGTCAATCGGCAGTTGAGGCTGGACGGGGACGCCGAGCAGCTCTTCGACCGTGGAGACGAAGGTCTCCGCCTCGGCCATGATCTCCTCGGCGTCGGCCGCGCTGATCCTGCTGACCATGCCCGCCTCCGCCGCGGCACGCTTGGCGGCGCTCACCGAGAAGTACGCAGCCCACTCGGCCAGGTGCGGCTCGGCCTCGGGCAACAGCTCCCATGCGCTGCGCAGCCTGCGCCTGCGGCCCTCCATGGGACGGGGGCGGGCAGCCAGGATCGCCGCCGCCGCTCGAAGGGCCGCCAGGTGCGCGGCCACATATCGGGATGCCGGGGTGCGAGCGCTGGTCGCCTCCGCCAGGCAGGAACGTGCGTCGGTCAGGTGTGCCCGAACCGCAGGCGACAGCCGGGGCCCGGGTGTGTCTCTAGGCCGTGGTGCCATCTTGCGCGCCTCCTTTGGAGTCGTGGGCGGCGGCCGGCGTCTCCGCCGGTGGAGCCAACACTTGCAGACGCCACCGACATTTCCGCCGGGCTGGCCGGACGAGGAGCTTCCCCTCTCCCCGTCCGGCCAGGACACGCCCACTCGTCTCCGCCGACGACGAGGACATGCCCTTCGCCCTCGGAGCCTGGCCGCGGGGCTCACTTGGGGAAGCGAACGGCCCGCGACCAGGTCCAGGTGACGTTGAGCCGCGAGCCTCACCGTCACTAGGTCGAACATAATTTCGATCACCGCCAGTGTCAACTATTCCACGAACATAGGTTCGATGACCATGAACGGAACGCCTGACACCCAGGAACCCTGCCAACCCTCGGGTCCAGGCCGATCACGAAGGGGAGACGGCCACGGGCACGCCGGGTGGCTCACACGAGCCAGGGCACGCCACGAAGGCCGGCTGTCCAAGCAGGCCAGAGCCACACGCAGACCGGCCGCTCACGATGGCTGGAGCGCCGCGAGAATTCGGACGGCTGCACGACCAAGGTGTCGCGGCGGGCGGGCGCGGGCAGCGCCGGAACGAGACGCCAGGGCGCGCAGGCAGCGCCGGAACGAGACGCCGGGCTCGGGCAGGACCAGAGCGGGGCTCAAGCAGCGCCAGAG
>NZ_VCKY01000135.1 GCF_005889735.1 Nonomuraea turkmeniaca
GCCTGGGGCGGCCGGACGGGCTGGCGGTGGCGCTCCAGCACCCCGGAGTCCGTCAGGCGCGCCACCCGGTCGGACAGGACCTGTCCGACAGCGCGGATTGGCGCCTGCCGGAGGTCCGTGAAGGTGATCTCCACAGGACGCCGGACGGGCGGCCGGCTGCCGTTGGAGGGTTTCCAGGTGGCTGTCGGGCACAATGGCGTGCCAGAGCTCGTAGATTCTCCAGGTTCTGGCTGTTGCCGGGGTTGAGCTCAGCGACCTGCCCCTCTCCGGGGTCGGTGGGCGGCCAGCTCGACTCGGGCGAACAGGACGGCCAGCACGGCCAGCACGGCCGACGGGGCCAGGAGCCATAGCCAGCGCTGGGCCCACCAGGCGGCGGTTGGCTCCGCCGGCAGGGTGCCGCCCAGCCCCTCAAAGGCCCACAGCACCACCAGATATGCGGTCATGTGCCAGAGAAAGATGGTCAACGCGACCACGTTGATGGCCACTACCGGCTTCCAGACGGCCGACCGGCGCAGCAGGCGCTCGGCGGCCGGCGTGATGAGGACCAGCAGCCCGAGTTGAAAGACGGCCAGGGCGGCGATGGCGGCGTTGGTCGGGAAGATGTTGGATTCGGCGGCGCCGGTGGTGGACACCATCGAGAGGGGGTAGCCCGCTCCCACTGTCAGCCCGACCAGTCCGGCCAGTCCGGCCCCGGCGACCGCCAGCCGCTGCGCCAGCGGCCGCCGCCCCAGCTCCCAACTGCGCCAGGCGTAGCCGAGCTGGTGGCAGAACAGCCACACCAGGGCGGCGGTCACCCAGCCCGCCCAGGCCAGGCCGGCGCCGCGGTCCGCCACGCTGCCGAGTGCGATCAGCAGCACGAGCGCTACCAGGACCCTGGCTCCGTAGCGGGTGTTCAGGCTGGCGGTGATCGGCACGACGGCGATCAGCAGGCCGTACACACCCAGAAACCACAGCGGCGTCAGGTAGCCGGGGAACCACTCCCACATCCATCGGTGCGGGCCGGGCAGGGCGGAGGCGATCAGTTCGCCGGCGAGCCAGACCAGGGCCCAGACGGCCGTCGGCCGGAGCAGCCGGCGCAGCCGGTCCCTGACGAACCGGCCGGCGCTCGTCCCGCGTGCCTGAGCCCGCTGCCAGCCGACCAGGTTGGCGTACCCGCCGACCAGAAAGAACACCGGCATGATCTGCAGCACCCAGGTGGCCAGCCAGCCACCGGGCACGACGTGGATCGGGTTGGGCATGGTGAGGCTGCCGTCGGCCGTGCGGTGGGTGACCGACAAGGTCCAGTGCCAGAGGGTGACGACCACGATGCACAGGGCGCGGGCGGCGTCGACCACCCGGTCACGGGACGCCGGCGTGGCCGCCACCAGCCGATCCAGCGCCGATCCTCTGCCCGCGTCGCGGCGGTTCTGCCGGTCCTGGCGTCGGGTGCTCAGCGGTACAGCTCCTCGATGTCGGCCGCGAAGTCCTTGTGGACCAGGGCGCGCTTGACCTTCAGGGTCGGGGTCAGATACCCGTTCTGCTCGGTCAGGTCCACCGGAAGGATGCGGAACCTGCGGATCGACTCGGCCCGGCTCACCGTCGCGTTGGCCTCGTCCACGGCCGACTGCAGCCTGGCCAGCAGGTCCGGGTCGTCGCGGAGGTCGGCCGGGCCGGCCTGCTCGGGCCTGCCAGTGGCCCGCTTCCATGACGCCAGCGCGCCGGCGTCCAGGGTGATCAGCGCGGCGATGTACGCCCGCCGGTCGCCGACGACGACCGCCTGGCTGATGAGCGGGTGGGTGCGCAGGCGGTCCTCCAGCGGCTCCGGGGCGAGGTTCTTGCCACCGGCGGTGACGATGATCTCCTTCTTGCGGCCCGAGATCGTCAGGAACCCGTTCTCGTCCAGGGCGCCGACGTCGCCGGTGCGCAGCCAACCGTCGTCGGTCAGGCTCTCCCTGGTCACCTGCTCGTTACGCCAGTAGCCCTGGAACACGATCGGGCCCTTGATCAGGATCTCGCCGTCGTCGGCGATCCGGATCTCGACCCCGGGCAGGGGAGGCCCCACCGTGCCGATCTTCAGCGCGTGGGGCAGGTTCACGGTCGCGGCGGCACTGGTCTCGGTCAGCCCGTAGCCTTCCAGCACGGTGATGCCGATCCCCCGGAAGAAGTGGCCCAGCCGCACGCCCAGCGGCGCTCCGCCGGAGATGGCGTAGCGGACCCGGCCGCCGAGCGCGGCCCGCAGCCGCCGGTACACCAGCCGGTCGGCCAGGCGATGTGCCAGGCGCAAGCGCCGGCCTGGCCGCCCGTCGTCCAGCGCCCGGCTGTAGGCCACGGCGGTCCGCTCGGCCCAGTCGAAGATCCTCCCCTTGCCCTCAGCCTGGGCCCGCTGCTGAGCAACGTTGTGGACCCGCTCGAAAACCCTGGGCACCGCCAGCAGGAACGACGGTCGCAGGGCGGCCAGGTCCTCGGTCAGCCTGGCCCGGTCGGCGTTGTGCGCCAGGCACACACCCCGCTCCACGCAGGCCACCTGGATCACCCGCGCGAAGACGTGCGCCAGCGGGAGGAACAGCAGGGTCGAGGCGCGCCGGCCGAAGATCCGCTCCAGGCTGTCGATCGCGACGCGAGCCTCGTGCAGCAGGTTGCCGTGACTCAGCATGCAGCCCTTCGGGCGGCCGGTGGTGCCCGAAGTGTAGATGATCGTCGCCAGGTCGTCGGCCGAGACCATCCGGCGGCGCTCCCGCAGCTCAGCGTCGTCCACGCCCTGCCCGCCCTCGCGGAGACGGTCCAGGCCGCCGCCGTCGATCTGCCACACCCGTAGTGGCCTGGACAGGCCCTCGGCCACGTCCTCGACCAGGCGACGATGCGTCTCGCGCTCGACCACCACGGCGACCGGGCCGGCATCCTCCAGCACCCAGCGGACCTGCTCGGCCGAGGAGGTCTCGTAGATCGGGACCGGCAGCGCCGCCACCGTCCACAGGGCATAGTCCAGCAGCGTCCACTCGTAGCTGGTGGCGGCCAGCAGCGCGACCCGATCGCCGGGCTGGATCCCGGCGGCGAGGAGGCCGGCCGCCAGACCGCGAACATCTGCCGCGAACTGCCGGGCCGTCACCGGACGCCAGCCTCCGGCCGACCGGCGCTGGAACAGGACCACGTCGCTGTTGACCCGTTCGTCGGCGAACACCACGTCGGCGAGCTGGGCGTCGGGGGCAACGGTGATCGGGGCTGGGACCGCATGGACACGCATCGTTCATCTCTCTGTGAGTCAGGGCCTGCCGGGTGGCGTCGGTGAACTGCGGCACCGGGCGGCGCACGTACGGCGGCGATAGGCAGCCAATGTGCCTGATTCCCCAGGTCACCACGCGCACACCTGACAGGTGATGGCTGTACGGCGGTGACCGTCCAGCGCCCGCGCCGGGGCCGGGGCCCCGTTCATGAAGATCAGCAGCGTCCTCGCCTGTGGGCGGTCTCGCCGCGCTCAATGAACGGGCCTAGCTTCCGCCCGAACAAGAGTCCCTCGTGGGTCGTCCGAACCGGGAAGTTGAGCGGCAAGTAGGGTGACGACCCGTACAAGACTTGGGGAATTACCTGGTCAGAACCTCTGGGGAATGACGTGAGCGCCGGCATTCCAGTGGACGGAGACTCTCTTGGCTACCACCCAAACCGGCAACGCCGGACCGCCACCGGGGAGCTGGTGAACCGGCTCGCTCATCCCACCGACGCCGACGTCACTGCTCACCCCAGCCGCCATGGCGACCACTGACATCAGCGGCAGCACCAGGAACGGTGCGGTTGTCGGCCGAAGCAACCGGTCGGTTCGCCTCAGCACCCAGCTGAGGCTGTCGCCTCCGGAGGCTCGGTGCGATGCCATGGAGGCGCCGCCGGCGTAACCACCGACCAGGAAAAAGATCGGCATCACCTGGAACTGCCAGGAGACCGGGTCGATCCAGGTGAGACGCGGCACCACCCGTGACGGACCCGGCACCGGCCCTCCGACGTCCTGTCCATCCCATCCATCACCATGTTCGTCCCATGAGCACGACCACGCCGGACGCCCAGCGAGCCGCGGTCGGCATACAGGGTCTTTGGCTTGCTGCGCGGTCGTCCTCGGCCGCGCCGCCCCTGTTCTTGATCGACTGGCTTGGACGACCGACGATCATCGGGGGCGCGTTTGTCATGCGCACCCCGGGGTTGCCTTCAGCAACCGGCCGTCTCAGGCCCTTGTGTGTCCCACCAACCGAGAACGCTTCAGCCCTGACCCGTGACCGATCAAGGTGCAGGAGTGCGTGCATTCATCGGCAGACGTTCTGCAACAATTCCTTTTGGATTTACCTGGCAAACATCATTGCTTCGCATATTTGTGCTTGACGGCATCGTTACATGCAACGCAATTCTGCAGTGCACCGGAGATCGGGATCACCTGTTCCCATCCGTCACCGCATTTAAGATATGCTCATGGAAGTAAACATGAGCATATCTGAGGTCCTGTACACGCATGGCGCCATCAAGCGGAAGGCCAGGGCGGTCTGCGATGTAGCCGACGACCTCCGGATCTCCCGCCGTGACTGGAAAGAGGCGCTCGAAACGCCTGAGGATGAATTCAAGCTCACTGATCCCGCCGCAGCGGTCGTCGCCGTGCGCGACGTCTGGGAGAAAGAGGTCGGCGTTTATATCGAGGTGCTCGAACAATGGTGCATGGCGACACATGCGTCAGCCCAAGGGTTCAAGTCGGTCGATGATTACATAGCCGCCGGGAAGCCGTACGCCTCGGGCGGCGGTACATGACCTCGGACGACCACCTGCAGGTGACGACCGTGATCAACCGGCTCGAGCAGGTCGCCAGCTTTCTCACGTCGATATCCAACCCGGTCACGATGATCGGCGAGATCGTCAGTGCCATATGTACGGTGACCTCGATATTCCGGGATGTGCCGGGGAATCCGGACGGCATCGACGAGCTGGGCAAGGCCTTCCGCGAGATGGCGACCGCCCTGGACACGGCCGGCACCGATATCGACCATACGAGGTCGTCGGTCCCATCGGTGTGGAAGGGCGACGCCGCCACGGAGGCGCTCGCCGCACTCATAGCGACCGACGACCTGCTGCAGACCGCCGCACCGGCCATGCGCAAGGCCGACACGTTGCTGCAGGAGTACGCCGACGAGGTCCGCAGGCTGAAGAAGGAGCTGGGCCATCACCGGCAACGCCTGAGCGAGGCATTGCGTCAGCTCGACAGCGCTCAGGATCTCTTGCGTAATGTCTGGGACAGCGTATGGCCGCTCGACGATGACGGCGGCATCGTCGAGGAGATCCGCAAGGCCCTCGGGGCCATTTACAGCGGCATCGAGGTTTTCGAGCAACTCTGGGCCGCGTCGGACGCACTGCAGCGCGGGTTGCGTGACGTACAGGGTAAGGCGCGCGCAGGCGCAGTCCGGTCGCGCCACGTGGACGCCTTCGACGCGGTCCTCCTGGCGAACGCGGGCATCGACGGCATCGCACAGGAAGAGGGCAGCGTCCTCACTACGACGCAGCTGGCCCAGGCGGCGGCGAAGATGGACGCTCTGTCGGAGGCGGATCGCGCTCGCATGCAGGGGCTTCTCGACGGCGCGGGCTCTGAGGCGGAGCGGGCCTATCTGATGAAGGCGCTCGCGGCCGGGCACTCGATCGATGACATCGCCAAATTCGCCACGGTCATTCACGGCAAGAGTGAAATCTGGCTACGCGAGCACCTCAGCCTGGTCGACCCGAACGGCAGCGGGACGGTCTCCGTCAACGGCGTCGAGCTGGAGCAGCAGGATCAGACGACCTGCGGCTCGACTGCGATCATGGTGGCGCGCGCCATGAACGACCCGTTGTACGCACTGAGCCTGACCGCGGATGAAAACGGCAACTCGCTGTCGCCCACCGAACTCCGGGAAAAGTTCACCGCTGAGCAGAACCGCATCCACGATTCCACCAACACTGTGTGGCCGCAGAGCTTGGGCACAAGCCCATGGGGGCTGACCGATGAGATGAACCAGCACGCCGACTCCTTCGGCGCGGAATACGATTGGCGGCTCGTCGACGACACCTCGGCGGGTTCGGTCAATCCCGCACTCAACGATGCCGTCGGCGCGGTGGACGCGGGCCACACGGTGCCGGTACTCATCGGGGACTCCTACCCTGCCCACTATGTGTTGCTCGTCGGCCACGAGGACGATGACTTGATCTTCTACAACCCGTTGACCGCGGAGATGGTCCGCGTCAGCGAGGATGACTTCCGCAACGGCAATGTCTCGGCGCTGGGCTACACACACGTGCAGGGCGTGGTGACGCCCAAATGACCCGACGATTCCTGCTGGCGTCGACCTGCTTGTTGCTGAGCGGGTGTTTCGCCTCGAGCGCCACCACGCAAGCCGATCATGAGCGGCTCGAGGTCATGCTGTCACAACCCTTCGTCCGTGAAGCCATCAAAAAGCCGGCCGCTAGGGCTGCGTTCCAGAAGTCGGACAAGCTGCCTGCTACCCGTGGTGTGGTGACAGCGGTCTTGGCCGACCAGCCGGCCGCGGCTCCGGCTGACGACGCGCGGCAATGGGCCGTGAAAGGCATGCGAAAACTGCGTGACAGCGGCTGGACGGTCTACGCCACCGTCTGCTTGCCACCTCGCAAGTCCGATGATCCCAACCCGCCTCAGGACGGCGCCTGGGACACTTGGTCATTCGCCGCACACGCGTACAAGATTGTCGACGGGGTGTCGTACTTCGCCATCGCGGAAGGGCTCGGGCAGTTGTCCGGCAGCGTCGAGCTGTCCATCGAGATGCGCGCACCGAGCTCGCACGAGCCGGTTTCCGATCTGTTGCCCGAGCGGCCACCGGCACTACCGGCGGGGGCGAGTTGCGTGGAAGCCGGGAGCTTGCCAACCAAGAAGGTCGCCAACGGCACCGGAGTGATCATCGGCGAGAGCGGGCGCGATCAAGCTGGCAAGGAACCGCAGAACGACAACGTGCGCTGATCAGCTTGTGTGCTGAGTCAGAGATTCATCCGATGCTATGCCCTGGCACGCCCCAGACCGCAGCTTGAGCCGCTGGATCCGACCTCCGAAGGGTGCGGATCTTCCTCAGGGAGCCGGGCAGTCAGGGTATGAGGCGGTATAGTGCCGCGCTCGTGCTCGTCGCGTGTCCGCGATCGGGCAGGCACGGCGTGATCAGAACGCTGATCGTGTGGAACGCCAACCGCCCTCCCGGCCGCAGCAGCCGCGCGGCTTCGGGCGCCCGGCGAGCGGGATCACACCAAGGCTCGCATTCGGAGACGGCCAGGTCGAAGCTGCCGACCACGTGTGCGCCCCGCCGAGCCGGCTACGCCGAGAAGTACGCGGTGCCGCAGCCGAGCTCGACCACGTCCAGGGGTACGACGTCGGGGCTCCCGTGCCGTCCCGCAACGCGCCGGTCGGCAGGCGCGGGCGAGGACAGGGCCGCAAAGCTGGGGGTAGCGCACGTTCGAGTCACGGGGCCGAGGTCATCAGCGCAAACGCGCGTGCTCAGGGCGCCGGCCTTACGGCGTTGGCCTCCAGCGGGGGCCACTCCGGCTCCGCGACATACCGACAACATACCGCGCCTCAGTAACGTCAAGGACGCCTTGATCAGCAAGCAATGGAGTGGTGATGCAGAAGATCGCATGGCGCGCCATGCGTGTAGGTGTCATCACGCTTGCAGTGACGGCCATCGGCTTGGCAAACGCGCTGCCCGTAAGCGCCCTTACCTGGTACGGCGATCCGCCCACAAAGGCGTCTAACCTGGTCACCATGGGTGCCGTCGGATCCTTGAGCTGTGGCGGCACGGTTATGGTCCGTCGCGGTAACCACGGCAATTATGCGTACTACTGTGGGGCGGGTCTCGTCCCCAAATTCGATCTGCAACAGCGGATATATCCCTGGAGTTCAGCGTATTCGGCTCGAAATGCGCTGTAAACGCGACGATTACCAAGGACATCAACAAAAACGACCTACACGAAAGCCGTCCGTGTACAGCCTAATTGTGAGTACTGCGCTCGTGTTCGCCAAAGCAACGGAAAGATTGCCGCCATCGGATCCTGCAGCCTCACAGCACGGTGATTGGCTGAGAGCCCGAAAGGGAGCCACGGCGGGCGCGTGACTGGGCTGACCTCGCATCGGGACTGACGTGAACTGAGCCAAACGGCGAGAGGCTGGTTCGAGTCCAATCGTTGCGAACGGTGCCCGTCTTAGAGACCTTGACAGATGCCGTCGCGCGAGCACTACACAACCGAGGGACAAGGGCGACGGGGCGTAAAGAGTGACCCGCAGACGCGAGAAGAAGGCCAAGCAGATCGAAGTCGTCACGGTGACGGACGGCCTCGGTGTCATCTCCGTTCGCGGCGGTCCTGCCGGAGCCGTGCTGTCCATCTCGGGGGAGCCGGTGGCGGCCGACACCGGCGACTTCCGCGGCAGCCTCGGGCGCCTCGTCACCCGCCACACGCCCTGGCCGCGCGATGGGGATCCGCACCTCGTCTCCGAGTGGGCTCCAGTTGCCGAATGGGGCCGTATGCGCGACTGGCTCGCCGACCCCAGCCCGGTCGAGCGGCTCACCGAGCCGCTGGCGCCGCTCCTCGCGCTGCTGGAGCCGGGTGAGTACCAGTTACGGACCACCGAGCTGGCATGGCCCAACGTCATCGAGGTCGAGCCCGGCGAGGAGCGCGGCTGGTACGACCACTGGGACGACTGGGACCGCGACGTGATCGTTCCCACGCACCGCTGGCCTCCCCCGGCGCCGGCGACCGCTCTGGAGTACGGTCGCCGCATCATCGAAGGCCGCCGTCCGCTCACAGTGGCGATCCGCCACAGCCAGTTCCCCGGTTGGTTCCTGCTCGACGGCCACCACAAGCTGGCCGCCTATCTGAAACGCCAGTTGAACCCGGCATGCATCGCCATCGAGCGATTCCCGCCTCACGGCGTGCGCCGGGATGAGTTGCCTCACTGGTGGCCATCGTTCCGCGAGATCTGGGAGTTCTGACCCGCCACCGATCAAGGGATTGAGTGGCAAACTGAGTGACCGGCGTTTCCGGCCATGTTAAGACCCCTCTACGAGCACGCCTGGGAGATCCGGGACCTGCTGGAGCCGGCGGAGTTCTCCAAACGTGAGCAGGAGATCTGCGGCTACCTGGCCCCCAGGGTGTCGTCGACGGTCGAAGGGCTGCCGGCGTTGTTTCGACCGCGCCGGGGTGCACATGCTGCGCGAAGGCGCTCTGCTGTCGACCGGGATCGCTACGCTGACCGGCTGATCGGCCAGGAGCGATGGCCGGCAGCCGTGTCAGGCCTCAGGGGCCGCGGCGGCCAGGAGCCGGGCGAGCTCGGCCGGCCGTGTGATCATGGGCCAGTGGCCCGAGTCGATGTCCACAAGGTCAAGGTGCTTGGCCTTGGCCAGCTCGGGCACGTCACCGGCGGCTATCCACCCCTGGGCCTGGGCAGGGGTGAACTCGGGGCACACGACGAGGACGGGTACGTCGAACCGTCGCTCGTCCGTCATGCGCACCACGCCCTTCGTCACCCCGGCAGGGACGGGAATCGCCGCGGACGTGAAGTCGCTCCTTGCCTCCTCGCTGAGGTCAGCTGAGTCCGGTCCTTCGAACGGACCCCAGCCGGGGAAGGGCATGACGCCGTCCTTCACCTCGAAGAAGTCGGCGTAGGGCTGCCCGTCCGCGGCCGGGAAGCCGCCGATGAACGCGACCTTGGCGACCCGCTCCGGGCACGCGTCGGCGGCCAGCCAGGCCAGGGTGCAAGCGGCGGAATGCCCCACCACCATGGGCTTTCCTGACGCCGACTCCACGGCGGCGAGCACGGCTGCCACCTGGTCGTCGAGAGTGGCCGAGGTGGATCCGTCACCCTGTCCGGGCAGGGTGATCGGTACGGGGCGGTGGCCGAGCGCCTGAAGGGCGGGCACGACGTCGTCCCACGCGGATCCGTCGAGCCACAGGCCGGCGATGAGCAGGATATCCATGATCAGTCCTCCTTCTTCAGCGCGTTCCGGCGAGGACGGAACGCGGCCAGGACGTCAGGCTAGGACCGATTCCGGACGTTCTACTTCCTGTTCATAACGTGACCTCGTAATGTGCTCGTGTGCCGACCGATCTCAGCCCCACCGCACGAGCTCTGCGCGCCATGGAGATCCTCCAGGCCCGCCCTGGCGTGACGGCCGGCGAGCTCGCCGCCTGTCTGGGCGTCACGGAGCGGGCTGCGCGCCGGTACGTCGGGATCCTCCGCGAGGCGGGCATCCCCGTCGAGTCGGCCCGCGGCCCGTATGGCGGGTACCGGCTCGGGCGCGGGACGCGGCTGCCTCCGGTGGCCTTCACAGAGCCCGAGGCGCTGGGCCTGGTCATGGCGGTGCTCAACGGCCAGCCGGCGGCCACCGATGTCGGCGACCTCGTCGGCGCCGCCCTGGGCAAGGTTATCCAGGCCCTGCCCGAGAACGTCGGACGGCAGGCGGCGGCGCTGCGTGAGTATGCGTCGGCGGCGCCCGACCGGTTCTCGGCCCGTCCGGATCCCGCCACCACCAGCGCGCTCGTGGCCGCCATCGCGGACCGGCGGCGCGTGGTGGTCGCCTACCGGAGCGAGTCCGGCAACCAGTGGAAGGCTGAGGTGGACCCGTGGGCGGTCGTCGTCCGTCACGGGCGCTGGTACCTGCTGTGTTACTCCCACCGCGCGGACGCCGTCCGTACCTACCGGGTCGACCGCGTCCGCCAGGTTCAGCGGAGTACGCACGCGTTCGAGCCGCCCGACGACCTCGACCCGGTGGCGGCGCTGGAGGAGAACCTGGGCACCGGGTGGGAGTTCACCACGCGTGTCGTGTTCGACGCTCCCCTAGCCGAGGTGGCGCCTTGGATCCGGCCGCCGATGGGAAGGCTCGAACCGTCGAGGGACGGGTGCGTGCTCGTCGGCAGCACGAGCAATCCGACGATGTACGCGCAGGAGTGGCTGCCGAACGTGCCGTTCCCTTTCCGCGTCGATGGCGGCCCGGAACTGCGTGCCGCCATCGCGAGTCTCGCTTCGCGTCTCGCCGCGGCCCTGGGGGGCGAGCCCATGGACGACGTCACGCCCGGGCGGGGGTCTTGAGGAACGAGGCTGAGCGAATGATCCCGGCTCGGTCTTCACGAGGATGCCCTGGCTGACCAGGCGTTTGAGCTTGGAGCGGATGTTCTCGGTGTTCTTCTTGACGATGGGCGGCTCCAGGGCCTGGGACAGGTCGCGAGCTCGTAGCGGTCGGGCGAAGTCGGCGAAGCTGTCCAGGATGGGACGGTAGGCGGGATGGTCAGGGAGTTCGGGGGGAGAGTGGGCGTGCGCGGCCATCTCTCAATGTCAGCGGGTGATGCGAATTTAGACGGTCGCGGCCGCCATGAGCGAACCGAGCGACCACAACGCCTGCTTCCTGCTCGGCAGGACGCTGGAGCGCCGCCGGCCGGCTCGAGGAGGTGCTCCCGCACCTGCGCATGGCCGCCGCCATGCATGCCGCTCCCGACTACCTGGAGTCGGTCGGCAGGGTGGAGCGCAAGCCGGCCGCCTGTGCCCGCCGTAGCAGCAGGTGCATGAGGCCGCCCGCCACCAGGCCCCAGAAGGCCGAGCCGACGCCCAGCCAGCTCATACCCGAGGCGGTGACCGCGAAGGTGACGACCGCGCCCTCCCTGCCGTGGGCCTCGGTGAAGGCGGACGAGAGCGCGGAGCCGAGCGCGCCGAACAGGGCGAGCCCTGCCACCGCGGTCACCAGGACGGGCGGCGACAGCAGGACCAGGGCGGCGGCCGCGCTGGACAGCAGGCCGAGACTGATCATGGAGACGCCCGCCGTGACCGAGGCGATCCACCGGCGGGAGGGGTCCGGTGCCGCCTCAGGCGAGGCGGCCAGCGCGGCGGTGATGGCGGCCAGGTTGATGGCGTGCCCGCCGAAGGGCGCGCCGAGCGCCGAGGCCGCCCCCGTCGCCAGCAGCACTCCGCGCAGTGGCGGGCGGTAGCCGTACCCGGAAAGGACGGCCATGCCGGGGACGTTCTGGGCGGCCATCGTGACCAGGAACAGCGGCACGCCGATGCCCACCACCGCGGAGAGGCTGAAGGCGGGGGGCGTGATCTCGACCACCGGCACCAGGCTGAGGTCTCCGGGAGAGTAGGCGATCGCGATGACCGCCGCCGCGGCCGCCAGCGCCCCCGGCACCGCCCACGTGCGGGCGAAGCGGTAGAGCAGCGCCCAGACAAGGATCACCGGACCGGCCAGGGACGGCACATCGAGCATGGCCTGGACCGGCGCGAGACACAGCTTGAGCAGCACCCCCGCGAGCATCGCGGCGGCGATCGGGCCGGGGATCGCCGCGATGACGCGACTCAGCCACGGGATCAGACCCGCCGCCATGATGAGCAGCCCGCAGACGACGAACGCGCCCGCCGCCTCGGCGAACCGGCTGTCCGCGGTCAGCAGGAGCGCGGCACCGGGAGTGGACCACGCGATCGCGATGGGCATCCGATACCGCAGGCCCAGCACGATCGAGACGGCCCCGACGGCGACGCAGAGCGCCATCAGCCCGGAAGCGGCCTGCCGTTCGTCGGCCCCGACGGCCCGTAACCCGGCGAGGACGACGGTGAAGGAGCTGGCGAAGCCGACCAGCGCGGTCACCACTCCGGCGACGATGGGCTGTGAGCGTTCCATATATGGAACACTACAGGATCGGGCAGGATGGTCTCATGGCAGCCGTGAGCGGTGACCCGCGTGAGGTCGGCAGGAAGGTGCGCCGGCTCCGGCAGGAGCGCGGGATCTCGCTGTCGGAACTGGCCAGGCGAGCCGGGGTGGGCAAGGCCACGCTGTCCGGCCTGGAGACGGGTGTCCGCAACCCGACCCTCGAGACGCTGTGGGCCGTCACCGCCCAGCTCGGCGTGCCCATCGCGGCCGTCCTCGACGCCGGCCCCGCCGCGCCGGTGCTGGTGCGCGGCACGGCGGTCGAGGCCACGCTGCTGGAGGTGTTCGACGACGCGGGCGTGACCTACGAGCTCTACCGGATACGGGTGCCGCCGGGCGCCACTCAGACGTCACCCGCCCACCACAACGGCGTGACCGAGCACATCACCGTCTTCTCCGGCACGCTCAGCGCGGGTCCGCTCGACGCGCCGCTGGTGGCGGGCCCCGGCGGCTACCTCAGCTGGCGGTCCGACGTGCCGCATGGCTACGCGGCCGTGGGCGACGAGCTGGTCCTCGCGTCGCTGCTCATCCGCTACCCGGCCACCAGCTGACGGTCGTTCACCAGCCAGAGCCAACCGTCGGCGCGGGCGCCGCGCAACCCCTCCGTGGCCTCCTCGCCCGCCACCGAGAGCAGCTCCGGTACGGCAAGGCTTTCGCGGCGCCCGCCGGTGAGACCGTACGGGGCCCCGTCAACGACTCCCTTGGTGAACGCCACCGAACGGGAGGCGGACGCCGGAGCCGAGATCGAGGTGACGATCGTCGACGACCCCGCGTTACGTACAGGCAGGATGATCAAGGGGATGGCGGCGGCGGCCGACGTGTTGGATGTCCGGGGCTGTGGCCACGAGGCAGGCTCGCCGCCGGTCGGCGAGCCTGCCCCCTGGTCAGTTGCGCGCCTGGTCGGAGGGTTCGGACAGGGGCGGCTCGGCGGCCAGGCGCGTGTCGCGCCTGGACTTGAGCAGGCTGGCCACCGTCGTGACGGCGAGCACGGTGACGATGACGGCCAGCGAGATCCAGTTGTTGATCTCAGGGACCGAGGTGACGTGCTCGCCGCCGTTGATGAACGGCAGCTCGTTCTCGTGCAGGGCGTGCAGGACGAGTTTCACGCCGATGAAGCCGAGGATCACCGCCAGGCCGTAGGTGAGGTAGACGAGTTTCTCCACCAGCCCGCCGAGCAGGAAGTACAACTGTCTCAGCCCCATCAGGGCAAACGCGTTGGCCGCGAAGACCAGGTAGGCGTCCTGGGTGATGCCGAAGATCGCGGGGATCGAGTCGACCGCGAAGACCAGATCCGCGCCGCCGATGGCGATGATGACGATGAACATCGGGGTCAGCAGGCGGCGGCCGTCCTGTTTGATGGTCAGCCGCGAGCCGTGGTAGTCGTCGGTGACGGGGAACAGCCTGCGCACCAGCCGTACGACGCCGCCGTTGGGGTCGTACTCCTCATCGTCCTTGCTGTTGAAGGCGAATTTCCACGCGGTGTAGATGAGGATGCCGCCGAAGAGCCAGAACACCCAGCTGAAGCGCTGAACGGCCTGCGCGCCCACGCCGATGAAGATCCCGCGCATGACCAGCGCCATCATGATCCCGATGAGCAGCACCCGGTGCTGGTGGATCGCGGGCACGGCGAAGTTCGCCATGATCAGCATGAAGATGAACAGGTTGTCGACGCTCAGCGTGTACTCGGTGATGTAGCCGGTGATGTAGGAGGCCGCGTGGTCATCGCCGCCGAAGATCCACACGCCTGCGCCGAAAGCGACGGCACAGCCGATGTAGAAGGCGATCCAGCGGGCCGACTCGGCGATCGTGACCTTGTGGGGTCTCCTGTTGACGATGATCAGATCGAGGAGGATGAGGCCGAGCAGGGCGGCGATGGTGGCCGCCCACAGCCAGGCGGGCACGGACATAGGTGGGGGCATGAGCGCTCCTCCGACTTGGCGTTGATACGTCCGTCGGAGGTCTTCTCCGCCCGCGGCGTCGCGGACCGACCGCGCCGGGCCCCGAGGCGGGTCCGTGATGACGACGTGGCCGCGAAGGAGTACTCCCCTCCACTTCGCCTGCGATCATACATACCGAATGCAGTAGACCGACATCCCCTTGCACTCTTGCTTAGTGGTGTCAGAGGTGATGATCTTGGCTGGCGCAGACGATTCTGGGCTGTCGCGGAGCGGGGTGTGTCCGAAAGAGAGACGGAGCCGAAAACCGTACGGGCCCGCTGACGGCCGGGCCCCTGCTCCCCGGAGCCCGCCCATCAGCGATCAATAACCGTCAGATCGGACCACCGGCGCGTCCTGGGTCGGCGGCGCGGCGGTGGCCTTCCCGCCTCTGACGGCACGGCCCTTGGCGGGCCTTCTCCCTAGACCGGGCAGCTGGGGCCGACCCGCTGCCAGGAGCTGCAGTTGTCGGCGGAAGACGAGCAGCACAGCCTCCTGTGCCAGCCGCTCGAGAAGCACTTGTACTGGTATCGGCAGATCGCCGACGCCCTCACTTCCGGGACCACCAGCGCCAGAGCCCTGTCGATGAGCACCCTCACGTCCTACCTCCTCGTATCCCCTACCTGCTGACGGTTGTGGCGATTATCGGGGCGGGCATTGGCGCGCGGTTAGCGCGGCGCTAGCGCGGTGATAGCGCGGACTCGCACCGGGGCTCGGGATCGGCTATTGGCCGTCCACGCCTTCAACAGCAACTCAACAGCCACTCAACCGCCTGCTGAACGGTCAGCTCCGGGGTGTCCGGCCACGGGCCGGCTCCGCGGCGACAACCTGCGATCCTTCTTGTCTCGACAAACAAGAAGGATCAACGAGAGCCACGCTGCCGGGCCCCTTTCCTTCGTCAACCATGTGACCATGTATGTCGCGAGCGATAGGGGGCGGAGTGAACGGGTGGGGCGAGGTGGGGCTCACCGTGCTGCGTGCCGCGGCCACGGACGTATGCCGGCCTCGATCACCAAGCCGGCGCCCCCTTCGTTTACGGTGGCAGCGCCGCAGGATGTTCACGACGGCCTGCACCGGTTCCTCTCGGGGACAAGATCTCGGTTGGTTGACGAGCTGTTTCACGCCGCCTCCCATCGGCCGGAGTTCATGCAGCCGGCGCTGCGCCGCGACAAGGAAGCCGCGCTTCGGTTCTTTGCCGCGGGGCCGAAGCTCGTGCGCGCGCGTCGACTGCTCCACCGTGTGCGTGCCAGGGTCCTCGATGTTGAGACGTACCGAAGCCTCGTCGTCAACGAAATCAAGCTTGTGATCGACGATCTCCGTCCTGCCGGTGACGGGACAAGGATCTGAGCCACCCGCCGACGATGACCTCCTGGAGCGCTTCTCGGCCCTCCGCAATCGTGAAGCGGGATCAGAGGTCAGGGGCGCCAGCCGCGTTCGACTGACCGGCGGCATTGTTCGGGGTTGTCGCCTGCGCTGGTGAACAGGGCGGTCAGCAGCGGCACGCCATGGGCTAGTGACTGATGGGGCAGGGGGCCGGTGGCGACCAGTGATGCCAGTCCATGACCGATGGTCCAGCTCTGCGTGGCCAACTCCAGCGGGTCGACGTCGTCGCGAAAGCGGCCGGCGGCCGTGGCCCGTTCGACGGCGCGGACCAGACAGTGCAGCGTGTCATCCGCGGCAGCGGCGTTCTCGAGTTCGAACCCGGCGTCGAACATGACCCGGTAGAGATCGGGACTGGCCATGGCGTTGGACAGGTATGCGGCGCCGAGAGCGGCCAGATCCTGTACCGGATCCTCCGACGGCGCGACCGCGGCGAGCCTGGCGGCCAGGCGGGTGAACCCTTCCTGCCGCATCGCGCTCCACAGGCCGTCCATGCCGCCGAAGTACGTGTAGACGGCCATGGTCGAGACGCCGGTTCCGGCCACCAACGAGCGGAGCGTGACCGGCTGCCGAGCGGCAAGCATCTGCGCGCCCCGATCGATCAGCAGGGAACGGACCGCCGGGTCCTTCATCCTCACCATGGCACCACAATACATAACAATGCTATGTTTTAGGGGAGTGGCGAACACGCTGCCGATCACAAGGAGTCGACATGACCGTGACGCTGGTCAACCCCGACGGGCTGCCGAAGCCCGACGTCTACCGCCAACTGTCGATCGCCACCGGGTCGAAGCTGGTGTTCCTGGCGGGTCAGGTGGCCCGCGATGCCGAGGGGCGACGAGTCGGCGAAGGAGACCTGGCGGCTCAGGTCGAGCAGGCGTACCTCAACATCGGCACGGCCCTGGCCGGGGTCGGCGGGTCCTTCGACGATGTGGCCAAGCTGACCATCTACGTCGTCGACTGGTCACCCGACAAGCTGCCGTCGCTGGGAGAGGGGGTCGCCCGGGCGGCGGCGAAGCTGGGGGTCGACCCGGTCAAGCCGATCACGCTGCTGGGTGTTGCGGCGCTGGGAGAACCCGATCTGCTGGTCGAGGTCGAGGCCACTGCCGTTCTGGACTGAGTCGAGGCCTCCTCAGACACGCCCGTCGGCCTCCTAGGCCGGCGGGCATGATCACTTCAGAATGCGGGCATGGCGGGGCGATCTCGCGTACGCGAGCTCGATGATGACGAGGGCAGCCGGCTGCTGCGGATCGTCCGGCGAGGGACCGGGGCCGGCGGTGGCCTGGCGGCGCGTCCGGGGTTCTCATCCCCTCGGGCCGTAGGCGGCGCCGAAGATTTGCCCGAGGACGTGCCAGACGATGAAAACGATGAGCCAGACAATGGCGCGTTTGCTGGGCGGGGGGCCGCTGCGCAGCAGGGAGATGCCCAGGGGGACGAAGGCGACGCAGAGGCCGCCTGCGGCGATGATGGATTGTGGTTCGGTGCCTTTGAGCGTCCCGAGCGCGAGCGCCGACATCAGACCGAGCGCGATCGAGCGGCCCAGCCCCAGGGCGCCGGAGCGGTAGGCGCCGATGGCAAGCACGACCCAGCCGATGAAGGCTGGTCCAGACAGTGTCCTGAACGGATGCCAGTACGTATCCCGCCATGCTAAGTAGTAGTCGTCGATGGCGTTGATCATTGTTTGCAGGCCAAGGCTGTCGGTCAGGTGGAAGGCCAGGTGATCAGTGCCGAATTGGAAGATTCGGGTGAACAGCCCGGCGATCACCAGACAGCCGCCCCATAGTCCCCATAGCGGGCTGGTGGCGGCGATCCTTTGCGCCAGCGTCATGACCGCCGGACACAGCAGGATGATCCCGCAGGCGAAGCAGGCGTAGGCGGCGGTGATGAGGGTGGGGTGCCGGGTATAGGCGGCGAGCTGATCAGGGAAGACGAAGGAGAACGGGGAGCGTAGGAGAATCCCGGTCATCAGCAGGGCGGGGCCGCCGATCAGCGCGACGGCGCTCACCCATCGTCCGGGGAACGGGGGTTGCCGGCTCAGGTTGGCCGTGGCGTTGGCGGTGCGCCGGTCCGCGTCGGCCTGTCGCCATCGTGTGATGCGCCGGTGAAGGTCAACATTCATGTGTTCCTACCCATCGTGTCGGTGTCGGCGCGTCTCGGCTCGATATGCCGGGCGCACCAGCATGGTGATGTGCGGTGCGGTGGGGGCGCGTCTGGCTCGGGTCGCATCTTGGTGGCGTGCATGAGCGGGTGGTACGACCCTGGCCGGATGGGGATGTCCTACCGTGGGCAGATGCCGGGTGACCTGGCGAGGCGATACCTTCTCGCCATGGAGTGGGCCCGGCGACTCGGTCGAAGGGGTGTTGCCGACGCGGCGGTGGCGGTCATCGTGGCGCTGATCGTCAGGTACACCATCGTTGATCCGCCGGGGCCGTCGTCGTGGTGGCCGGCTTGGTCGGCTTGGCCGGTAGCGGCGGTCATCAGCTTTCCGGTCGCCGTCCGGCGGCGCTGGCCACGCGCCATGCTCGCTCTCGCGTGCGCCGCGGGCGTGTTGGCGACCGTGGCTGGTGCCGTCGCGGCGGGCGCGATCTGGGTGTCGTTCGTGCCGACCGTGCTCGTGCTGTACCTGGTCGCCTCCACCACCTCGGCCGGATGGTCAGCGGCGGGGTTGGCGGCCTGCGCGTTCGGTGCGGTGGCCGCGGTCCTGGTCTTCTACGAGCGGGTGTTCCCTGGCCTCGCGCCCGCGGCGACGCCCAGCGAGATCCCGCCGGCTTGGCCGTTGGAGATCGGTGTGATCGGTGTCCTGCTGGTCGCCGGGTGGGCCATGGGGACGGTCGTCCGCTGGAAGCGGGACACGACCGCTCGCCTCGTTCGTCACCTCGCCGAGGCCGCGGTGGCCGACGAGCGCAGGCGCATTGCCCGGGAGCTGCATGATGTCATCGGCCACAGCATGAGCCTGATCGCCGTCAAGGCCACCGTGGCCAACCATGTCGCCGACGCCCGCCCGCAGGAGGTACGCGCCGCGCTGGCCGTCATCGAGCAGACCAGCCGAAGCACGCTCACCGAGATCCACCGAGTGCTCGACCTCCTGCGCTCCGACGGCGATCCCCAGCAGGCCCAGCTGTCCGTTCCTGGCATGGCGGACCTGCCCGAGCTGGCTGCCCACGCCCGCTCGGCCGGGGTCGAGGTGGACCTGACCGTCCGCGGAGAGGCCGCGCTGCCTCCCGCGGTCGCGGTGTCGGTGTACCGGATCGTGCAGCAGGCCCTGACCAACGTCATCACTCATGCCGCGCCCACCCGCTGCTCGGTCACCGTGGACATCGACGGGCGGGAAGCCGTGATCGAGGTCGTCGACGACGGTTCCCGCCATGGCCGACCGCCGCGAGCGGGCCACGGCGGTCATGGCCTCCTCGGCATGCGCGAACGAGTCAAGATGTACGGGGGCACGTTCAGCGCGGGCCGCCGGCCTGAAGGAGGCTTTCGCGTGTCGGCTCGACTGCCCTACGACCAGAGCGGCA
Source organism: Nonomuraea turkmeniaca (assembly GCF_005889735.1). Taxonomy (GTDB): domain Bacteria; phylum Actinomycetota; class Actinomycetes; order Streptosporangiales; family Streptosporangiaceae; genus Nonomuraea; species Nonomuraea turkmeniaca. The sequence goes on from NZ_VCKY01000135.1 coordinate 19,507, forward strand.
CCAAGGCATGACCATCGACGCCGCTTCGCACCACCCGCCCCGGCCCATCCGCGTCGTGCTCGCCGAGGACCAGATCTTGGTACGCGACAGCCTCAAAGTCCTCATCGACACCACGCCAGGGCTGGCCACCGTGGGCGAGGCGGGCACCGGCGCCGAAGCCGTGCTCCTGGCCCGCCGGCTGCGACCGGACGTCGTTCTCATGGACGTGCGTATGCCCGATATGGATGGCATCGAGGCGACACGGCGTATCTGCGTCGCCCCGGACAGTGCCGGCGTGCGCGTGCTGATCCTCACGACGTTCGATCTGGACGAATACGTGTACGCGGCGCTACGCGCAGGTGCGAGCGGTTTCCTTCTCAAGAGCGCCACCGCGACCGAGCTCCTGGCCGCCATCCACGTCGTCGCGTCCGGCGAAGCGCTGCTCGCGCCCACCGTGACCCGCCGGCTCATCGCCGAGTTCCTGCAGGGCCCTCAATCCACCCCGGTCGTGCGAGACCTCAACGACATCACCCAACGCGAGCGCGAGGTGCTCACCCTCATCGGCAAGGGAATGTCCAACTCCGAGATCGCCGAGCACCTTCACCTCACCGTCGGCACGGTCAAGACCCACATCGGCCGTCTCCTGGCCAAACTGCACGCCCGGGACCGGGCCCAGCTCGTCATCGCCGCCTACGAAGGCGGGCTCACCACCATCCCGGATGGCCGCCGGCGCTGATGCTGCGACGGCGCTCTCGGCGGCGGGGGCAGAGCCGGCGGAGGGTGGCGATCCTGGTGTGGCGTTGTCCTGGTCGGATCTCCCAGGACAGCGGCCGGACATGGCGTTTCCGCTCCTTCTGGGACGCATTCAGCCCGATCAAGGCCGGCGATGATCAGGGCAGGACAGCGCGCCGAGGGTGTCCCTGCCAGGTGCTTCAGGCATGGCGAACCGCCGGAGCGATCGGGTATGGCCATCCCTGAGTTCGGTTACCCGCCTCCGTTACGCGGGTGGCCACAGGGGTCCCGGTTTCGTGTGCCGTTCGTCGGCTGCACCACCCGAATGACCCCGGGCTCCGCTGTTGGGGTGGTATAATGATCTTGTATCCCGAGCGGGTGATCGCCCGGGATTTTGCTTTGTATGCCTTCTCCTCATCGCGCGATCCTGAACGCGGCAGTTCCTCTTTTCCTGTCCATGAGCGCCGGCGTCGTCGCCCAGCTCATCAGCACGTCCCTCCTCGGGCACCAGGCAACAACCCAATTAGCGGCCTTCGCGCTCGCAAATGCGGTGCTCGCCCCGGTCACGGCCGCGGTGTCGGGCGGTCTGCGCGGCATGGCCCCGTTCATCGCCGTCTGTCGTGACCGCCCCGCTGAGGCACTGCCCATCCTGAAAGACGCGCGCTGGCTCACCATCGGGCTCGGAACGGTCGGCGCAAGCGTCATGCTCGGAGTCCCCTTGATCGCGCGGATCGGCGGGGTGCCCGATGAAGTGGCAGCCGAGTTCGGCACGTTGCCCCTGCTCCTGGCCCTCCAGGTGCTGCTGTACTCCGCAGGCGGAGGCGCCAACGGGATGCTGGTCGCGCTGGGACGTAGTCGGCTGGTGCTCTGGTCAAGCCTGTCGAGCACGGTCCTAGGGGTCTTCTTGCATCTCATCCTGGTGCCCAGGATGGGCATCCAGGGCACCGGCATCGCCCTCCTGGCATCCACCGCCCTGGCTGTCACCGTGTCGAACGTCCTCCTGCTGCGCGTACCCGAGTTGGCCGGGCAATCTCTGCGGCCTGGACGTCCCCGGCCACGGGAGATCGTTCGCATGGCGAGGGTGGGCATCCCGATGTCCGCCACCCTGGTCGTCAAGTTCGCAGTCATGGGCGGTGTGACCTACGCCGCCGCGCGGACGGGGGCCCAAGGGGCCGCCGCCCACGCGATCCTCGTATCGCTTCATGGATTCCTCGGGTTGGGCGCGTTCGCCGTTGCGCAGGCCGTAACGCCGGAGATCGCCAGAGCCGCCGCCCCTGGTGACGCCCGCCGACTCAACCGAGCGGCCCTGACCATCGCGGCTGCCGGAGAGCTCGCCGGTGCGCTCGTGCTGCTCTTCCTAGGCGAGGCGGTGCTTGGGCTGTTCACCTCGGATGACACTGTGCTCGACCTGGCCCTCGTCCTTCTGCCGTTGCTGGCGGCCTACGCCCTCGCCGACGACTGCGCGATCGTGACGTCCGCCGGCCTGACGGGGCTCAAGCGCTCGACCTGGAGCCTGGGCTCGGCCATTGCGGGAAATGGCATGCTCGCCTTGGCGATGGCTCCTGCGGCGGCGGCCTATGGGCTGGCAGGTCTGTGGATCGCGTTGATCGCCAGTCGCGTGCTCATCCTTGCAGTGCAGACGGTCGGTTTCATGCGGCACAGCGAGGTGGGCTAGCCGGGTGAGCCTGCCGGCTCGATGAGACGCAAGGTGCGTTCGAGCATGTCCCGGAGGCCGGCGTCGGTCAGGACGCCGGTCGTGGCGTCCCAGGTCTCGACGAGGTCCGCGGCGTCACCGAAGAACCGGCGCATCAGGTCGAACAGCTCGCCGTAGAAGCCCACGACGAGCGCGATGAGGTGGAGGCGCTCGGGAAACGGTCCACCCGTGTCGAGGCAGCTCTCGATCTGCGGTCGAGCCCGGGCCAGCTCGCCGTCGGCCCAGACGCCGGCCGAGCGTAGAGCTCGGGTCATCGGCAAGCGATCTCCTCATACTTCTCCCATCCGGCCAGATGCGATGTAGAGAAAGGGCGGACAGCTTCGACCCCTTGGCGAGCGGGCCCCGGCCGGGGCCCGCCGGAAGAAGGAAGGCGAAGCAAGATGACCAAGGTGACCGCACAGATGTCGGTGTCACTGGACGGCTACTACGCCGGTCCCAGGCACAGCGGCGACGGAAGCTGGATCGACTCGGCAGAGGCCGCTGGGTTCTTCCGGATCACCCGCTGGGTGATCGACGCCATGGCGTGGCGCGAGCGGCAGGGCTTTGCCGGCGGGCAGAAGGACACGAACTCCGACATCATCGCCGAGACCTTCGAGGCCGCCGGCGCGTACGTCATGGGCCGGCGCATGGCCGATGGCGGCGAGGTTCCCTGGGGGGAGGAGCCGCCCTTCCGCGCGCCTGTGTTCGTCGTGACGCACCGCCCCCGCCAGACCCTGGTACGCCGAGGCGGCACCAGCTTCACCTACGTCACCGACGGCATAGCCAGCGCCATCGAGCAGGCCCGCGCGGCGGCGAACGGTAAGAACGTCGCCGTCGCCGGGGGTGGCAGTCTGCTCCGCCAGGTGATCGAGGCCGGCCTGCTGGACGAGCTGGAACTGCACGTCGTGCCGGTCGTGCTCGGCACGGGGATGCGGCTGCTCGACGCGGGTCTCGGCCTCGCCGACAAGGAGGCCATCGAGCTGACGCCGACCAGGGTCGTCCACACCCCTGGCGTCACGCACCTGCGGTACACCGTCAACGGCCGTGCCGCTCTTGTGCTCGACGACCGCGGAAGCGGCACCGGAGAGCCGATGCCCGCGGATGGGGACGGCGCGTAAGTCAAGCGGCACCGCTGGTCAGCCGTTGACGAGGATCGGATGGCGGGGCGGGCCGTCGGCGAGAAGCCTGGCCAACAGGTGCGGTAGCCCGGCGGGTCGCAGGAGATCGGTCGTTTCGCCCAGTTCCTTCAATGTCCACCAGCGGTGGCCGGTGATACTCGCCTTCTCGAAGTCCTCCATCCGGGCGGTGTCGATCTCGAAGGCGGGGACGCGGGCCAGGTAGTAGCGCTGCCGCACCTCGTAGGTGACGCCGTCCCGCTCCACGGTCCACGGGCGTCCCCGCCACACCTCCGGGCCCAGCCGCACACCCGTCAGCCCGGTCTCCTCGTACAGCTCACGCAGTGCTGCACCTTGATGGTTCTCCCCGGCTTGGAGACCGCCGCCAGGGGTGAACCAGCGAGCGGAGCCATCGTGCCGGTTATGGCTGGAGAACAGCAGGAGCCGATCGGCGTCGTCGATGACCACGACACGTGCGCTGGGGCGTGGGACCACGTCGCTCATGTCACGTCACCTGGACTCCTGTGCGTGCCCGCTACCGGCCAAGGCCGGCCTCGTAGGCGAGCAGACCGGCCTGGGTGCGGTTGGTGCACTGCGTTTTGGCGAGGATGCGGGAGATGTGCCCTTTGACGGTCGTCTCGCTCAGGAACAGCGTGGTGGCGATCTCCGCGTTGGACATCCCCCGGAAGAGGCAGACCAGCACTTTCCCCTCCCGTTCGGTCAGTTCGTCCAGGCAGGCCAGCCTGCGGGCGCGTGCCGCGCGCCGCCCCGTGGTGGTGACGATCAGGATCTTCACCGCCTTCGTCAGCGCGCTCATCGCCGCTTCCCTCCTGGCTTTCCGCCGCAGGGACGACTGAGACCGTACTCGAGAACCCTCTTCCGCCCGCTGGTGGGAGCCGACGAGGGCGCGCAGCAGCCCTCCCTGCTCTTGACTGCACGTGTAAGGTGCTCGAAGTGCCTGATCAGCATTCGCGACAGAGGTGATTCGCATGTCCTATCCCTCCCATGATCGCCGCCCCGGATCGGCCAGGCCGACGGTCAATCCGGCGCGCGTGTGGGGAGGCGGCGTGGCCGCCGCCGTGGTGGCCGCCCTGATCGTGGTGGTCGGGGTCATGATCAGCACGAGGCTCCTCGGCATCCGTGTCCTCACTCCCGGCGGGGCTTCCGCGTACGGCAGCGCGGCGACCACCGGATATGCGATCTCGGCCGCCGCCGCGGCGCTTGTCGCCACGCTGCTGCTCTACATCCTCATGCTGTCGACGCCGGAGCCGACCAGGTTCTTCAGCTGGATCGCGGGGCTCTTCACCGTCCTCATCACGATCCTGCCGTTCATGCACTCCGCCGATCTCATCGCGCAGATCGCCACGGCCGCCATCAATCTCATCATCGGCATCGCCATCGTCTCGCTCCTGACGTCGATCGGGCGTACGGCCCTTGAGGAAGCGCCGGATCCTGAGCCGTATCCGTACGAGCAGCATCGGGGGTATGAGCGGCCCCGGAGCCATGAGCAGCCTCGTGGGTATGAGCAGCCCCGAGGATATGAGCGGCGCGGGCACGAGCGCCGAGACTACGACCCGTACGACTGAGCAGGCGTGCTGCTTCTGCAGGGACGGTCAGGCGGCGTCCGGCCTGGATCAGTGGTGGTGAAGGTCCTCGATCGCCAGCGCGACGGCTGGGACGAGGCACCCCCGCCCCATGCCTACCAGCGCGCTCTTGGGTTCAGGGTTGCGAGCCGGGTGGCAGGGCGAAGGGGTCTTCGGGGAGGAAACAGCCGTGATCCTGCAGCGGCATCGGATCCTCGAGCACGGCGCCGCCGGTGAGGTCGCGTCCGAGCGGGCTGCGCCGGAACGTAGGTACGTAGGCTCTCCGGAATAGGTACCTATATGGGGAGTTCTCACGTCTCGGTGCCGCAGCTCACAGAGGCATTCTCGTGTTGTGAGGAACGGACAGGCGGCACCGGGAGAGAACGGTATGAAGGGACTTGCGCGGAGCAGGACACTGGTCGAGAGCGGCCACGGCGCGGAAGCGGGCCGGCAGGCCTCGTGGTGGCTCCCGGCCGAGCTTCCCTCGGTTCGCAGGGCCCGCCGGCTGACCCGGGCGACGCTGGCCGAGTGGGGTTTCGAGGACCAGATCGAGGTTGCCGAGCTGCTGGTGAGCGAGCTGGTCGGCAACGCGCTCGATCACACGCGCGGGCAGGCTCGGCTCAGCTTCGCCGCCGTGGACGGGCGGCTGCGGTGTGAGGTCGAGGATGAGGACCCTGAGCTGCCGAGCATGCGTGCTGTGGACGTCGATGCGGAGAGCGGGCGCGGGTTGTTCCTGGTCGACATGCTCTCCAACTGCTGGGGCAGCGTTGCGACGGCTCGGGGCAAGGCCATCTGGTTCGAGCTGCCGGCATTCGCCGACGCCCACGTGGAGTCCCTGGATGCTCTGGAGGCGATCGCCGCCTGAGCCCCGGGCCCTCCGAGTCCTCTGAGTCCTCTGAGCCCGCTGCACGGCGCTCGAGTTCACCACTGCTCGTGCAGTCAGCGCAGTGAGGGCTTCGGCGAGGGCGATCATCATGTCCAGCGGATAGCGGTCTGCCGACGGCCCCGCCGTCGACGCGTCGCGCTCGCCGGGAGGCGTCAACGCCTGCCGGGGCCGGGCCAGGATGCCACGCCGGCTCACCGAGCACGGCCTGACCGTGTTCGTCCTCAGGTATCGGCTGGCGGCGACGCCGCGAGCCGACGAGGAGTTCATGCGCCTGGCGTCCTCCTCTGCGATCATGGACGCCGTCGAGGCGCAGTCGCGGGTGGCCAAGGACGACGTCTTTCCGGCGCTCCGGATCGTCCGCGAACGGGCCTCCGCCTGGGGCGTCATGCTGGTGGTGGGCATGCGGAAGTCTCGCCTCACCGGGTGACCCAGGTGGTGACGTCGACGTCGCGCGGGTTGACGAGTTCGGAGAGCACAACCGAGGATGTGGTCTCGCCCAGAGTGCCGAGCTCCTCCAGCACCGCTTCCAGGTGGCGGGCGTCGCGGACGGCGATCGTGAGCTCGTAGCAGTTCTGGCCGGTCACATGGACGCAGGACAAGACGCACGCCGTCGTCAGGAGGCGTTCGCGTAGCCGGTTCGTGTCCTTCCTGGAACGGTAGTGGGGGCGCAGCGCGACGCGAGCCTGAAGGCTGAGGCCGAGCCGGGCGAGATCGAGGTGTGCGGTGTAGCCCTGGATCACGCCGCTCTCCTCGAGCCGGCGCAGCCTCTCGGCGACCGCGGAGCGGCTCAGGGACACACGGCGGCCCAGCTCGGCCAGGCTCGTCCGGGCGTCGTGGGTCAGCTCGCGGATGATTTTCATGTCGACGGGATCGAGGACCGGCGTTTCGTCGGCGGGCACGGCTGAAGGGCTCCAGATCGATGGTCGATAACGCTGAACGCCTTCACTCTGGCATGTCCTGGAGAGCGTAGGGGCCATAGCGTTCCTGGTCATGAAGGCGACTGTGTTGCAGGGCGTGGGTGACATCCGGTTGGTCGAGGTGTCTGATCCCGCGCTGCGCGATCCCACCGACGCGCTGGTACGGGTGCGGCTCGCGGCTGTTTGCGGGTCCGATCTGTGGCCGTACCGGGGCCTTGAATCCTTCGCGCCCGGCGATCGGATGGGGCATGAGTGGATCGGGACCGTGGAGGAGATCGGGTCGGAGGTCGTAGGCCTGCGGAAGGGTGATCTCGTGGTGGCGCCCTTCGCGTTCGCGGACGGCACGTGCTCGGCGTGCCGGGACGAGGTGCCCACCTCCTGCCGGCGGGGCGGGTTCTGGGGTGGAGCCAACGACGGCGGGCAGGCCGAGGCGGTACGGGTGCCGTTCGCCGATGCGACCCTGGTTCCCATCCAGGCCGACGTCGACGACGACCTGGCTCGGCGGTTGTTGCCGTTGACCGACGTCATGGCGACCGGGCACCATGCCACCGTCCTGGCCGGCGTCGTCCGTGGCGGGACGGTTGTGGTGATCGGCGATGGCGCGGTGGGCTTGTGCGCGGTGCTGGCGGCACGGCGGGCGGGCGCCGAACGGATCATCTCCGTCGGTCGCCATCCCGACCGCGCACAGCTGGCCAGGCGCTTCGGCGCCACCGACACCTTCCACGCCGACGATCCGGAGACCGTCGCGCTGATCGTCGAGAGCACCGGAGGCGGCGCCGCTGCGGTGGCCGAGTGCGTCGGTGCCCAGTCCGCGCTCGACCTGGCGCTGGCCGTGGCGCGTCCCGGCGGCACGATCGGCTCGGTCGGAGTGCCCAACGGCGTCACCGGGGTGGACCTCTACCGGTTCTTCCGCGCCAACGTCGGCCTTCGTGCGGGGGTGGCGCCGGTCCGGGTCTATCTCGACGCGCTTGTCGCCGACGTGCTCGCCGGGCGGCTCGATCCGTCACCTGTCTTCACCGCGGAGGTGGTATTGGGCGACATCGGAGACGCGTACCGGGCCATGGACCGGCGTGAGGCGATCAAGGTGTTGGTGCGCTCATGAAGACGCGGGTCAACCGGAGAAGTGCTCCGTGACGTATTCCCTGGGCAGTCGCCGACGGCGTTCGCGTTTCCGGGACTGCCTAGCGAGTGTCCGGGGAGAGGCGGAAGACGCGGAGCTCGCGGCCGGAGCGGTCGGTGTAGCCCTGGTAGAGCGGCCAGAAGCGGGTGAGGGTCTGCCAGGCCTGCTCGCGTGCGGCGTCCGTCAGCAGGGCGGCCGTCACCGGGATGACGCGGCCCTGGAAACGGATCGTGGCCTGCGGGGTCTTGATGAGGTTGCCGCTCCAGGCGGGGTGGTGCTCCCTGCCGAAGTTGCTGCCGACCACGAGGAACGTGCCGCCGTCCTCGGGCAGGCAGGCGAGCGGGGTCTCGCGTGGCTGTCCCGACTTGCTGCCGGTCGTGGTGAGCAGCAGATGGGGGATCATCTGGTCGCCCATGAGGGCGCGGCCGCCGGTCATCCGGTTGACGAGGCGGTCCAGCGGCGGCACGATCTTCGGCGCGATCAGGGCGAACCCCCTCGTGCCCGCGAGCCACTGGAAGAACGGGCGCAGCGCGGTGCTGACGCGTGCCTTGACCCCGCCGCTGGACTGTTGCTGCTCGACCACGGTGACCTCACGTCCGGATCCGGGAAACGCTGGTGATGAAGGATAGTTCCCTAGCAAGCGTTTGGTCTACCGTGCCGTGCCGGCCTCGTGCGCTGCCTGCTCCAGGCGGTTCCGGTACGTCTCCCACCACGTCTGATCGCCGTCCGGCAGGTTGCCGTTCTCCGCGCGCAGTCCGGCGGCGCCGTCGATCAGCTCCCTGACGATGTCGGCGTGGCCGGCATGGCGGTTGGTCTCGGAGATCAGGTGGGTCAGGATCCGGTGCAAGGTGACCTCGCTCCGGTCGGCCGGCCACCAGGCGACGTGGCCGATGGAGTCCAGCGGCAGCTCGTTGATCGTGGCGTCCGCGTGCGCCCAGGCCCGGTGGTACAGGCCGATGATCTGCTCACGGGACTCGTCGGGCGTCGCCCACATGTCCGCGTTGGGCTCCGCGCCCTCCTCGAACCAGGGCAGCGGCTCGCCGGACGGGCGGCCGAAAGTGTCGCCGAAGTAGCCGAACTCGACGCTGGCCACGTGTTTGACCAGGCCCAGGAGGTTGGTGCCCGTCGGGGTCATGGGGCGGCGGACGTCGTACTCGGAGAGGCCGTCGAGCTTCCACAACAGGGCCTCGCGAGCGGTCTGCAAATAGCGGTGGAGGTCGGCTTTGGGGTCCGATGCGGTCATGTCGATCATTGTGGCACTTTCGGGGAGCTGGGCTTCATGCGCACGCGACGGGGTGCTCGGGTCGTGCTGCTCGATCGCGATGAGCGGATTCTGCTGGTTCAACAGCGGAATGACGGCGCCATCGTCGTGCCGGGCCCGCCTGTGCGGGACCTGTTCTGGATCCCGGCGAGTGGGGATGTCGAGGACGGTGAGGACTTCCTCGACGCCGCGGCGGGAGCTGGTGGAGGAGGGGTTCCGGGAGCGGTCAGCGGCGGGGCCACATCGCGTTGAGGCGGTTCGCCGTCGCCTGGTACGCCTCCTCGACCGCTGGTGTGAGCACCACGTCCGCGCCCGGCCCCGCGGCGGCCAGGCGTTCGCGCAGCACGATGGACTCGGCCGTGTCGGCCAGGTCCAGCAGACCGCTGATGCTGGCGGCGACGGCGACCAGGTCGGTGCCCGACAAGTTGGCGCCACCGGCCTCCAAGGCGTCACGTACCACGCCCGCGCTCACCGCGCCCATGCCCAGCGCGGCGGCGGCGGCCGACAACGTCACCACGTCGATCGGATCGACGTCCACCAGGCGCAGGGGGACGTGTTCGGTCCGGCGGCCCGGCGCGTACAGCCGGCCCGCCAGCCTGGCGGCCGCGGCGCGCTGGCCCTGGGTGGGGGCGAGCGCTCGCCACAGCCTGCGGAGCGCGGTCAGCGCGGCGCCGTTCGCCAGGGGTCCGGGCAGGGTCGCGCCGTTGTCCTCGGCGGCCTCCAACGTCACCAGCAGTCGCTCCAGCTCCTCGATCGCGCGCGCCAGGTCTTCGCCCAGGTCGGGCACCAGGACCACGCGCGGGCCCAGACCCGTCATGCGCCGCTCCGGATGAGCGCGGAGACCGGCGGAGCATTGCCGGGGCGGAGTGTGGGGGCGGGGTGCGCGTCGCCTAGGGAGGGTGCGGCGAGGTCGGTGGCTAAGAGGGAGGG
>NZ_VCKY01000136.1 GCF_005889735.1 Nonomuraea turkmeniaca
GCAATGAGGTCATCGCTGCCTGCCGTGACAACGACACCCGCTTCTCGGTCACCGCCAAACTCGACCCCAAGGTCAAAGCCGCTATCGCCACCATCAGCGAGGACACCTGGAATTCGATCAAGTACCCGCGGGCGATCTTCGATGAGCAGGCCGGTGGCTGGGTCTCCGATGCGCAGGTCGCCGAGGTCGGCTACACCGCCTTCACCAGTAACAAAGGCAAGGCCGCCAGCGCCCGGCTGATCGTGCGCCGCGTCAGAATGCGCAACGAGCAGGCGAGGTGCGGTCAAGACGAGCTGTTCCCGGCCTGGCGCTACGACCCAATCTTCACCGACAGCCCCTACACCCTCATCCAGGCCGAGGCGCACCATCGTGACCACGCGATGCAGGAGCAGGTCAACGCCGATTTGATCAACGAGCCGCTCGCGCACATGCCCTCGGACGTGTTCACCGCGAACGCCGCGTGGCTCACCTTGACGGCCATCACCCACAACCTGCTGCGCGGCCTGGGCTGTCTGGCCTCGGCCTTCCACGCCAAAGCACGCGGCGCGACCCTGCGCCGCCACCTCATCGCCGTGCCCGCCCGGCTGGCCCGGCACGGCCCGGCCGACGGGCGCGGCCACCTCACCCCGCACCCACCCGAGCGATGGCGCTGACAGCCCGCCTGGACTAACGCCTTCATCGCCACCCACGATCCACCCGCCGCAGCAGCGGCCTGACCAGCCGAATCCAGGTCACATAACGTCGACGACCTTCACGGTCACCCGCGCCCAGACGCACCCCGAGCCCGAACGCACCCGGACAAGCCGCGACCCGAGCACGGCGACCCCCCACGCCCGAAAACGGCCCCTTCACCTGCGGAACCGGTCCTCGTGGAGGAATTGGACGAGAAAACGATCAGACCAAATCACGCCGTGGATTCAGGCTGAGGCACCTTGCTGTCGGCCCATCGCAAACGCAGCAGGCCGACGACGCAACCCAAACCGCATCAGCAGCTCGGATCTTGGTTGTCCTGATCAGTTCAACCTGGACCAACACGGCCCGGCGGTCCAGTGAAAACGGGCTGGTACGGCGCTGAACTGCAACCCAGACTGCAACCCGCTACGAGGACAGGCAGGGTCGCTCCCGCTGGGGACACTCCATGGAGACGTCGCCACAACCCCGTACGTGCCCGGCGAACATCACCTACCGTGATGCCCATGCCGCTCGTAGAGCCTCCTCCCCCGGTGGACCCATACGATCATGAGGACCCGTCCTGGCAAGAGGTTCGCGCCACCACGAGAGGGCACGGATTGGCGCAGGCGCGCCGGACATGAGCACGCTGAGCCGCGAGGAATACGAACGAGCGTGCGCTGAGCTGGACTCGTCGCCGATGACCGACGACGAGTGCTTCGGCCCGGAGATCCGCGAGCGCCTGCACGCTCCCCCGATCAGAACTTCGTCGAAACGATCTCCAGACGCCTCGCCCACGCGCGTGGCTGGGGCATCATGCGTCAGCTCCGCGAGAAGCGGAAGCAACTTCGCTGGGAGTTGGGCCGCCGCCTACCCCGTGGGATGTCACGCCAGCAGTACGAGAAGTTCTGCACCGAAGCCAGCATCCAACCGGCCCCCGACGACGCTATACGCGCCATGGCAGCCGACTACCTCGCCCGCGAAGAGATTGACGACCTTCCCGACTTCAACCTGTTCGTCGCCAACTTCCACCGTCAAGGGATCTGGAGAGAAAAGCGGCAGTGACCGTCCCGCACAGGGGGTGATCGTTAGTACGGCAACAACCGTCAATGGCTTTACAGCTCGTGGCCGTTCCGGCTGGGAGATGGCCTCTGACCTGCGTCGTGACGTGGTCTCGGCGCAACGAGTCCAGTGATCATTGCACGTATATTGCACGGCCTCACAGAGAGCTCCAGCAATAGAGCAACTGATCCTCGCTACGGGCGCGGCGGGCCAGGTCTCGCAGCTCCCTGATCAGTGTGGATAGCTGCCGGGGATCAGAGCCGTCATCCGCTGCCCATTGCTCGCCAAGCTCGATGAGCCTTGCGTCGGGGACATCGGCGAGAGTGTCGCGAACGTCGGCTGGCAGCTCTTCGATGCCCGGCCCCACCAAGTACGGCGAATCCTCAGGAAGGGAATCCCACTCCTCCTCGGTCTTGGGTGCACCTTCCGGAGGCGGATAGAGATCAACCGTTTGTACGAGGTCATCGGTGTAGGGCACATTCCTGATCAGCGCGATCAGTTGTGCCAGCGAGTCCCATGGAGCGAACCACTTGGTCTCCACGGCATCGAAAGCAGGGACGCCCGGAAGGGGCTTCTCAACCGCGCGGGGGTAATCCGGCTTGACCACCGCTGCATGCCTGTCCGCGGTGCGGAAGTAGTCATAGAAATTGCTCACTCGGATCCTCCCGTGTCGGGTATTGCGTCTCCCGAACTGCCGGCCGTCGAAAAGCGTGATCATGATGAGATCTGCTGCTGCGAAGATCCCTAGCTTATGAGGCGACGAATGGCCGTGGTGGTTCTCCTGGTGACCGCATCCACGGTGGCTGCAGGGTCGGCCGTACGGGCCGATGCCGTGATGGATCCGGCCGACGCTATTCAGCGCCAGCTCGTACCGGGCCATGGGGTGAAGATCGTCCAGCGTACGCGGACGAACTGGTTCGGCAGTTGGTCTGCCCACAAGCCGGTGCGCGGCGTCGTTGGGTTCGGCAACGGCAAGATCGTGGCCACAGACCTGACGAACTTCAACCTGGGACGCCACGGTACCCGCAACATCTGCATCGGAAAACGCGGCTACCAGTTGTACGCCAAACCCGACCCCGACCGGCCGCTGCCGCCGGGCAAGAGATGGGTCACGTACGAGTGGCCATGCCAGCTCGTGCTGAAGTCCGGCCACCATGTCAGCCTCAGCGACCCGGCCACGCTAAGAGCAGTGTTGGCCACCACCGCGCGCAAGCGGCCCGCCGGAGTCTACGACGGTGTGCGCACCACCCTTTACGAGGGCACCATCACCTTCGCGCAACTCCACAAGGTCAACCCGGGCATGCGCATCGGCTTCCGCAGCAAGCCCACTGGCAAGTACGCCTCCTGGAAGGTGTCCTGGCGGTTGTGGATCGGCCGTGACAAGCTCGTCCGCAGGGCATGGAGCGCATGGCGCGAACCGAACGACAGCCGCGACAGGTCCGCCGGCGAACAGCCCTACCACGCCTTCGTGGATGATCTCCGGCTGTCGGGCTGGGGGATGAAGGCGGACATCCAGCCGCCGCCCGCGGATGAGACGGTTTCGTCGGAGGAGTTGGATGACTGAACCGAACGTCACGCCCGCCACTTGGTCGCTTCCGCGCGACGCGCACGCCTCGCCGACCTGATCATCCCATCTGCCGTCGACCCGCCCGAAGGGGAAGCGGGCCAGGGCCACGGGGACAAGGTGGAGCGCCCCACTGGACGAACGACCTTGACCCCGTGGCCCTGGCCTGCTCGGCTTGTCCCGGGTCGATGGTGGGCGGGATGATCAGGCTTCCACCTCAACCACCTACGGCCTGACACCCGGCGCGGCGATCATCCCGGAGCCGGAGGGCCCCCGCCGGAGGCACTATCTGCGGCGGCGCAGCGTCACTCTGGCGAGCCAGATGATGGTGGGTAGGAGGATCAACAGAACGACGAAGCCAGCTCCGACAGCGAGCTCCGCGTCGCTCCATAGCTGGATCGCAGGATCATCGTTGTTCACCCTGCGAGGCTAGCTGTGGAGAGGATCAGTCGGAATACCGCGCAGACGCGGCCCGAGCGCGGGCGCGCGCGAGAACGGCCCCCAGGCCGCACGCGCAGCGTGGGGCCGCGAGCGGGCCGCGTGGCGGCGCGGAGCGCCGCCCTTGACCTTCATAAGAACGATTCGGCAGCGACAGATGACACAGATGACTCCCCGAGATGACTTCCCAGAGATCCCGTGCCGTAGGGGCGTATTCGCAGGACTAACCCCTTGCACTCGACAAGTACGCGGATCTCTTTATTGCGGCTTCAGAATTACCACACTTTCCCGAAGGTACGGAGAATTTGCGCGTCGACGGGTCAGCTTGCGAGCAACACGGACCTCAGCGACCCGCCAGCCGACCTGTTCCGCTACAGCACCAATAAGAACGTCTGCAGCAATAACAAAGGCTTGATCGTCATTCCCGTGTGCGGAATTTCCTACGATGTAGGCGAGGGTGCCGTCCTCGGCTACAAGAGAGCGGCATACAGCGAGAGTTTGGATCATATCGTCGACATAGCCCGGAATCATCTCCTTGCGTCCTACCGCATACTTGTCCGCTGGTACTGCGGCCACAACAGGCTGGACGATCGCGTCAATGGCATCCGCATAAGTAGCCGACTCATACAAGTTTCCTTGATTGAATCGTAGGCTGGGATGACTTCGTACCGTGGATAGGCGTTGCTTGCGCATATCTTCTGACGTGGAGTAGCACCCTAGTATCCATGACTCCGTCTTGTATATCTCGGTGTAGTCGATGTTGTTCGGATAGGGAGGAGAAAAGACGATCCAATCAAACGTTCCATCGGCTGACAGTCCCGGAAGGTGACGACCATCACCGAAAAAGACATCACCCTGGGCCTCGAGGCTCGCGCTCGAACTAAGGTCTGCCGTCACCAGGCGTAGACGCTCTTCGAAGACCTCTAAGGGACGCCTGGGTTTCCGCCGCTCCATGAATCGCAGCGCGCGACCGTCGCGACGTAGTCGCCCCGACGGCTCCACACAAGCGGCTAGACAGACCCGCAGAATAGACCTACACGGCTCTATTGCGGCTCTATCGATGATCTTTCTGATCGCAACAAGCTCTTCCACATGCGACCGAGGGAAATAGACCTCATTTCGAAGCGTAGACTGAGCCGGCATTTCCAAATCATCGGCATCGAATTCTAAACTGTGAGATTTGATCTCCGCTAACGCCGCTTCGAGGCCAGCCACCAGCGACTGCCCATGCAGCCGGCCAGCGAGTTTGGCCCGAGATAGTTCCCACAGAAACGGATTTCGTTCCACGCCGTATACTTCTACGGAAGTCATATAACGGCCCGCGATATCGACTGCACTGATTAACGTTGTACCGCTACCAGAATATGGATCGTATAGACGAAACCCCGCCGTCGGCTTAAATGAGGAGTCCGTAAAAAGTTGATCCAATAATTGTGATGAGTAAGCTTCTTTCAAGTGAAACCATCGATGAAATGGTTCGGAGGAGTTACCGTTCGGCACCACCAGTCGTCCGTAGGACTCACTGCGATCACTCACCGTCCATGCAGCCTCCAGACGGCGATAGTGACTGTTCAGGTCTGAAGCCTGCGGCCCGGCCATGGCACCTCCACATACGCGTACTCGCTCGTGTGTTCCAACACACGAGAATCTGTACATCATGCCACGTCACACGCCCGCCAGGGCTATTTCGTCCCCCAACAGCACCATCCTGCTGCCACAAAGGGCCATACAGGCACGATCGGGCACAAAGCTGTCTTTTGTCGAGGACTGAGACCTCTAGCGCTACTCCTGTCCGGGCAGCTACGATCCGCCTTTCGGCGTCGAAATCTGGAGAGAAAGGATGGGGGCATGTCCGAAAATGAACCGAAACCCACTATTCGGTTGCCCATAATATCACGACTTTCTTTGTCGCATTTCTCTCTCTATAGAAACCGCTCAGAGAATGTGGTGTCCTTCGATAAGAACGTTCTCTGTATCGCGGGCGCGAACGGGCTAGGAAAATCCACATTTTTGTCTATTCTGAATTATGCATTAACCGGCACAGTGGCCACTCCTGAAGCCAAAGCTCTCTCTACTGCTGAATACTATAGAGACGCCAAGCGATACGCACTAGTTTATTTCGAGGGAAGAATTGATCAGGACGACCGGCAGATTGCCGAGGTTGAAGTTGAATTTAAGGCTGGCGAGTATGCTTACGTCGTCAGACGTGGAATGTTCAATCCAACAAGTCTTCGATCACTAAAGATCCTAGGACCGGGAACTCACGTAGTACTAGATGCGCCGCTGGAAGACGAGGAGTCTGCGACGCGGCTCCATGAGGTCTTCACCGACCATTTGCTCAAGCATACCGGCTTGGCCCAGATGGATCAGTTTGTCTACCTACAGCACTTTTTGCTGACGTTCGACGAACGTCGGCATCTGCTCTTCTGGGACGCTGAAATAGCGCGCATTCTATTGTTTCTTGTCTTTGGAATGGATGCGACTAGGGCCGAGAAGGCTGGAGAGTGGATTCGGAAAGCCGACCGCATGGAGTCGCAAGCGCGCAACGCTCAATATCAGGCAACGACAGCCGCGGGGCAGATTAAGGACCTCCGGGCGCGAGCGTCGACGAGCGCAACGGCTCACGCTGACCTCGGTCAGCAACACGAATTATTGATCGACCAACGTGACGTGGCTGGAGCAGAACTCGAAGAAAAAGCAAGGCTTGAGAAGGACGCACGCTTACAGTTGGGAATCATCGCAGCCGAACACCACGTCTTGATGAGTGACTATGATCGTACATTCATGCGCCGGCTCAACCCTCACAATGAGCCGGGCTGGCATCCGTTTATTGTTAAGCTTGTTCATCAGAATGAGTGCGGTATTTGCGGGTCGGTGGACGTTCAAACGGCGTCCGATATCAAGCATCTGATTGAAAACCACCAGTGTCCCCTCTGCCGCTCTACCATAACCCAAGAGGCGGATCTCCCAGACTTTGAGATGCTGAGAGCTCTCGATTTGAAGCTGAAGTTGAGTGCAGACCGTTTAAAAACGGCACAGGATACAGTCGAGCGACTCTCCGAAGAACTCAAAACAGCAAACGACAAGTACCGAGAGATATCTGCGCGTGTCGACAGCTTTGAAGCGAGCAATGCAGATTGGATAAGACTGGATGCTGCACGTAGTGGTGTGTCAGACGTTATACAGCAACTCCAGCACGAGAGGCGAATGGCTACGGAGCGAAGGGATGAGTTTCGTCGTAGACGGGATGAGTACAGAGCTCTAGTAGAGCCCGTGCGGCGCGAACTAGCCCAGAGGTACGCTGAAGCAGAGTTCGAGTTTCTTCCGCGGTTCCAGGCTCTGGCTCAAGCCTTCTTGGGTGTAGATCTTTATCTAACAATGGAACAGAAGGCTCGCGGGCCCGAGCTGGTGGTTACTATCGCGGGCTCTAGGAGGCGCGCTTCGAATCAACTGTCCGAGAGCCAAAGATACTTCATTGATATCGCGTTGAGAATGACTCTGGCTGAGTACATGCTACGTGATGCAGGTCCAGCCTGTTTGTTTATTGACACCCCCGAAGGGTCGCTCGACATTGCCTATGAACAGCGGGCCGGAAAGATGTTTGGTGAGTTTGTGAGACGAGGTAACAGATTAGTCATGACCGCCAATCTAAACTCGAATCGATTGATTAGAGAGTTGGCTAGGGTTTGCGGCAACTCCCGAATGCATGTGGAGAGGATGACGAGCTGGGCAGTATTGAGCGAGGTTCAAGAAAATGCTGAAGAGCTCTTCGATCAACTGTTTGCGGAGATCCAAGAATGCCTAGACGGTGAGGCGAATGAGTGAAGTTTCCCCGAAAGCCGCATTCGATGCACTTTTTGTTGCGGATAGAATCAATAGAAGCACTGGACCTGTATCACTCGATGAGATACAAGTCTTTATCTATTTGGCATGCCTGTTAGCACTATACGACGGCAAGCCGGTATCTAAGTGGGGATACGGGTTTCTAGCGACGCCAGCGTCTTCTCCATTCAGTGTAGATCTATTTAATGCTATCGAATCTCTCAAAGCAGCACGTTTGTTCAGTCCCCACGATGAGAAAGTGGTGCTAAGCCTCAGGGGGCAGGACGAGTTAGCCATGTGGTGTGAACTAGATTGGTTTGCGGATCGCGTTCCCTACTTAGAAGGCGCAACGGGGGCCTCGGCAGCAATGCCTGTGTCTTCAGTGAAAGCCGGCGTAATTCTAGAGCCCGACATATCTCGGGCGGTTGCTCTAGATGTGCCAAAGGAGCTTCTCGAGGATCCGGAATTTTCCGAAGTGTACGAACAATTTAAGGTACTAAGAACGAGCCTTGGAGATGCAGTTCCAGATCACATGGTGCCTGCAGTGGTGTGGCTTTCCTTTCTCCTTGAACAAGCAGATGCTGCTCGACGTTAGCAGGAGGGGAGCATGACGCGGTTAGACAAGCTTGCCGAAATGGCTCGCGGTCACTATATCGCAGTGACTGCTAAGACTCTTGGGAGCCGAGGAACTGACATACTGCGCGATTTTCTTCCCGTGCTGCAGAGCATACATCGATCCGTCGACTATGAATCCATAAGCGTCGCTCTTACTGTGTGCTTCGCACTGAATGGAAATGCGGCACCTCTAGACTATGAGAAGGCTTATCGAGTCGTTGATGTAAGCCATCTTGCTCTCTACAACTCAGGGGCACTTTTAGTAGAAGCAAGGACTGATGGAACGTTTTATGTTTGGAAGGAGCAATCCGATGTAGAAGCTATGCACGCGGGGCGGGTCATCTATCATTACGAGCCAGGCAAGGGGGAGAAGTTTTGGATAGATGGAGTTGAAGGTGAAGTCCCCTCATCTGTAGCCTTTACGCGCATCTTTGGCATTTCTCGTTTCGAGGATCTCGCTGACTGCCTTAATCATTACGCTATGCATCTAGCCCGCTCTAGCGAGTGCAATATCCTCGCCGCACTATGGCGGGAGGAAGGGCGCGTTATGTGGAAGGCAGGACCCGAAACTGAAATGCGTAAGTCACTATATCAGCATCTCAAGAGTAGCCTTAGAGAAGGAAATCCCGATATCACCCAGGAGACTCGCGTTGATGATCGGAATCCTGTTGACATACAAGTGAAGTGGGAGAATTCTAATCGAATAGCCCTTATTGAGATTAAGTGGATTGGCGCGAGCGGCGTTCTGGGCGATAAGCCGCGAATCACTAAGCGTTGGCCCGAGAGCAGAGCGCTGGATGGTCTTCGGCAGTTAGCGGAGTATCTAGATCTTACCCGGGCTAGAGCAGGCGCCTACGATAGGCGCGGCTTCCTGTTTGTCTACGACGCCAGGCGTGCGAGAGTAACCGCTGATACCTTAGTTCTATCCCGTCGAGACGGGCTTAAATACCAGGACGCCCATATTCGCTTCCAAGCGGACCTGTTGAGTCGGAGTGATATGGCTGCTCCTATTCGGTGCTTTTGCGAACCGAACTTTGCGACGGGTGCAAGTCCTAGCCGGAGATAGGAATCATGTACCGAGTCGCGGTGAGTCGGCCACTTGTAATGCCACAGATAAGCGCCTTACCTGCTCCCATCGGCACAGTGGTGACACAGCCTCGGGGCTGTCGGTTGGAAGCCATGTACCAGAGATGTGCAAAGCGGTAGCTTCGCGGTGTGGCTGATGACGCTGAGCTGACGCGCTGGATCGTGCATGGAGAACGGCTGGTCTACGACAACCGATGGATTCGGCTGGGGCTGGCCGATGTGGAGATCCCGGGTGGGGAGCGGTTCGAACATCACGTGGTGCATCTGGATCGGGCCGCGATTACGGTGGTGCTGGATGAGCAAGATCGTGTCTTGTTGATGTGGCGTCATCGGTTCGTGTTCGATCGGTGGGGGTGGGAGCTTCCCGGTGGGCTGGTCGACGCCGGTGAGGATCCGATGACGACGGCTATCCGGGAGGTGGAGGAGGAGACCGGGTATCGGCCGAAGAACGTTGAGCACCTGGTGAGCTATCAGCCGGTGGCCGGCATGGTGGATGCGGAGCACTTGCTGTTCGTGGCGCGCGGGGCCGAGCTGGTGGGCTCGCCTGAGGGTGAGGTGGAGGCCGATCGGATCGAGTGGATTCCCATGGCGGAGATTCCCTCGATGATTGCCCGCGGGGACATCTGGACGTCGGGAACGTTGATCGGGTTGCTTCAGGCTCAGGTGTGGCTCAACGGCCGAGGGCGCGGTTGACGGCTTTCGACAGTTCGTCGATGCGGCGGCGTTGTCGCCGAGAGCCGGTCATGGTGGCCAACTGCTGGGCGCGGTGGATGTGGGGTTGGGCGGCCTCGGGGTCGCCAACGGCCAGGAGGGCGTGGCCGAGATCGCAACGGACGCCGGATTCGGCGCGGTTGTAGGTGCCGTCCATGCCGGCGAGAGCTGAGCGGAGGTCATCGGCGGTGTCGGGATCGCCGAAGCGGACGAGGCAGTTGCCGCGCCAGCGGGCTACGTGGTGGGCGTTGATAGACAGGTAGGGCATGTCCGGATCGCCATCGCCTTCGGGGAGTAGGGCGGCGGCCTGGTCGAGAGCTGCGCGGCAGGTGGTCTCGTCGCCGAGGATGGCGGCGGCTTCGGCTTCGGCGGCTGAGAGCCAGGTACGGAGGCGGGCTGGTACCCGGGCGTGATGCTGCTCGTGAACGTGTTGGAGGAGTTCGGTGGCTTCGGCGGGGCGGCCGAGCTCCATGAGGACGTATGCCTGTTCGCCGGAGACGTAGGCCAGCAGGGCCGTGTCGTCCGCCTCGTAGGCGGCGGCTTTGGCGCGCTCGTAGTGTGTCCAGGCGTCGTTGAGGGCGAGGGTGTTGATGGCCTGCCATCCCGCGAGTGAGGCAGTTTCGGCGAGCAGGTGGGCGAGCTGGGCGCGGATGCCGGGGCGAACGGCGTGGCGGTGGGCGCGTTCGATCTGGGCTATATGGGCGCGCATCTTGTCGGCGATGGCGGGGCCGCCGAGTTTGCGGTCCAGGAGGCGCAGGTTGTTGGTATCGGTCCGCAGGATCATGACCGTGGTCGCGTCGATCGCGGTTGCGGCGTCCAAGTGGTTGATCAGCTCGGTGGTCTGTTCCTCGTGCTGGTCGTCGTGGTCGCCGGTGGGCGAGGCGATGTCCAGCGGGGCCAGGCCAAGGAGCATGCGGGCGTGATCGGGCAGGCGTAGGCCGGCGGCGATGCGTTCGATGACGGCGAGTTCTTTGACGGCTCCGTCGCCGTGGAGGATCTTGTTGACGCGTGGCTGGCCGAGGCCGGTCGCGGTGCCGATGCGGACCTGACTTGCACCGTATTTGGTCGCGAGACCGAAGAGTCCGGCAATGTCGCGTTTGGTGAGTATTTCCCGCGTTTGTTCTTGATCCCAGACAGTAGCGGGTAGCTCAATTGGGTCGAACGCGCCATTCTGCATTGCTGACCTCCGGCTTTCTGTTGCCGGGATGATGCATTTCCGTGTGGCGGAGCCTATATCTCGTCGTGCTATACCAGCGTGGGATAGGTAAGAAAAGTATGGGCAATCATGCTGTCCGGCATGACAACGCCAGTCAGATGCACAGAATGCGACGGACGAGGCTGGAAGATCGTCACTCGGCGCGGCCATGTGACGGCTGCGGGAGTTGGCCTGGCGGCATCTACCCGTGAGGAATGCCTGTACTGCCCCACTCCGGCCGAGACGCCGCACGAGCGGTTCGAGTGGGAAGTTCGTATCGCATCGGCGCACGGTGAGGCCCTGGGGGCGTGCGGATCCAGCGCATTCCAGGCCACCGCGATGGACGAGTTGCGCAAGGCGATGCGGGGCATGCCGCGCGACGTCTCGATGCGGGGTGGCATCGCGCTCATGGTCTACGACTTCGGCGCCGGCGATGACGGCTGGTCGAAGCGCGAGATTTTCCGTGCGTACGTCGATCCGGCGGGATCGGTGCGGTTCGAGCGAGTGGTCAAATGATCTCGCCCGTTACGATCACTGTTGATCCCTGCTGGTCGGCCGGCCTTCTCCAGGAGGCATTGCGGCGCGACGGAATCAAGGCCGATGTCCATGACGGTTATGGGCTGGCGCTTGTTTCGGTCTGGGTGGGCCTGGTCGTCTGGTGCGACGGCGGGCGCTTTTGGTGGCGTACCGGGTGGAATGCCGGTCGTCGGCGCGTCATTTATGCCTGGCATCCGGCGGCTGATCCATTTCGGGCGGCCCGTCGTATCGCCATGCGGTACGAGGAATTGCGCACACTGCAATGCGCTGCGGCGGGCCGGCACGAGGTGCACTCGGCGGAGCCTCAATGAGCGGGGCATGGGAGCGCGTCGGGAACCGCGCAACGATCGTGACCATGGAGCACAGCCCCGTCTCCACGCGTGCCTACCGATCTATGCTGATCGGGAGCGAAGGGCTGGTGGTGGCGGTGCTGCGCAATGGCAACGTCGCTCTCCTGAAGCTCGACGGCGAGTGGCACGACCTTCCGGCCGGTGTGCGGCGTTGGGCGGTTGCATGGGATGACCTCGCTATTAATGATCCGGCGTGCGAGTCTGAGGTCACTGTCCAGGCGTACGTGGCCGGTTTCTCGAAAGAGGGCCGCGTACTGAGGCAGCACGCCGTTGTGCCTGGAACGAACGTGGCCATTTGTTCTTCGCCGGTCGGTCCCCTGCCCGTCTGTGGCTGGTCGCTGGCCTTCTCCCCCGATGTCCCTCAGGCGTGCGCGAAGTGCCTCGCGCTCCTTGATGCTTCTGATCGGGAAGACAGTACGGTCGCTATGCCCGCACCCTGATGGGGCCTGACAAGCCGATCCTCAACCGGTACTGTGCTTATGCGGACGAGTGCAAGAGTGAACGGGCGGTTGAGATGAGCATGGACTTCGCCCCACCAAAATACGCCCAGGTGATGCGGGCCATTCAAGAGCGCATTGAGTCGGGCGAGTACGCCCCGGGTGACATGCTGCCGTCCGAGACGCAGTTGGTGCGAGAGCTGGGCGTCGGCCGAACCACGGTGGTGCGGGCGCTTCAGACCTTGGCCATGCAGGGCTGGATCGAGCGCGAGCACGGGCGCGGATCCTTCGTGAAGGGCCGTCCCGAGAGTACGGCCGAGCGTGTGAGGCCCAGCCAGTCGACCACCGAACAGGGCGAGACTCTTGATGCCGTGGTTGAGGCAGGGCGCGTTCCGGCTCCCCGGCATGTGGCGCGTCTGCTGGGGGTCGCTGAGCAGACTCCGGTGATCATGCGTAAGCGGGTGGCTCGACAGGGCGACGTGGTGTCGGCGGTGGAGACGTTCTGGGTGCCGCTGGAGTACGCACTGGAGACGGACCTAGACAAGCCCGAGCCGCTGCGGCGCGGGATCCGGCAGCATCTCCAGGCGGTCAAGCATCTGCGCTTTGATCACATCACCGAGCGGGTGAACGCGCGCAAGCCAACCAAGGAGGAAGCCGAGTTGCTCGGCTCGTCCAACCCGGTGCTCGGCGTGCTGGCCACCGTGCATGATGCGGCCGGCGCGGTGCTGATGGTGGTCGGCATGGCGCTGCCGGGCAGCCTGCACGAGCTTGAGGATGTCTTCAAGGTCAGCTAACTCTTACCCGGACCCTTCGGCTTAACCACTTGTGCGGACGAGTTGCTCTCGCCTACTCTCAACTTATGCGGACAAGTGGACGAGCGAACGTAGAGCGCGTCCCGAGGGAGAGGAACCCCATGGCACTCCAAGGCCCCATCCCGATCACCTTCGAGCAGGCGTTCCCACACGGCTGCTTCCTGGTCGGCCAGGTCGAACAGGTCAAAAACTTCGAGGCATCCACCAACGGCAAGACCGTCTACGCCAAGGACAAGACCACCGGTGAGCCGATCTGGCAGGTCCCGGTCATGGACGGCGACACCACGCTCAAGGCCGGCCAGAAGACGGTCGCGGTCAAGATCTTGTCCGCGACGCCGCCCATCGCACCGCCTCCGATCTCCGGCCTACCGATCGCGCCGGTCGAGTTCACCGGCATGACCGTCACCCCGTACGTCAACCCGGCCGGACGGCTGGCCTACTCCTACCGCGCCACCGGCATGCGCCCGGCCCGTCCCAAGCAGCAGGCGGCGCCCACCACCGGTAGGGAGACGGCGGCGTGAGCTCCGGGCCGTACACCTACGTCACGCTGTCGATGCGTCCGGACTCCGCCCCGCACCTGGGCATCTCCTTCCACACGCCCGGCCTGCGGGTCAGCTCCGGAATCCTGCTCAGCAACCCGCGCCCGTACCTGGAGCTCAGCTCCCACGAGGCGAACGTGCACATCTCCACCACCGCGGCCGGACCAGTCACCGACGCCGACCTGGCCACCGCCCGCGAGATCTTCAACGCCGCCGCACGCTACCTGGCCGACTGCGAGCGCCTGCACACCGAACAGTCGGCCACCCCCAAGGACGCCGACACCACGGCGGCCTGACCCGTGCAAGGCGGGGCCGCCAGAAGCGGCAACTTCCGGCGGCCCCTTCGGTTCTCCCCTGACTTCCACATCACGAGAGGCATCAAGCTTATGTTCAGGCGGCTTCCTGGCGATGAGGCACGGAACCTCGTCACCACGACTCCGGATACGGCTGTGGTGTTCCGCCCAGCCGTTGTCACCACTCCTGCCATCCTCACCCTGATTATTCTCGCTGGGCGCATTGTGGTCGGCCTCGTCCGGGCGACATGGCGTCACCCCATCGCCATGCTCGCCGCCGCCACGCCCGGTGTGCTCACGCTGGTGTACGGCTGGCGCGTCGCCCTCCTGCTGTCCACGCCGACCCCGGTAGGGCTGATCGCCTGGGCGCTCACCAACCGGGTCTCCTTCGCGCGGCTGGTCGGCTGGCGGTTGCTCGCCTGGTGGCGGCTGATCTGGGTGTACCGGCGGCATTGGCAACCCGTCATGATCGTCTCTGGGTTGGGACGGCATATCCGTGGCCGCGACTACCTGCCACGCCTGGTCAAGGTCACCTGTACGCCGTGGGCCGATCTGGTCAGCGTGCGCATGCTCAAGGGGCAGGCGGTCAAGGACTGGGCCGACCGCATCGATCATCTCGCCCAGGGCTTCGGCGCGACCTCCTGCCGGGTGGCATTGTCGCAGGCGGGCCGGATCACGCTGACGTTCCCGCGTACCGATCCGCTGGCCACGCCGATTTCGGCTGTTCCTCTGCCTGCTGAGCCGAGCGTGCGCGCGGTCGAGGTCGGTATGCAGGAAGACGGGCAACCGTGGCGGCTCAAGGTGCACGGCACACATGTCCTGGTCGCCGGCGCGACGGGAGCGGGCAAGGGCTCGATCATCTGGTCTGTCATCCGCGGGCTCCTCCCCGCTGTGCGGGCGGGGCTGGTGGAGCTGTGGGCGCTGGATCCCAAGCTGATGGAGCTGTCCTACGGCCGCGCCCTGTTCGGCCCCCGGTACGCGGCCACCCCGGAAGATTGCGCCGACCTGCTCGATCGGGCGGTCAAGGTCATGCAGGAACGAGCGGCACGGTTCGCCGGCCTCCAGCGCTCCCACGCCCCGACCATCGATGACCCGTTCGTCCTGGTCGTCGTCGACGAGGTGGCGTTCCTGACCGCCTACCAGTCCGACAGGGAGCTGAGGCGGCGCATCTCCGCTGCCCTGGCCACCCTGACCACGCAGGGTCGCGCGGTCGGCGTCGGCGTGCTGGCAGCCCTCCAGGACCCCCGCAAGGAAGTCATGAACATCCGCAACCTCTTCCCCGACAAGATCGCCCTTCGGCTGGACGAGTCGGAACAGGTGGACATGGTCCTCGGCGACGGCGCACGCGACCGTGGCGCCCTGGCGGACCACATCTCCCCCGTCCCCGAGCTGGGCGCGGGCGTCGGCTACGTACGGCTGGAAACCAGTCCCGACCCGATCCGGGTCCGCGCGGCCTACGTCTCCGACACCGACATCTGCGTCATGGCCGGCGCCTTCGCCCCTGGCGGTGGTGCGTGATGCGGGTCTGCTTCCACGGCACCTCCGAGGAAATCGCGCTGGTGGCAGGCCGCCCGATGCTGGTCCTGCTGACCGCCCGCGACCTGCCCCGGCTGCGAGTCTTCGAGGTCTTTCACCCGCACGTGCTGCGCCACCCCTACCAGGAGCGCTACCGCCTATGCGCCGAACTGACCGAGACGGAGGTAACCGACCATGCGTGACCTCGCCTACCTCCTCGACGGCCTGCGCTGCTCCGCCTGCCTCGCCGAGAACACGCTGTGGATGGATCTCGCGGCGGGACTGGTCGAATGCCGCGAGTGCGGCCAAGGCGCACTCCTCCCCCTCGACGCCGAGGAGGAACTGTGACCTACGACCGGTCCCTGCCCCGGGCCGAGCGCCAGCGGATGCCCCGGGCACGCGATGTCGCCCAAGAGGTAGCCAAGGAACACGGGGTCTGCATCCGACCCATCGCGCTCCAGCGCCTCGACACCCACACCGGCCACCGCGAGATCATCGATGTCCCATGCGGTGCCACCCTGGACGCCGTGTGCCCACCATGCGCCAAACGCAACCGGCAGCTCCGCATGGCCCAATGCCGGGAAGGCTGGCACCTCGACCACGAACCGACCATCACGCCCGACGAGCCCAACGACGAGCAACGCTGGCTGATCGAGTTCCGCTCGGACATGCAGGCCAAGCGCGACCAGGCAGATCAAGCCAGCCAGGACACGACCGACCTGGACGCGATCATCACCGGACTCGATGAAGAGATCAACACGGCGGGCATGCGCGGCAACGTGCTCGCCGGCGCCAGCGGCAAGCGAAACCGCTCGACCAGGCGACGCCAGGACGCCCCGGACCTGCCCAAGCGAAAGATGGCGAACACGACACTGGGCCGAACCTTCACCAGCTCGAACGGCAAGGCCTACCGGCCCTCGCTGTTCGTCACGCTGACCCTGCCGTCCTACGGCAAGATCCGCGACGGCGTCCCCCTGGACCCTGACACCTACGACTACGTCCGGGCGGCACGGGACGCGCTGCACTTCTCCAAGCTGGTCGACCGCTTCGTGCAGAACCTCCGCCGCGTGGCCGGCTACGACGCGCAGTACTTCGCCACCGTCGAACCACAGAAACGACTCGCCCCGCATCTGCACATGGCCATCCGCGGGACCCTGCCCCGCGCTGAGATCAAGCAGATAGCCGCGGCCACCTACCAGCAGGTTTGGTGGCCCCCGGCCGATCGTGCCGTCTATGAGGGTGATCACCTGCCTGTGTGGGAGAACGGCGTCGGCTACCTCGATCCGGACACCGGCGAGATACTGCCCACCTGGGACGAAGCGCTCAACCAACTCGACGCCGACGAGAGTGCCCAACCGCTGCACGTGGTTCGCTTCGGTCCTCAGGTGGACGTGCAAGGCGTGCTGGCCGGCACTCCGGATGCCGACCAGTGCATCCGGTACCTGTCGAAGTACCTGACCAAGTCCCTCGGCGGCGGCTGGAACCCAAACAACCAAGCTCAGCGCCAGCACGCCGAACGCATGCTTGAGGCGCTGCGGCTCGAACCCTGCTCCCCCACGTGCGCCAACTGGCTGCGCTACGGCATCCAGCCCAAGGGCGCCAAGTCAGGCATGGTCCCCGGCCAGTGCCGCGGCAAAGCCCACAAGCCCGATCACCTCGGCTACGCCGGCCGACGCGTCCTGGTCTCCCGCAAGTGGTCCAACAAGACCCTCGCCGAACACAAGCAAGACCGCCGTACCTGGGTCCTGGAAGCCCTCGGCCAACCCAACGAGCCCACCGACCCACACCGCTACGTCTGGAAGCCCGTCCCGGCCGGAGACGCCAACCTGCCCCCACTGGCCGTGCGCCTCCTTCGCGCCGTGGCCGAACGCGAACGCTGGCGCGCCCACATGGCGGAACTCCAGGCCAGAGCAGACGGCCAAGATTTTTCGGCAATCGTCCACCCGGGGAGGGCGGCATGAGCGCACGAGACGAAATCCTCACCGTTGCTCAGGTCCTCGACGAGCTCGGCGGAGTCTCCCGGCGGACCTTCTACCGGTGGCGGGAGATCGGCAAGGCCCCGGAGGGCTTCAAGCTGCCCAACGGCGAACTCCGCATTTACCGGAGCGAGTTCACCGCGTGGCTTCAGAGCTTGCGGGAGGCTGCGTGAACACCTCATATGACGTGAAGCTCTGGGCGATCTCGCGGAACGAGTCGAGCAAGACGCCGTCCTACGTCGTCCGCTGGAAGGTCAGCGGCCGACAGAAGTCCAAGACGCTCAGGACCAAGGCGCTCGCCGAGAACCTGCTGTCCGACCTGCGTCAGGCGACCAAGAATGGTGAGCCGTTCGACATGGAGACCGGTCTCCCGCTGTCCATGCTCCAGGCCAAGAGCACTCGCACGGTCCTCGACTTCGTCCGGGCATACATCGAGATGAAGTGGCCGCACATGGCCGCCAAGAGCCGCGACAGCATCTCCGACGCGCTCGCCACGGCGCTTCCCGCACTCGTCAAGGATCGGCCTGGCCAGCCCGACGCCGAGCTGCTTCGCACGGCCCTGCGCAAGTACACGCTCCTCCCCAAGGCCAAGAGGCCGGTCCCTCCTCCCGATATGGAGCGAGCGATTCGGTGGCTGGAAGGTGCGTCGCTCGACGTGGTCGACCTGGGCGAGACGAAAACCGTACGGCTGGCGCTCGACGCGATCGCGCTACGGCTCGACGGCAAGGCGGCCGGCGCGAACACCGTCCGCCGCAAGCGAGCCGTCCTGCACGCGGTGCTGGAGTATGCCGTGGAGTTGGAGGAGCTTTCGGCAAATCCGCTGCACCGGATCAAGTGGAAACCGCCCAAGACCACCGAGACCGTGGATCCCCGCATCGTGGTCAACCCTCGACAGGCGCAAGAACTGCTGACCGCGGTGACCTACGAGGGCAGGAGGGGGCGCGGTCGGCGGCTCATGGCCTTGTTCGCATGCATGTACTACGCCGCCCTCCGGCCCGCCGAAGCCATCGCCCTACGGAAGGAGGACTGCGACCTTCCGGAGACGGGCTGGGGACGCCTCCTCATCGACGTCTCCCGGCCCGAGGTCAACACTCAGTGGACGGACACTGGTGACGCCCACGAGGAACGCGGACTCAAGCACCGTGGACGGGATGACGTCCGACCCGTGCCCATCCCTCCAGCCTTGGTCAAGATCCTTCGTAACCACATCGCCGAATTCGGGCTGGGACCGGACGGCCGACTTTTCCAGAGCGAGCGCGGCGGCGTTGTCGCCTCGACGGCCTACACCGAAGTCTGGCAGGAGGCCCGGAAGCTCGCCTTCACGCCCGCCCAGGTCGCCTCTCCACTCGCCAAGCGCCCCTACGACCTCCGGCACGCGGCCGTCTCCCTCTGGCTGAACGCCGGCGTCCCGGCCCCGGAGGTCGCCGAGCGGGCCGGTCATAGCGTGGACGTCCTCCTCCGCGTCTACGCCAAGTGCATCGATGGCCACCAAGAGATCGCCAACCGACGAATAGACGACGCACTGGCGGCATGATGTGCCACCTGCAAGCCATCGGGTCCCGGATGATCTCCGGGGCCCGTTCGCGTTTCAGGGACACTCGACCCCCTGAAACCGCTGGTCCGACCTGCAGAAACAGCTCCAAGATCATTGCGCATATATTGCGCGACCACCGACAAACGGCCGCTCAGAGCTGCCCACGGCCGCATGTCCCCGAAATGCAGAAGAGGCCCCGTAGGGCCTCTGAGCTGCACTTACTGCTGGTGGCAGGTGCAAGGTTCGAACTTGCGTAGGCTGAGCCGACGGTTTTACAGAGAGACCAGGCATAAAGGTCCATACACAGCCTGACCTGGCGTAAAGCAACTGGCGACGGTGTTCTGAAGCGCCGCTGTTCCGCCTCTGTTCCGTGTTCATGGCTGAGAGGCCCTTGGGCAAGATCTACCGGACGTCACAAGCGGATGCACCGACATCCTCGTTTTCTGGCCCCTACAGGGCTTACAGAGCCTCAAACTTCGTTCCCCGCTTCCCCCCGATGGCGGCTAACCCGGTCTACCACCAGAGGGCCCCCGCCCCCGGCCGCGAGAGGCAACCCACGTGGCCCATTGAGCCTGCGTCCCAGCTTCGCTCTACCGTTCGAAGGTATAGAACTGCAATCTTTCCTTACGCAACAAAACGATATCGAGACCCTTGGGCGTCGTGACAGGTGCAGATCTTGAAGTTACGGTCCAGGAGTGGTAGCTGGGGAGACGCATCAGGAGAAAGGCCGCAAAGCGGCCTACTTTGTTCAGAGGTGGCTGGAAAGTACGACGCGAGTTGTGGTCCCATGGGTAGTCTACGATACACCACAACAAACTACACTACAGCTTCTAAACGGCAAGGAAGAGTCTTTCGACCTTGCAGGCTATTTTACCGATGCGACCAAGCGCCAGTTCTACGTAGAAGTGAAAGCCTACGATGGCAATCACAGTAAGCAGCCGGTTGCATATCGCGAATACTTAGCCAACTGCTATTCCATTACGAAGCAAATGATGGACCATTTTGGGCCAGACAAGTGCTGGGAGTTCATGTTCGTCACATGGCACCCATTTCTTGTTGACAAATGGTCGCAGCATTGCACAGAACCTGCAATTCTAGAAGCACTTAATCAATATCCGGACCGGCTTGCTGGACAAGAACCCGATCACGACATAGTTAAAACCCTCACTGAAAGACTTTGGTTGATCGTCTTATCCACTCGCCACGAGGAACTAGTAATGGATAGCCGTTTCCTGGGCCATATAAGACAACTTGTCACCTCGTCCCCTGCGGCGCTGCCATGAGCGGCGACCCGGGATTTCAGAGTAGAATAAACGACGCGCTCGCGCAGCGTTCCGGTGACGCTGTAATAAGTGACGTAAAAACCGTTGTAGCCCGAGAAATAGAGGCTGTAGATCGTCGGGTCTCTATTAAGGCAACCGACTATTTTACCCATTCCTTCATCCCAGACTTTGTACTCCTGTGGAACGATGACGGAAAAGAAGCAACGCGTGACGTCTACTTGCGTCACAACATTTCCAATCCGATCATCGCGAATGACCTCGAAACCTTGCATGAAGGCGGCCCTCTTTTCCTTGGCCTCAGGGCCTCAACCGACATCCCACAGGAAACAACCGAACGGCTTGAGGCTTACGACGATTGCCTAGTGTCCGAAGCGAGAGCCCTAGAGGAGTTTATACCTGGTCATGCTCAGACGGTCATTTCACAGATCGTTAACGAATCTCTCATGAGGGGGGCTAGAGGAGTTCTTACTCACAAGCAAGCCGCCGAGATGGCAAAGAGCGCTGCTCAAATTGAGCGACGTATTGCCAATCAGGCAACGCCAATAGTGGAAACCAGCTTGGGGCAGTTCAACTCCCTCTTCCAACGCGAATATTCTCTTCGTATTGAACGAGTTGCTCAACTGCTATGGATGAGCCATGGTGGGCAGCTAGAGGAGTTTCCGGGATCTAAGTCCCTCACTGTACGCCTGTCCGAAAGAGAATTGACTCGCCTACTCCCCCTAATTCTTCGCTCTGAGACAATAGACAATCGGCTCTTTTGGCGACAACTTGGGGAGCTGGTAACGCTTCCAACCTTAGAGTCTCTCGTCAACATAGCGGCGAGCGGCAATCTAGATCTGCTAATAAACTGCAACATAGATCGAATTCCGGTTAGTCAGATGGCCCTTCGCTACTCGGCTCCGAGACTCTTCGACACACCAGAGTCTTTTCAGTGGACTATCCGCGAATCGATTCTGACCCTAGAAACCGCGGACATGTCCTTGTCTTTTGTCTCGGATCGCCGGAGGCTCGCCAAATGGCCAAGCCCGGGACGACCCCCTACATGGCGAGAAATTCAGCCGCGTTCCGCTAAGTACTTGATCGAGGGCATCGAGTTGTTCGGGCCTACCGCGAGGGCGGATGTACAGGCGCAGCCAATCGGAGGTACGAGTAGCCTAGGAAATATTGACCAAATGAACGCCGCACTGGGTGATCAAGCACGAGTAGGTTCAATGAGTGTGCGGGTTCCCGGGACATCCAGAACGGTCATATGCGACTTCGAACGCAGTACTGTTGATAGTGGCGAAAGGCCTATCGATCTGCGTCCTCTAGCTCGCCATGGACTCGACCTTCTGTATCAGGCGTCTGATGCTCTCCTGGAGCAGCTCGATCTTTTCTTCGGCGACGCTCCAGTTTTTACAGATTCTTGAGCCCAACCTGACTTTCCTCCTGGGCTCAATCTCAATGATCCTGGCCGTCAACACATGTGCATGGAACGGTCACCAGGATGCCTGCTTCTTCATCTACATGCGAGATTTTCTTGGATCCGAGGCATAGGCGACAGGAGATGGCGGACGCGATCCATGGATCGCGCCATACCTTGTGCAACCATGCTGCTGGCGGCGCGGCTGGCGGCTGGTCGCTTCGCTCGGCCGGCTCATTGCTGCCACCGACCCAGCCACAACCGCCGCAGAATCGGCAGGCCAGGAAAAGGCCGCCAAGCCGTTGCCCCTTGCGCCCCTCACACTCTGGGCAGGTGATGTGGTCGGTCACCTACGCCCGGTCCCGTCGCATGCTGTGCACTGGACCCACTTTCGCTCCCGGCCCTTCTTCCCATTGAGTTCGATCCACTCGCCACCTGCCCCGAGGCAGGCCCCACAGATGGGAGGGGCTTCGTCGTCGTCGCCCTTAGCCATGTCTCGGACTGTAACCGGACGGACGCAACCCTGTCTGTCGCCTCTTGGAGGCCGATGAACTTACCCCGAGTCTCTCAGCGCGTCTCTGTGGAGTTGGTTACAAGCAACTCCGTCATGCTGGTCACGACGTGGTCAGCTCCGGCCGCTTCGAGTCGCGACGCTTTGCCGGGTCGATTGGCGTACCCGACTGCGACAACGCCTGTCGCTTTGCACACCTCCATGTCAGTTTCGGAGTCGCCCACGAGCACGCTCGCTGAGGGCTTGACGGCAAGCCGTTCGAGCGCGTGACGCACCAGGTGCGGATCCGGCTTCATGAGGTTCGGATCCGGTTCGACGCGCGCTGACACGTAGTCGATCTCTTCCCCCAGGTGGGTTCGCTGTAGATAGGCCGTTACCGCCATGGTCGAGTTGTTGCTGACCACTGCCACGGCTTTGCCGAGACGTTTCGACTGCCGGATAAGATCGGCGGCCCCCGGGGTCGGACGCGCCGTCTGGACCGCCTCGACTTCGAGCCTCGTCAACATGTCCCGCGTGATGCGGCTCATGTCCGGTCCGAGTTGCCGACTGAACCGGAAGACCGCCAGCGGATCTTCAATGGCTTCGACCTCTGGCGGGATCTCGACATCATGCTCAGCAAGGAAACTGCGCAGTGATGCAGCGACTCGCGGCGCGGGTAGTCCCGCGAAGATGTCGCAGATGGGGCCGTCGAAGTCGAGCAGGACACACTGAGCTTTCCGCATCGCCTCCTGTGCGGCGTCGAGCGGTCCCGTGTGCGCCGTCACGCTGACTCTCGCGCGACCGTATTCCACACGCTGTCGAACCAAGCGCGCGACTGTATGACGAACTGACCTGACGCGGAGTCCTCTCCGTCGCTTAGAGCGAAGTGGAACAGCTCCGCATCCTTGCCCATCAGGTCATAGATGGCATGCGGTTCTCCGCCGAGAGCAACGGTGTGTTTGGTGACTGGATAGAAGCCGAAGAACGCCTCTTCGCCATTGATCACATAGAGCTTGAAGCGGGGCGGTTCGCCACAGATGCGCACCTCGGCTGAGGCTGACGCGACAAGACCGAGATCCTTGAGTTCTTGTACAGACTCCACGATGGCCTGAGCGTGGCGCGAGGTGATCCGGTCTGCCCGCTTCCGGAACAGGGGCTCGTCTTCAAGGTTGTCTACGCGGCACGGCAGTGACCACGGACGGGACGTGTCTGGGATCAGGATGCGGACGCTGATGCTCTCGGGAACGAGCTTGCCAGCACGGATGTTGTCGAGTGGCTCTTGGATCGCGCCGTGAAGTGTCTCGCCAGAGAAGCCCGCGAACTCTATCGAGACCTCTGAGCGCTTGAACGCCTGCTCGACGTGCGGACGTAGACCGACAGGGCGCGCGGTCCGCTCGCGAACGAACACGCCGCTTCCCTGCCTTGTGACCACGAGCCCCTCATCACGGAGTTGGCGGATGGCCTGCTGAACGGTCATGCGGGCAACGCCGAAGCTCTTAGCCAGCTCAGGGCCAGAAGGAAGCTTGTCGCCAGGGGCGAACTTCCTCGTGAGGATTGCGGCTCTCAGTTGGTGGGCTACCTGCAGATACGGCGGGCGTGGGTCATCCGGGTCAAGTTGCATGCCCTACAGCGTAGCCGTTACCTGGTCAACATTGCTAGGCAACTTAAGCATGTCTCTTGACATGGCTAGGCAGGCCAGTCAGCATGGTGCTTGTACAACCTGCCTAGGCATGTTGGACAACCCGCACAGCCGGAAGACCTGGGAAAGCGGCGCAAGCCGCGTGCCGACGGGCTGTGCATCATCTGGCACTTCAAGGGGCCCCGGACAGAGGGGGCCGAGGTTCCCGGCACCTTGGCAGCCGGAGGGCAGGGCTCTGCCTACAGCGGGAGCAACTCATACCTCCCGCAAAGAGCCCGACCGCACGGCCATCCGGCCGTGCGGACCTTCATCTACAGCCCCGATGGTCGCAGGCAGGGTTCGACTCCCTCCCGGGGCGCTTCGGCATCGCTGATGCCGAGATCACCCGCAACCCCAATCCGAGGGATCTCGCCATGACCACGTGCGTCACGTACACCCACCCCGACGTGTTCACCAAAGGCATCAAGGAAGGTTGGGCCGACCCGCAGGCCGACCCGACGCAGATCGACTGGACCGGCCGCCAGGCCGCCGCCGCGATCCCGTTCAAGGTGATCGACGGTCGTCCGGTCAACCCGTGCGAGACGACCGGCATCCGCTAACGGACGCAACGAGCTGGGGCACTGGGGAGAGCAGTTGGCCGCCGATGCCATCGTCACGGCCAACACCGAGGCCGGCCGCTGGCTGGTCATGGTCGAACGCTCGGACGATCACGGTTGGGCCATCCCCGGTGGCTACGTGGAGCCCGGAGAGGACCCGGAAGCGGCGGCGGTGCGCGAGCTGGAAGAGGAAACCTGCCTGGACCTGGCGAGCATGGTCCGCATGCCGCTTCCGGCCCGGTACGTGCCCGACCCGCGCGCCAGTGATGAGGCGTGGATGGTCACGGTGCCCGTCCGGTTCCACCTCGGCGCGCTGCCCCGCGCCGAGCTGCCCGCCGTGGTCGGCGCCGACGACGCCAAGCGCGCCGTATGGGTGCGCGCCGACAGTTACGCCCACCTGGCCGCCTACATCAGCGGTTACTACGCCGGCCGCGTCTTCCGCGCCCATCAGGCCATGCTGCGCGACTTGCTCGGATGAGGGTTGGCGCTGGTCATGAAGCGACGTAAGGCCGTCCAGTTCTACAGCGCAGACGGCAGCGAGACCTACGCCGGCGACTCCTGAGGCGGATCGCCATCACTCGCCGTATGCGGCCGGACCTGCGCGAGCGCACGGTCATCGCCTACGGCCTTGGTCCCTGGCGCTGCTGGGGCTGCTAGCGCCTCACCTGGCCCGATCCGCTATCCGCCCCGATGGTCGCAGGCAAGGTTCGACTCCCTGCCGGGGCGCCTCTTCGCCGCTCGTACCTCTTTCACACACACCACCCAAGGGAGTGCTGATGCTGTCCATTCGCCTGACCGGAACGCCGGCCGAGGTAGCCGATGCCGTGCTGACCCTGCGCGAGACGTTCTCCGTTACCGCGATCAAAGGGCTATGCCCTTCGGCTCCAGCGCAGCCCAGTGTCCGCGTCTATGTCGAGGTGGCTCCCGGCTGACCCCACCCGGCTTACCAGGTCTTTCGCTCCGATGGTCGCAGGCAGGGTTCGACTCCCTGCCGGGGCGCTCCGGCTGCTCTGCCGGGTCCACCTACCCAAGGGAGCTTCCCATGCAGCCTGCCAAGAGCGTCGGCCGGTTCCTGCCGACGCTGTTCCTGATCGGCTTTGTCATCTACCTCTTCACTGACCCGCAGGGCGCTGCCGTGGCGGTCAAGTGGGGCTTTGAGTCGATCGTGACCGGCGCACAGCAGTTCGCCGAGTTCATCAAGACCGTCAGCAGCAAGTGACCACTTCATCTGCCGGGGGCGGCCCTCATCCGCCAAGACACGAGCCGCCCCCGCTCGACTCCCAAAGGAGTACCACCCATCATGGTTCGTTCCGACCTGCCGATCCACCCATCGCGCATGGCGCTCGATGAGATCGAAACGCTGTGGGGCGGGGACACCGACCCGCTGCTGCCTGAGTGCACCTACGACCCGGAGCTGCACACCGGCCCGCGCCTGCTAATCGAGACGACCGGCGAGCGCGCCGCCCGTGAGGCCGTGGCCCGCGAGGTGTGCGCCACCTGCCCGGCCCGGCTGCTGTGCGATGAGTACGCCCTGAAGGTTCGCCCGACCTCCGGTATCTGGGCCGGCCGCACCCCCGCCGAGATCGACACCTACGCCGAGATCACCGAGCTGTTCGAGGCCATGCGCGCTCGCGCCGCCCAGCAACTGTCCGGTCTGGAGGTGGCGTGATGACCGTCACCTACCCGCACCTGGAGGAGGTTGCCGCCGGCCGCCCGTTCGAGCAGATCGCGGTGGAGTTCCTGCCGTCCCAGCCCACCAACCGGCGCGGCCTGACTCGCCTGCTGCTCAACCCCGGCGTGATCAACGATGATGCCGACGAGTTCTTCGCATGGGGGTTCTGCTGGTTGTTGGCGGCGGCCCTGCGCGAGGCGACCGGCTGGGCGTACGGCCTGGTCGAACGCCGGCGTGAGGACGGTTGGGAGTGGACGCATGTGGGCGTCATCACTCCCGATGGCCGCTTCCTCGACATCCGGGGGCACCACGACCGCGACGGCCTGGCCGCCACCCTGACGGACGCCTACGGCGTGCCGGCGCGCATCCGCATCGGTACGTTCGCCGATCTGCGACAGGCCACGAACATGCCCGAGGACACCGAACCGGATTGGTGGTTGGGCACGCTCGGCACGCCCCTGCTGGTGGATGTCGTGCGCTACTTCGCCGCCTGCCTGCTCAGCCGGTACGAGCTCGCGGAGGTGGCGTGATGTCCCGCATCCGCGCCGCCTTCTGGGACCCTGCCGGTGACCGGTACGGCGGCATGCCCACCTACCCGTGGCGGATGGCCCCGCCGCACCTGCTCACGCTGCGTCAGCTCACCGCCGAAGGGCTGCGGCCCGGCAGTCAGGGCGTCCAGGCCCAAGTGCTGTGGCGCTCCCGCCACCACGGCACCCCCGGCGTTCGCGCCGCCTACCTGTACGACGTGCGGTTCGCCCTCCCCAAGCGCACCGCCACCGCGCGCCAGCGCGCCGCCCTCGGCAAGGCCAACGCCGCCCGCCGCACATGCCCCGAGTGCGACCGGGACGTCGGCTACGTCCTGCCGCGCCACCTCGGCACCTGCCTCGACTGCGCTGAGGAGATGGCCGCATGAACACGCCCGATATCCGCACCGACCTGCGCAACCTGCGCGACCACATCAACCGCGAACTGGACGACGAACACAGCGACCGTCAGTACGTGCTCGAAGGGGTCGCCATCGTGTTGGACGACCTCATCACCCGCCTGGACTCGCCATGAGTACCGCAACGATCTGCCCGCCCGCCGAGGCCGCCACGCGCCGGCGACTGTCGGCGGTGTCCGCGCCGCCCGTGCTGGTCGATGACCCGGCCGGCCTGTTCGCTGAGCTGGCACGCCTGAACCTGCCGCTCGGCGAGTACGTGGTGTGCGGCAGCGCCGTCCTGTACGTGCGCGGCCTGCGCTCGCGCGTGGGTGACCTGGACGTGCTGGCGCGCGGCCCGGCCTGGACCACGGTGCTGTCCCTCGGCGTACCGCCGAGCGCGGCCCTGTCCGGTCACGGCCTGGTCGTCAACCACCCCACCCACGCCATTGAGTTCGTGGACCGCTGGACGCCCGGCTGGCCGACCGACTACCTGATCGCCTCGGCCGACCTGATCGACGGCATCCCGTTCATGCGCTTGGGCGACGTCCTGGCCTGGAAACAACGCGCCCGCCGCTCCAAGGATCTGCCCGACATCGCCGCCGTTCACGAGCTACGCCGCTTGTGGAACGGCGCCGATCCCGCCCCCACCCGCGTTACCAAGACCGATTGGAGACAAGCCGCATGATCGTCCTCATTCTGGCGGCCATTGCCCTGGTCGCCCTGCTCACCATCATCGTTTGGAGGCAGTAATGACTCTCGCCACTCCTGAGCCGGGTCCGGACGACATCGCCCGCACCCTGGCCGACATCGAACGCCACCTGACCGCCCAGACGCCGCACCCGCCGCCCGACGCCAGCGACGATGACACGGGGGAGACCAAGCGGGTGCGGCAGTTGCGTGCCGAGGTCGCCGAGGCGCGGCAGTTGGCCGCGCTTCAGACCGACGACACGCCGCTGCTGCTGGACACCCCGAGGGTGCGCCGGCGGCGCAGGAAGGCCCACGAGACGGCCCGTCTGCACCGCCTCGGCCGCGACCCCGAGATGCGCGCCTGGCAGGCCGCCCGCATGCGGCGCATCCTGACCACTGCTCTCATGGTGGCGCTTACGTTGGCGCTGGCCTGGTCCACCGCCGGCGTGCAGCAGTTCGCCGCCGAGGGCGCCGAGCCCTGGTCGCCCGGCTGGATCTTCGCCTGGCTGGTCGAACCCTTCATGTCCATCGCCCTACTGGGCATCGTCGGCGCCCGCGCCTACCTCGGCACCCAAGGACAGCCCCTCGACCACCCCAAGCTGATCCGCATCGAGTACCTGTTCCTCGGGCTGACGCTCGGCATGAACGCCTGGCCCTACCTGCCCTGGACCGACGACGACTTCACCATCTCGCGGCTGGTGCTGCACATCCTGGGGCCGATCGTGGCCGTGGCCATCGTGGGTGCCCTGCCCATCATCCTGGCCGCGTTCGCTCGGCTCGACCCCACCCGCGAAACCCCTGCCGAGCGAGGGCTTACCGGCCTTACGTACAGCGCGAACACCGGTGATCGGGTAAGGCTCATCAGCCCCGAGGTGGCCGCGCTGATCGAACGCACACAAGCGCTCATCGCGGCCGGCGACCTGCCCGCCACCCCGAGCGCCTACAAGATTCAGCGCGCCCTGCGGTGCGGCATGGACGACGCCCGCGCCGTCCGTGACGCCCTCGCTCCCGAGGCCGCATGACCCACACCGCTCGACACCCACCCGACGAGACAAGGGAATCCGCCCCATGACCAGACCGATCACCCTGCCCCAGCACGTCGCCGCCCTGCTGTCCTGGCTGAACACCGCCAACCCGCCCACCGAGCACGAGATCGCCATGCGCATCATGAAGATCGGCGAAGAGTTCGGCGAAGTGGTCGCGGCCTACATCGGCGTGACCGGCCAGAACCCGCGCAAGGGCGTCAGCGCCACCCGCGCCGAACTGACCGGCGAACTGTGCGATGTCATCATCGCCGCCATGGCCGCGCTGGCCACCGTCGCCGGCGACGTCAAGCAGGCCGAACGGCTGCTGAACGAGCACCTGTCCGCCCGCCACCCGCGGCTGTCGGCGCTGGTCCGCGCCGGCGCCGCCTGACAAACAAGGAGGGCACACCCATGCTGACCTTGCTGACCTTCGCGTGCATCGCCACCCTGGCCTGTCTGGCCATACCGGTGGCCATCTACCTGCGGATGCTCATCACCGGCCCGGCCGAACGCGCCCGCATTCATGCCCGCATGGCCGCCCTTCGGCGCGACCCCGACTCCCCGACCATCACGCAGGGCGCGGCCCCCAGTCGCCAAACCGAGACCGCGCCCTGCCACCCCGCCGCCGACAACGCACACGAGGTGTCTTCATCATGACCGACCGCCCGACCGACTTCGACACCCTCACCGAGCCGCCGCCGCACCCCGACTCTGACCCGGACGGCCCCGCCGGCCCGGACGGGCAGGGCGCCGAGGTGGTGGAC